>CAJURZ010000005.1 GCA_910588905.1 uncultured Eggerthellaceae bacterium
TTCCGCCTGATCGCTGGCTTCGGCGTTGGCTCCTGCATCCCGGTTGTGACCACCGTGTTCTCCGAGAGCATGCCTTCCAAGCAGCGCGGCATCTTCGTTACCTTCGGCATGGCCTTCATGGTCATGGGCTGGGTTATCGCTGGTCTTGTTGCAGCACCTATCTGCTCCAACCCTGTTTCGATCATCCCGGGCCTCACCGACGGCCAGATCACGCTCGCCAATGGCAGCGCCGCTGTGGAGAACTGGCGCATCTGCTACCTCATCGGCGCTCTGCCGGTGGTGTACGGCATCATCCTGTTCTTCGTCATGCATGAGACGCCGCACTGGTATGCCAACCATGATCAGAAGGAGAAGGCCTGCATGCGCCTGACCCAGATCGTCAAGGCAACCCGTCACGTTGATGTCGAGTTCGATCCCAACCTGCTGATCGTTCCGCCGAAGCCGAAGAAGACCGGCCCGGCAGTGCTCTTCAGCTCCAAGTTCATCGTTGCTACCTGCGCTATCTGGTCTGCATACTTCGTCGGCCAATTCTGCGTGTACGGCATGAACGCTTGGATCCCCACCTGGTTCCAGGGCAATGGCTTCACCCCTGCTGAGTCCGTGACCCTGCAGACGTGGAACAATGTTGCTGCTATCGCTTCCAACATCTGCGTTGGCTTCATCTCTGACGCTATCGGCCGTAAGCGCGCTCTGTGGATCGGCTGGGTGGCTTGCATCGTTGCCATCATCGCTTGCTCTGTGTTCGTGCCGATGTTCCCGGGCGAGGCTCCCGTGAACGGCGCTCCGCTGGCTGGCGCTGCTGCTGGTAACTTCCTGCCCTGCATCTTCTTGATGCTGCTCTTCGGCTTCTGCCTGAACTACGCTATCACCGCTGTTCAGCCGCTGATGCCCGAGTCCTACCCCACCGCCCTGCGCAACACCGGTACCTCCTGGTGCCAGGCGTTCGCTCGCTTCGGTGGTTCTGGTTCCTCCATCGTCCTCGGCGCTGCTGCAGGCCTTGCGATGTTCCAGCATGACGTGAACGGCACCATGTCCAATAACTGGTCCATGGTCGTTCTCGTGCTCCTCATACCGTTCGTGCTCGGCCTCGTTTGCACCCTGCTGTTCGTTAAGAACACCGGTGGCAAGACCATGGACGAGCTCCAGCGGCTCTCCGAGGAGAATCCGATCTCTGAGACGGACGGCAATGGTCGCTTCTGGATCATGATCGGCGTGGTGATCGTCAACTTCATCGGTTGCATCGTGTGCCCGCTGACCATCCCCGGCTTCTCCAAGACGGACATGGCTCTGCCTATCATGCTCGTTGCCATGCTGCTTCCGTTCATCTACTTCTTCGTGTTCGGTGGCCAGGGCCTCGGCAAGGAGAAGGAAGCTCGCACTAAGGGTGCTGAGATCCTCTAAGCACTATTAGCTCAAGGTAGCTTCAAAAAGGACCCGCCATCACGGCGGGTCCTTTGCATGTCATAGCCCATATCTGGTTGCTTGTGGGTCGAACATGTTCGACCCCTACGAAGAACTTGCGGCAACGCTCTCGTAGAGATCGACCGTGGTTGGTTCCACCGTCATCTCCGGCGAGCTGCACGGGGGCGTTCATGATCGACCCTTACGGCATCGGGGAGAGGGATCAGGCAGATGTCTTGACAGCACCCTTGTCGCAGCGGTTGCCCCAGGAATCGATGATATCCCGATCGCGATAGACGCAGATGACCTCACAATGGTTCGCGCACTTCTGGCATTCCACTTCGCGGGTCTTGAAATCGAAATCCAGCATGGCTTCGAAATCGAAGGTACCGGTGGCGAAGGGCCCTGATTCCGCCTGGCGCACGGGGCCTGCATCGGCGGCCAAGAGGGCGGCGCCATAAGCTCCCATGAGATGGCCGTCTGCATCCACAGCCACGGGCATGCCCAGCAGCTTTTCGAAGGCATCCACCACGCCTGCATTCTTGGACACGCCACCCTGGAACACCACAGGAGCGGCGATGGTCTTTCCCTTGCCCACGTTATTCAGGTAATTCGAAGCTACTGCATGGCAGAGCCCAGCGATGATGTCTTGGCGTTCGTATCCCATCTGGATCTTATGCACCAAGTCGGATTCGGCGAATACCGTGCAGCGGGCAGCGATATTCGCTGGTTTCTGGGAGGTGAGGGCGATGTCTCCGAATTCCTCCACTTCCACACCAAGGCGGTGGGCCTGGCTAGAGAGGAACGAGCCCGTTCCCGCAGCGCAGAGGGTGTTCATGGCGTAATCTACCGCAATGCCATCGGCAACGCAGATGATCTTGGAATCCTGACCGCCTATCTCAAGGATGGTGCGCACATCCGGATGCAGATGGGTGGTGCCTACCGCATGGGCCGTTATCTCATTCTTCACGACCGAGGCCCCGAGCATGGCTCCCACGAGACGTCGGGCGCTTCCCGTGGTGCCTGCGCCCACGATGCGCACCTCTTCTGTGTCGCTCTGGGTTCCGCCGCCCTCAGCTAGCTGCTGCTCGAGCTCGCGAACGACACGCTTGGAGGCTTCGGTGGGGTTGCCCTCCGTCCAGAGGTAGGAACGAGCGATGATCTGCCCGTCTTCGGTGATGACCACGCCTTTTGTGGAGATGGAACCGATATCTATGCCGAGGTATGCATCGCTCATAGCCGCGATCCTTTCTGCTTCTTCATGGCAAGCATGTCATAGAAAGCCTCTAACCGGGTATCCAGACCGGTATCGGAGGTTTGTGCATCGTAGGTGAGATAGAGGATGGGTATGGAATGGTCCTGGGCGATGCGCTGAAGCACCGGCTCGCAGTCTATCTCTGGGGTGCATCCGGCGGATTTCGCATGAACGATGCCATCGAAACCTTCTTTGGCGTAGCGCTTTGCCGCCACGATGGTCAGCGTGGATGTGGGGCCCATGTCATAGCGGATGTACTCTGAGGCCGACAGGCGCAGGTTCGCTTCGTTATAGCGAACGAACCGATTCGTCAGATTCATCATCCGATGTAGCTCCACGCCCATGGCTAGAAGCTTCCGGTCTAACCCCAGGTTCGCCCGGGCATCTATGGCAGTGAACATCTCACCAACGATGCCGATGCGGATGGGATCCGCGGGCTTGTTCAGCGGAAGTGACCTGAAGCGGTCCATGGCCCGGGCGTAGATCTCATTCACGGTCTTGTCGTCGGTAGCCGTGCGCATATCGTCCATGAAGGCTTCCCAGGCTCGGTCGAAGGAACCGGGTTCAGCCTCGAATCCCGCATTCGCCAGATAGAAATCCATAGCCGCGTCGAGCTTGGTGGTCATGTTCGCCAGAGGGATCAATCGGAGGGCTGCTCTGGGGACGTTGATGTCGGGATTCACCTGCTTCAGGCACTCTTTCGTCCAGGCAACGGCCGCTGAGCCCTCTAATCCGCGGGAGAAGTTCAGCATGCGGAAATCGTCATAGCCCATGTCATGCAGGATGGATTCTTGGAGTTCGCCATAGTAGCCCAAGCGGCAGGGGCCGCCGAATTGGACGATGACGTTCGCCCCGGCCTCCAGAGCATCGGCGAAGTCTCCCAAGATGTGCTTGAAGGGGGTGCAAACATAGTCCGTGGAATTCTGCGTGCCTATCTCGTCGGTGCGGCGCGTGGCAGGCGGCAGGGGAAGGTATTCTGCGTTCAGCACCTGCTCTACGAAGAATTTGAACGCCGGATCATAGTAGCAATAGCGGAAGAATGCCACACGGATGTGCTTATGTCGCTTGTCTGGCTTCTTCTTGCCGGGTGAGAACAGGGCGCGTAGGCTGCGGTCTTGAGTGACCGTGACCTGAGAGCGCAGGGATTCGGGAGCATCGACCCTATCCATGGAGATAGCCTCCCTTCTGTTGGAAGCGCAGGATGTCCATGAAGCTCTCCACCCGTGTTTGGATGCCCGCGGTGCCGCTTTGGGCGTCGATCATGAGATTCAAGATGGGCGTGCCATGGATGTAGCGCATGATAGCGTCGTTGGTCATGGAATCAGGACCACAGGGGAACGCACTGATCAATACGATGCCGTCTACCTGGCCCTGGAGCATCAGGATAGAGCCGATGAGCTCCCGGCTGATGAGCCAGGGCATCGTATCGGTGAAACGGAAGCTCTCTTTGAAAGCCCTCTTCTTATCCGTCTCATCAGCGAAGAGGATGTAGGCTCCCGCTTCTATGAGCGCTTCGAGCACAGGCCCTGCCAGATAGGCGTCATGAGAGATGTAGGGATGGGCGACCACCAGGATGACCAGAGGCCCTGCAGTGCCTGCTTCCCGGGCGCTCTGCCGTAGGCGGGCTATCTCCTTCAGTTGGAGCTCTTGGGCCTTCGCGGCTCGGGCGTCGGTTGCCCGTTGAGCTTTGAGCGCCGCTTTGTAGGCACGCTTTGCCGTGCGCTTGTCTCGTCCGAGCTCCTCCCCCAGCTGGATGTAGGCGCTCTGGGCTTCCTTCGCATCCGACATATCCTGGATGAGCAGGCTGACGACGGGAGTGTTGGTGTCGCGGAAGATGTTCGCAGTCATGTCAGGGAGCGCCTGGTACTTGGTGCAAAAGCCCTGGCGCGCGGACCCGCTGGCATAGGAGGGTATGAAAAGGGCGTCTACCCGGCCAACGAGGTCGTCTACATGACCGATGAATGCTTTGGATGCCAAGCAGCTCTCATCGGAAGAGAGGGAGTCTCCTTTAGTGAGGATGGAAAGATCAGTAGGACGACTCTCTATCACCGTGAGACCCAATTCGCTGAAGAATGTTTTCCACAGCGGATAGAAGCGGTAGGTCAGCAACGCTTGGGGAATACCGATGGTCTCTATGTTCATAACTTCTGGCCGCAAGGGTCCTCATCGCCTCTCTTTCGCAGGGGAGGTCAGAGCGGGTTTGGTTGCAAGGGGGCATTGTATCGCTTTCGTGGAGGACGGGTTCAGCCGCAGCGGTTCAGAACGGTGCATGAAAGGGTACGAGACGGTACTGAATGGATGAAGGCCTGGGTAGGATCCGGTGCGGATCGGCGGGGGATCGCTGTCGAAATGGGGTTCACGGGATGACGCAGTCCTGTCAAGCGTCTGTCAGATGCGCTGGTCATACTCAAGGGTGCAAAGAGCGAGGGAGGTGCGCGGGTTGGTGAAGCGAAGATCGAACAAGACGCTTTGGGCAGGATGTGCCTGCGGACTCCTGTGCGCTCTCTGCGTTGGGGCATACCTGCTGTCGGTGGATGGAGAGAAGCGCGCTGCCGAAGCGGAGATGCTCTCGCGCTATGGGGGTGATCAGGTGCAAGCCTGCGTTGCGAAGCATGATATCGCCGCAGGGGAGACCGTGACCGAGGGCGATGTGGAAGAGCGCACCTGGATAGCATCGCTCTTGCCTGCAGATGCAGTGTTGCGCCGGGAAGAGGCAGTGGGCAAGCAAGTAGGGTCCACCATCTTGATGGGAGAAGTGATATCAACCGCTCGGTTCGGGTTCGATTCCTCTGCCATCGATGTACCCCAAGGTGCCTATGCCCTCAGCGTTCCCGCGAAGGAAGTGCAGGCGGTGGGAGGGGCGCTGTGCCCTGGTGTGGCAGCCGACGTCTACGCCGTGGGGCCCAGCTCCACCACCAAGTTAGCTTCTGAGGCGCTGATCTTGGCCACGAGCGCTTCTCAGGATGGGAAAGGGTCTGGAGCAGATGCTTGGGTGACGTTGGCGGTGCGGCCCTCCTGTGTTCAGGAGATGATCCAAGCGGCTGAAAGCCAGACGCTCTACTTCGCACTGCCAGGACCGTCTGGTGTTGAAGACAGCTCGGAAGGGGAGGAGCGATGAGCGGGACTGTGGCGCTCTGCGCCGATGAGATGAGCTTGAGGATGCCACGGTTATTGGGGTTGGAAGATGTGGCATTGGAGAACATCAGCTGGCTTGAGACCTATACGAGTGGGTCTGCATTGCGCGCGGCTGTGGCGGCGGGACGGGGATTCGAGGAGGTTTGGATCGTCTCAAGTCAGGATGTTCCCGAAGTGAACCTCGTAGCCGCCCTTCGGAGAGACGGGTTCGCGGGTGCCATCATGATGGTCACGCGCGACCAGGGAGGCTCCTGTCGTTCCCGGGCAGCTTCGGCGGGTGTCACTGAGGTGGAGGATCCAGAAGGGTTCAGCCATCGCTTTGCCGTGGAGCTGCGCCGAAAAGCGCGCATGGGGGAGACTGCCCATGCCTTTTCGGAGGGTATCGGAACACCTTTGAGCGGCAATCCACGCACAGGGTGCCAGACGGCTGCAGCTCCGTCAGCGTCTTTGCAGGAATGCAAGGGGAGCGGCCTGCTCATGACCGTTGTCAGTGGCAGTGGCGGAGTAGGTAAGAGCGTGGTGGCGGCTTGCCTGGCGGCTCAGTTGGCAAAACATGGAGCGCGCGTGCTCCTGCTCGATTGCGATCTGCAATTCGGGATGCTTCCGCGCGCCTTCGGCCAAGAGGAGCCCCTGACCTTCGAGGAGTTGCTTCCGGATGCTTCTCTGCTGGAGAAGGTGGCGAAGCATACGAAGGCCGGAGAAGTGGCCCTTGTGGGTGCCCCTGCATGGTTGGAGCGCAGCGAATCGTTGGCAGGGAACGTGCCAGACCTCGCCTCGGCTGCAACGGCTCAGTTCGATATCGTGGTGGCGGACCTTGGAGCAGATTGGTCTGATATGCACGCCGCTCTGTTGGAGATGGCTTCATGCACGCTGTTCTTGGTGGATCAAAGGTCAGGAAGCATCCGAGCCTGTCAGCATGCCCTGGAGCTGTGTCAAAGGATGGGGATCGCGGCGGGTGCCTTCTCCTTCGCCTTGAATCACTGCTCGAAGACAGCTTCGTTCATCCCCGCTGATGTCTCATATGCCCTCGGCGGCGTGCTCGTGCAGGAGCTGAGCGACGGAGGCCCTGAGGTAGATGAGCTTTGCAGCTTGGGAGCCATCAAGGAACTGGCGGCTTCGGCGAACCCCTTCGCTCGCAGCGTTGAGAAGCTGGCAGCCACGCTCTTTCCCGCTTGGGTGGAAGCTTCTGAGATCGAAACAGAGGGGAAGAGCGGCTTTGCCACTTTCTGGGGATTCGGCCGCTCCCGGCGTGGACGAAGGGGAGGCAGGCGGGATGAGCCCTTCGTCATCAAGGCCGGTGCACCCCATCTGGAGGCGACTCAAGAGCGTGTGGCGTCTGGTGATGCAGGTTGGAGCGGTGAGCCCGGGTCGAAGCGAGGAATGACGGGACGGCATGGAAGGGAGGTGCGCGCATGACGCTCTCTGAGCGGGTGCGTACGGTTGGCTTTGCGGGGTCTCAGGCATCTCCGGAGACAGGAGCACCGCTCACGGTGGCGGAGTTGCGCCGTGATATCAAGGGGGTTGCATCCTTTGAGGCTATCGCCCAGATGCTGGCTGACAAGCCGCAGGCTGCCAAGAACGAGCTAAGGGTTGCTTGCCAACAGGCGCTCAGCACTGCAAAGTGGGATCGCTTGGGGGTGGAGGACAAGCGGCTTCTGACCGAGCAGTTGATCGATGTGGTGTTCGGCATGGGCCCCTTGGAGACGCTCATCGAAGACGACGGAGTCACTGAGGTCATGGTCAATGGTGGCCGGGAAGTCTACTTCGAACGGGGTGGCCGCATCGTGAAGAGCGATATCGCCTTCGAGAGCGATGATCAGGTGCGCGTGCTGATCGACCGCATCATCGGGCCGTTGGGCCGTCGCATCGATGAGTCCTCCCCCATGGTGAACGCGCGCTTACCCCAAGGCCATCGGGTGAATGCCGTCATCCCGCCCATCACGCCTGATGGCCCGCACTTGACCATCCGTGCTTTCGGGAAACGATCTTTGACCTTGGGAGAGATGGTGCAGGCCGGTTCGCTCAGCACGGGTCTCGCCTGCTATCTGGGGTGGCTGATAGCGTTCCGGAAGAACGTCGTGGTATCGGGGGGAACAGGCAGCGGTAAGACCACGCTCTTGAATGCGCTCTCTTGTCTCATCGGTCCTGATGAGCGTGTGGTGACCATCGAGGATTCCCTTGAGCTCAAGCTGTCTCCGAGGGCACATGTGGTCAGGATGGAGGCCCGGCCTCGGAATGCGGAAGGATGCGGAGAGGTGACCATCCGCGATCTGGTCATCAATGCTCTGCGCATGAGGCCCGACCGGATCATCGTGGGTGAATGCCGCTCATCCGAGGCCCTGGATATGCTCCAGGCTATGAAAAAAAGATATTAGCTTTCAGTTAGGAAATGGAAATGATGCTGAACAATGGAAAGCGCTCTGAACTGGGCAAATACGATTCGGTAAAGAAACACGGTTTCTGGCAAACAATGCCGATTCGGGCAAACAGCGCGGAATTTTCCCGTTCGTTTCCCGTTGAAAGCGCTCCCAAGCCTCTCTTCGGTGCAGCTCTTAGGCTGCGGGAGCGCACGACCGCAGGGAAGAAGAGCTGGCCTGTGCTGGGAGCCAAAGTAGGCGCTAATGAATCCCAGTTCCCGCATTATAGCGGGATGCGCCGTCGTGGCGTAGCTGACCCCTTTGTGACAATCGGGGACTACCAGCGAAGAGCGTCCGTGTGTCCTCTGTGCGTCAAAGAGAGGAGGCTGTGCGTTTACACGTGCAATGGGAAGCCCTAGAAGCAGACCAGCCGCATATCCCGACCAGGAAGTGTGAGAACCGACTTGAACGGCATCAGACGTTGGGTGAGAACAGGTTGCGGCCACCAAGGGATGGGTGAGGTGAGTGATTGGTCGAGCGCAGGCAGAGGGCGCAGTGCGCCCGCTTTCATTGTGGGAAGGTCGGCGCAGCCGAGCTTTCCACAATGATTATCGCCCTTCCCAACGTCCCGAGCGGAAAGGGGCGTTTTCCATGCTGCTCACGCCGCTTTGGGTCTTTAGACCCAACCCAAAGCGGTGCGGGTGAGCAGTGTGGGAAACGTTCGCGTGAGCGCCGAGACGCTTGTTTGCTGTACTTGACCGCTGCGATATGGGATGTGGAAGGGACGGATTATATAATTGAACAGTCGCATATTCGCGGTTTACCCGCTATCGGTTAGAGGTTGCAATGAATCAGCTTGAGCAGAAGAAAAGGGCGCAGGAGTTCGCCGAGAAATGGCAAGGAAGAGGGGACGAGAAGCAGGACGCGCAGAACTTCTGGCGCGACCTTCTGGTGAACGTCTTGGGAGTGCCCTCCACGAGCATCACGAGCTTCATCAGCTTCGAGAGGAAGGTGCAAGGTGGCTTCATAGATGGCTTCATAGAGGACACGGGCGTTCTCATAGAGCAGAAGAGCCTCGGCGTTGACCTCACGAAGGCAAAGCCGCAATCGGACGGCACGAATCTAACGCCCTACGGCCAGGCGGTGAGGTACGCCGCGAAGCTGCCGCTATCCATCCGCCCGCGCTGGATTATCTGCTCCAACTTCGAGCAGTTCCTAATCTATGACCAGGAGACAGACCCCGCAGGGGAGAACCCCCACGTCCTCATGCTCGCAGACCTCCCCAGCGAGTTCTACAGGCTTGCGTTCATCACCGACAAGTCGAACTCGCGGCTTGAGAAGGAAAAGACGCTCTCGGTCAAGGCCGGGGCGGTCGTCGGCAAGCTCTACAACAGCTTCGCCGAGCAGTACCAGAACATCGACACCGACGAGCAGGAGCAGAAGAGCCTCAACGTCCTCATAGTTCGCCTGGTGTTCCTGCTCTACGCGGAGGACGCGGGGCTGTTGCAGCATCACGGGGCGCTCTACGACTACCTGAAACCCATACCCGTGCCGCAGATGCGGCAAGCCATCATAGACCTTTTCAAAGTCCTCAACACCCCGGACGGCACGGGCGGGACGCAAGACGAGCGCGACCCCTACATGAACCCAGAGCTTCTGGCGTTCCCCTACATCAACGGCGGGCTGTTCTCCGACGAGGCGCTTATAATCCCGCAGTTCACCGACCAGATAAAGCTCGACCTGCTGGTCGAGGCATCAAGCAAGTTCGATTGGGCGGAGGTGTCGCCCACCATCTTCGGCGCGGTGTTCGAGAGCACCTTGAACCCGGAGACGCGCCACGAGGGCGGTATGCACTACACATCCGTGGAGAACATCCACAAGGTAATAGACCCGCTGTTTTTGGACGAGCTGCGCGGGAAGCTGGAAAAGATTGAAGCCTTGAAGTCCGACCGAGACAGGAGGATAAGGCTCAAGGCTTTCCAAAACGAACTCGCCTCCATAACCGTGTTCGACCCCGCCTGTGGCTCGGGGAACTTCCTCACCGAAAGCTACCTGTCACTTCGCAAGCTTGAGAACCGCGTCCTTGAGAACCTGCAAGGAGAGCAGACATCCTTTGAGGTTGGCGGGGATTCGAGCATCATCAAGGTCAAGCTCTCGCAGTTCTACGGTATAGAGATAAACGACTTCGCGGTATCAGTAGCGAAGACCGCGCTATGGATCGCGGAGTCGCAGATGATTGAGGCGACGCAAGAGATTGTGTTGCAAGTGCTGGACTTCCTGCCTCTCACGAGCAACAGCAACATAGTCGAGGGAAACGCCTTGAGGATGGATTGGAACGATGTTGTCGATTCGAGCCTAAGACCCTACATCTGCGGCAACCCGCCCTTTATAGGCCAAGATGGAAAGCTCGAACAGCAACGCGAGGATATGGAGCTTGTCTGGGGTGAAGATTACGATGGCTATCTTGATTATGTAACCGGCTGGTACAAGAAAGCTGCCGACTATTTCAAAGATGCCGAAGACGTAAAGTTTGCTTTCGTTTCGACCAATTCAATCTGTCAGGGTCAGCCTGTGTCCGCGCTCTTCAAACCTCTGTTCGCTGCTGGGTGGAGAATAATATTCGCATGGACGACATTCATTTGGACAAGCGAAGTCAAAGACAAAGCCCATGTTCACGTAGTCATTGTCGGAATGGGAAAGGGAATTAAAAACAACACCTTTATGTTGTACAAAGACAGTGAGTGCTACAGCGTTACAAACATCAATCCCTATCTTGCCGATGCGGAAGACTTCTTCATCGACAAGCGGACTAAGCCCCTATCAAGGGAGTTAAGCCCTGCTGTCTACGGCTCAAAGCCCGCTGACGGGGGCTTTTTGCAAATCAAGGATGAAGCTACTTATCGGCTTGCTATGCAAGACCCAATCGCTGCGAAATATGTAAGACGCTCTCTGGGCGCAACTGAATTGATTAACGGAAAAGAGCGTTGGTGTCTTTGGCTTGTTGATGCTCCTCCAGGGGATATTGATGGTTCTCCTTTCCTTTCAGAACGGGTTTCAAATTGCAAAGAGTGGAGGCTGCGGAGCGCGAAAAGACAAACCAATGAAGCAGCTCAAACACCACAGTTATTTGTCGAAATACGTTCAGCGGAAAAATCATACCTGTGCCTCCCTGCGCATTTTTCGGGCGGACGCGAGTACTTCACAGCTGATTACGTTGAGGATGAAGCTGTGGCAACTAACGCCTGTTTCATGATGGAAGACTCCGATGGTTTTTCCTTTGCCATCATTTCATCTTCTGTGTTCATGCTCTGGCAAAACACAGTGGGTGGACGCTTGAAGTCTGACTGCCGCTTTGCGAACACGCTAGTTTGGAATACGTTCCCAGTGCCGGACATGAGCGATGAACAGCGCCGCGAGATAGTAGATGGCGGCAAAGGGGTGTTGGAGGCGCGACGCAAGTACAGCGATAAGACCTTGGCCGACCTCTACAAACCAGAGAACTTCTTTTTATATCCTGAATTGGTCGAAGCGCATAGGGTCTTGAACACGGCAGTCTTGCGAGCATACGGATTGAGTGACGAATCCCAAGAGGGGGACATAGCCGCAAAACTCGTAGAGCTTTATTCGCAAATGGTCGGCGTTAAGGAATAGGCACCCGCTATATCACACTTGCAAGGAGCAAACATGGATAAACTCACAGAGGCAATCCAAGGTGCGGAGCTTTCAATCCTCAAGGCTTTCATGCAGACCGACACCGCCGAGGATGCCACGGCCATGTGGATGGCTCTCTCGAAGTCCGTTGACGATTCGGCGCGAATCAGAATCAAGGAGCTGGGCGGCGACGTGGACGCAGCACGGGCGGCGCTGGACGCCTTCTCGCTGCAAAACCCCATCTAGCGGCAGCCCTCCTCACGAACCGGCGGAAAGGTGCGCCGTACACAGACAGCCTCCTAGCGTCCGACGCGGCCTCCCCTTTTCAGATAACCCTCACGCTGCACATCGTCTCGCCCCCGATCTACCGCATCAAGGCGCGAAAAACTTTTCGACCCCGTGCTGGCTTGCCAGCATCGAAAACTTTTTCGCTCTATTCCTTGACACGGCAGGGCGGAGGCGAGGTCTGCGCATCGCAAGGAACATCACGAAAAGGGAAGATGTTCGACTGGATGCAAGGAGGCTTCTCATGGCTGTGTACAAGACGCTTTCCCTCTACGAGTTCGAGCAGGAGTTCCGCGACTTCGGAAGGGACTACTACTCGCGAGATGCATACAGCTACCTGTACGAGCTTCTAAGCGACGGCAGCGCCGAACTTGATGTGATAGCCGTCTGCTGCGACTGGGCGGAATCGGACGCGGGCGAGCTTTGGGACGAATACGGCTACATGGTCGGCGGCGGCGAGTTCACGAGCCAGGGCTTTAAGTCGCTCCTCGAGACGCTCGAAGCCCATACGATGGTAGTACAGCTCCCCGACAGCTTCCTCGTCGCCAGTTTCTAGGGAGCATCCGCCAGCCCCGCCGACGGCGGGGCTGGCTCTTGCGCCACGCCCTAAAGCTCCCTTCCCGCTTCACGCGCAAGGTGCGCAGCGCACCTGTCGAGGACATACGCCACGAGCCAGGTCAGCTCCTCCGGGTACTCCCCGCGCCCCGTGAGGGCTGCGGAGGCACCGCGCATCGCTATCACTGCGTCGTCTATCGCATCGACCAGCCTCACGTCCATCTCCTCTTCCATGCAATCACCTCCTTCCCCAAAGAAAGCCTAGTCGCGCCACCGCCTTTCGTCTGCCGCCTATATCCAGCAATCGCGCATATTCTCCGCACGGGTTCCGTGCGGAGGGCTTGCGGGCAAGCCCCGTTTCCCGCGCTGCGCACGGGAGCTTCCGCGCCCCTTCGGCCACGGAAGCCCGCTACGCGCGAAGCCCCAATCCTTGCGGATTGGAGTTTCGTGCTCCGCTCTCGCTGCGGCTCGCTCGATGGCTCCCAAGGGTCGCCATCGCTCGCCTCCGCTCACGCCGCCGCGCCCCCGTGAGGCGGCTCCTTCGACGGCTCCCAGGGGTCGCCGTCAGTCGCCGCTCACGCGCTGCGCAGCTCTCGCGCCCATGCACGCCGCCCGCTCCTTCGACGACTCCCAGGGGTCGCCGTCAGTCGCGGGCGGCGTGCGGCGCTCACATGACTGCCCGCCGCTGGTATAATGCAGTCGGCAGTCATGCCAGGAACGAGTTTGTAACGACATTCGCCGTTACAAACTCAACCTGGGTCGCCCTCGGCCAGGATTTAGCTGTCCGCTAAATCGCTTCGCCGGGCGACGGGCGCACCCGATTCAAAACAGCCCTTCGGTCTGTTTTGCTCGGATGCTTGCCTCCCACCATTAGCTGGCTGCTAATGTCGGGAGGATGCGGCGGGCTAGGAGGCTCCCATGTCGAAAGACAAGTATTTCAACATCCGCCTAAGCTCCGCCGAGCGTCAGAAATTGCAGCGCTCGGCTAAGCGAGCCGGGCTGTCAATGTCTGACTACGTGCGCTCCATCATCAACGCCGACGATGGCAGCGGCACGGTTCAGCTCGTGCAGATGAACGTCGATGAAAAGCGCATCGCGGATCTTCTGCACGAGCTGAAGAAGTCGGGGACTAACCTCAACCAAATCGCCTACAAGCTCAACGCCAGGGGCGACATCGACCTAGGCGAGTTCGGCGAGGCCGTGCGCCGCCACAGGCAAGCTGCCAGCGACGTTTCCGACTTCATGGAAGAGCTGCGCCCGCGCCGCGCCCCGGATGCCCAAGCCGCAGCGCAACCGACAGACGAAGGGCGCGTAGACGCAAGCCCGCAAGCGCCCAAGAAGCTCAACATCAAGATAAGGAGGGCGGAGAAGTGATAGTCAAGTGCCAGACGTTCAAGACCACGACCTTCTACAAGTCCGCCACCCAAAGGAGCGGCTACCTTGAGCGCGAGGGGCGAGCCATCGGAGGGGCGACCACGCAAAACATCGCGGACAACGACCGATGGTACGCGGAGATGGACAAGACCACGGAGCGCTACCACCTGCGCGGCTGCGTCATCGGGCGCGAGTTCATCTTGTCACCGTGCCTCGATGACGCGGCTACCCCGGAGCAGATGCGGGAGTTCGCGCACCAGTGGCTGGCCGAGTGCTTCCCCGACAACGAGGCGGCGGTCATCATCCACGAGGACAACAAGGAGCGCATGGGCAGGGGCGAGGAGCCTATAGCCCATGCGCACGTCTACGTGAACGCGCCAGACCTCGAGACGGGCAAGAAGACCGTCCTCGACAACACCCGCGTCCGCTTCATCCACGACTGCGCACAGGACATGAGCCGCGAGAGGGGATGGAGCGAGCAGGAGAAGTACTACGACCTCGACAAGGGCGAGGTTCGCACCATCAAGAGCAAGCGGGCGGAGCATGAGCGCCGCCCGAAGTGGCAGCGCTTGCAGGAAAGGGCTAATCCCGAATACGACGCGTCCAAGGCCAAGCGGGCAGGGATAACCAGAGACGAGTTCGAGCAGGTGCGTCAGGGGCGCTCCTTCGAGAAGACCTACATCCGCCGCTCCCTCAAGGAGGCAAGAGAGCAGATGATAGCCGACCCCACCTTGAAGCTCGCAGAGGCGATGAAGCAGCGGGGCATCAGTATCGAAGTGGCCAAGGACGGGGACTTGAAGTTCAGGCGCGAGGGAAGCAAGCTCTCCTTCAAAGGTTCGACTATCGGCGAGCAGTACGGGCGGAAGAGCTTAGAACGCGCCATCAAAGCCGGACGTGAGGCTGCGCTGGAACGTGCGGGCAACGGAATCGAGAGAGGCTAGCCCTTCCAGACAACCCTCGCACGCCCTCCGGCTTGCAAAAAGCGGCGTGGGGCTATATACTTTTCGAGCATGAACAAAAAAAGTTCATACTATGAACTTTTAGAGTGAAGGAAAGCGTATGACTTTTATTCAGAAGGTGCAAAGGCTCGTGGAAGGTCTTCTCCCCGACGAGCTTGTGAGGGGTCGAGCTGGTTACAAGTTCCAGTTCTCCGACAAGCTGACAAAGCTGATTATCGAACGGCGCATCAAGGATCTCTCCTACTACGCTGACCTGACGAACAGCGAAATCGTAGAGAGAACCTTGATGAGCCTTCTGCCTAGGAGCGCCACAGCGTCGAGGTACGTGAACCAGGTTCTCCTGGGTAGACGCTACGCCTATGACCTGAAAGGAAAGCTCGTCGAGGAACCTTATGGCATCCGCGAAGCTCTCATAGACATATTTCGCGACAACGCAGACGGAACCGACAAGGCGCATCATGACAACCTGCGCCCCCTCGTCGTGTTCACGCGTGAGATTTTGCCAAGACGCTACGCTACCTACAAGCGCAACCTTGGCGAGGAGGGCTGGCAGGGCTTCGTCGTCAAAAAGTGGGAGGCGATGGAGCGTGACATTAAGCACTCCCAAGACGGCGAGAAGGATGTTCTCAAATCCATCAGGAACGTCAGCGACCGCAAGTACCGAGACCAGTACGCATTCGAGCTGGAAAAGGAATACCCGGAGATTCTTCCATTCAACTACGTCGTGAACATCCTGGACAACTGGGACATCCTCAAATCGTTCTCCTCGACCTACGAGTTCCTTTTCGCTTTCATCGAGGGGCTTGAGCCTTGGCATGATGCTGACATTGACCGCATCGAGTTTCAGTCCATCTGCGATGAAGTCATGCTTCCGTGGGACGAGCAGAGCGACCCTTCCGACGTTGAGGGTTTCGCCATCGAGGGGATTGAGTGGGATGCGCGGTCTTAGCTGGAAGGGAATTACGGCGACCTTTGTTGTCGGTGCGATTGGTGCTATTGCGCTTTGTCCCGTGGTAGTGCTGCTCGTCAATCTGTTTACGAAACAACAGAGCGTTTCGTTCTCCTCACTAAGACAAACCTATACCGACCCTTCGCGGCTGTTCGCTGACATAAGCCTGTGCCTCACGACGAGCGATTACAGAAACGGGCTACTGCTCGTTTTTTCGCTGCTTGTCGTTTTGTGCTTTAGCTCCCTTGGGAGCGCCATTGCCTCACAGAAGGACAGGGAGGTAAAGCAGGGCATACTCGGCGACCAGAAAGTCTTCACGAAGAAGCGCGACATATTAAGGAAGAACTACACGTGGAGCGGCGAGGGCAATCCGCCCGTTGATGGAATCGCCATCGGTTCTGTTCTCGGGCGCACGGTCATAGCCCCCGCCAACCATGCCGCCATCATCGCCCCGTCTGGGTCTGGCAAGACGCGCGGGAGCGTCTACCAGACAATCGATGCGCTTACATATGAGGGGAAGAACTCCCTTATCGTCACAGACCCCTCCTGCGAGATTTACATGATGATGGCCGCAGGGCTTGAGGAGCGCGGCTATCCCGTCCACCTCCTCGACTTTCACGCGAGCCGCCGAGGCTCGCGCTACAACCCCCTTGCGGTCATAATAGAGCGCCACCGCCAGGGCGATACGTCGAGCGCGGAGGCCAGGGCGCGTGAGATTGGCGACATACTCTGTCCCGAGACGGGGAATGAGAGCGACTTCTTCACCCGTGCCGCTGGCGGAGCCATCGCGGCGGTGTGCTACCTCGTCGCCACCCTTGACGAGGTTCCCGATTCGAAGCGCAACCTCTGGTCTGTCATCCAGACCATACTCAAGGGAACCCAGGGCGGCACGGCCAAGCTCAAGGGCTTCATAACGAGCGGTGGCAGCGAAAGCCCTGCCTACGTCATGGCCTCGACCTTCCTCACCGCCGAAGACAAGGTGGAAAACAGCATCCTCTCCTCGTTGCAGGATGCCTTGCAGCCATTCTCAAGCGCTGACATGAAGTACCTCACAAGCGCATCGGAGCTTGGTGTGACAGAGGTCATCGAGAAGCCCTGCGTGGTCTTCATGCACACGCTGCCCAAGGGAAACCAGGCCAACAAGATAGCGAGCCTGTTCCTTGCCCAGCACCTATCGGAGACGCTTAGGCGCGGGGACAGGGCGACTCTCAACCCCGTGTTCGTCGTCGGCGACGAGTTCCACGCCATCCCGCGTTTCGACCTCGTTACCGCCGTGGAGCAGGGGCGCAAGTACGGGCTTCACTACTACATGTATGTGCAATCGCTCGCTGGCTTCGACGGCTACTCCACGCGCACCGAAAACGGCAAGGATGCCGTCCTCGCCAATGCCGACGTTAAGGTTCTCTACAAGGCCGGAACCCCCTCCGATGCGGCTTACTTCGAGGTTCTGGGCGGCAAGCGAACCGTGCAGACCCGCAACACCGGCACATCATCCTCGGTCAATAGCAGCACCTCTAGCGAGGGTTTTTCCGAACGGGAGGTCATGAACTGGCCGCAGGGCGAAGTGCTGGCGCGTGACCCCGTGAGGGACGGCGTTCTGGTGTTCACCAACATATCGGGCGAGGCCAAGCGCAACGGCAAGTTCGAGATACCTGTGCCGGACGTGACCCGTACCCCCACGGCGCATAACTTCGCGACATTCGGCGACCGCTCCCACGAGCGCGAGGTAATGAGCCGCATCGAGGCGGAGCTTGAGGACAAGGCCGCAAGGAGGCTCGTTGTCTTCGCGGCGTGGACACCCGCCTTTGACGATGCTATGGATGACGACGACGGAGCTTGCCCAAGTGAGGCGAGCGACGATGACATATTCGGATTGTAGGGAGGTGTTGCAGGACAAGACGCACTGAACAAGACGGCGCTTGCCTCGGCGGCCACCGATGCAAGCGCCTTACCCCGCATCTAGGCGAAAGCCTGTCAGCAGTGAGCAAATCCAAGGATACACGGGCGCAGCCGTCCGTTCAAACAGATTGCTTTCTCCTAGATGCAAACGTCATCAAGCCTCGATAAGAGGAAGGAGAAAGCACATGACCACCATCGCAGAGCCCAATCTCACCGCGCTAAGGGATTCCGACCCTGACGGCCTCTTCATCGAGGCTCTAGCGCCCTACGACTACATGATGACCGTTCAAGACGTAGCCCAATTCCTAGGGCAGACGAACCAGGCCGTCACGCAGTATCTGCGCGAGGGCAGCTTGCGCGGCATCAAGTGCGGCAAGTACTGGCGCATCCCCAAGAAGCTGTTCGTCGAATACCTCTACGAAAACGCCAACAAATAAGAGTCAAGCAGACGAAAGGAAGGTGATTGAAAGATGCTGGACACTACGGTCAAGTGCGACAAGCCCTACGACCTCGACGCGCAGGACAAGCGCAGGGGCAAGCCGCGCCGCCGCCGCAGGGATTCGCGCACGACCTGCTACGAGCTGACCATACGGCTCACCGAGGAGCAGAAAGCCCTCATGGGCAAGCCGAAGTACGTCCGCAACGTCTACGCGAAGAACAAGCGCGAAGACCTGGCGCAGCAGCAACGCGACTTCGAGGCCGAAATATCGGCGCTCATACGCGAGGCCGCTATAGCCGACGGCCTCAAGGTGAAGGGCATGGGTAGCGAGGTCTCGGAGGTCGTCCGGGCTTACCTCAAGACGAGGGAAAACGCCGTCGTCTCGCGCTACTGCCAAGACAGCCTGAACCTTGCGGAGCGCTACATCGACCCCACCATAGGGGGAATACCCTACGGCGACCTCACGCGGGACGACGTGGAAGATGCGCTCAACGCGATACCCGAGCTTTCCCGGAAGCTCAACGAGGCTAAGCGCAAGAAGGAGCAGGAGGGGCGCGAGCTAAAGAGGAAGCGTCAGCAGGAGGGCGCGGACAAGTCGGGTACGCACTACCCGGAGTTCATGCCCGTGCGTGTTGCCGGATGCCCGACGCAGCACAAAGTCCTGAACCTCTTGAAGCTGGCGGGTCAGTACGCGGTCGAGAAGGGCTTTGCCCTGCGCAACGTGGCCGATGACAAGAGGCTTCGCCAGCAGTTCCCGAAGAACAAGCCGACCGTGGACAACTGGCTCGAAGACGAGAGCCGCTACATCTTCTCGAAGATTAGGGAGCTTCCCCTGTCTGCCAAAAAGGTGCAGTTCCAGCTTGTCTTCATGTGCGGGCTTCGCCCTTGCGAGATGCGGACGCTCATCTTCGATAACGTGAACCTCCGCGATCCTCGCAAGGGCAGCATCCACATCGTCAAGCACCTAAAGACGAAGAACGCCGCCAGGGAGATAAAGCTAGACCCAGCGACTACGGAGCTGCTTATCGAGTGGCGCGAGAGCAGGAAAGCATACGCCGAGGAGATAGGCGTTCTTTTCACCAACTCGTGGCTTGTCTGCTGCGACGACGGCCAGAAGGTCGTCTACAACACGTTCAAGCAACGCTGGATGTACTTCTTGAAGAGCATCGGCATGGAGCATCGCCGCCCCTACTCGATGCGCCACACCTTCGCGACGATGAACGCGAGGAACAATGTGGACGTTAAGACCCTCTCCAATCTCATGGGTCATGCAACGCCCGATTTCACCTTGTCGGTATACGCGGGTTATCTCGAATCCGCCGCCGAGCCTGTGACGGCTAACTACCTGGCTTTCTTGGAAGCGGAGGAAGACGGTTCACTGTAGACGCTTTGGTGCTTGATGGCTCACCTAAACCGCTATCGCTGCTGCACTTTGATAGAGAGGCTTTAGAGCCGGGGAAGAGAAGAGACGGGATTTCCCGTTATTCTTCCCGTTAGAAACTGGTTGAAGGTTTACCGAATCTAAAAAACACCAGTTCAACAATCATTTTCTGCACAACTGAATAGCTATATGTCATGTGCTATGAACACCGGTCATGACGGCTCCCTAACCACCCTTCATGCGAATACGCCCCAAGACGTGGTGGATCGCATGGTGACCATGGTGCGTTACGGCTCTGATCTACCTGTTGATGCCATCGAAGCGCAGATAGGGAGCGCTTTCGATGAGATCGTCCATGTTGTTCGGAACCGAGAGGGGTACCGTTTCGTTTCTGAGGTGGCGGAAGCGAGGTTCGATAGGGAAGAAAGGCGCTGTGCGGTGGAGACCGTCTTCTCGCGAAGCCGATTCGAGGATCCAGGGGAATGGGTGAAGCCGCCGAAGCTCCTAGATGAGCTCCATGGATGGGCGGAGTCGGATGAGGTGCTCGGTCGGGAGGTGAGCCGATGGGAGGAAGCGGAGCTTTCGCGGCAGGCGGCATAGCTTTCGCCGCTCTGGGCGGCACGTGTCTCTGTACGGCGGTTCTCGAGCAAGGGAAAGGGCGAGTGCAGAGCGTTTCCAGTCTTGGGTTGGAGAAGCGTGCTGCCGTACTCGCCTTCATCGTTCTCTTAGTGCGCCCGTTCAGACCCCTAGCTCAACGGGCGCTGGGGATCCCTGTCGTCCGCGAAGGCGTCGACCAGGCGAAGATGATGCTCCGGCCTTCGTGGTCACAAGCTGCTCGCTTGGATGATCGTACGCTGGTGAGCCTCGGGTTGGGGGCGGCGATAGGGGTGGCTCTCTTGTCCCTGCTCCTCGCGCATTCGCTGACCTTTGCGATGGCCGCAGCGTGCTTGCTGGTCTTGGTTCTTTGGGGTTTCCTGCGACACAAGTCCGAAGGAGTGAGCCAGGCCATTCGCGAAGAGGTGCCCGATGCTCTCCGGCTCCTAGCGGATAGCTTTCGCTCGGGTCATTCGCTGCGGCAGACGATGGAGCAGGCCGCAACGGATCTGACCGGTCCCATACGATCCTTGTTCCAAAGCGTGGCGAAGCGGCTGCGCATAGGAGAGGGAACCGCTGAGGCTTTGGCTCCTTTGGGAAGCGTCAAGGATGTGCCGGAACTGGCTTTTGTGGCTATCGCCTTGGACGTGCAGCATCAAAGCGGTGGCAGCGTCGCTCCTGTACTGGAGTCAGCCCGCGAGGCGGTCAAAGGGGAATTGGAGTTGGCCCGATCGCTGCGCGTGCAGACTGCTCAGGCGCGGTTGTCTGCCAGCATCGTGACGGTGATGCCTTTCATCTTGGTGGCATTCTTCTCTTTGGCAAGCCCTGGCTTCTTGGATCCGTTCTTCGAGAGTCCTTTGGGAGTCACCCTCTTGGGAGTTGCGTTGGTGATGCAGCTGGCAGGCGTGCTCTCGGTTCGTCGGATCTGTCGGGCGGATCAGTGATGGGGTCCCTAACGTTCCTGGCAGGCCCTCTGCCCTTGCTCGCTCTAGCCTTTGCGGGAGCAGCGGGCTTTCTGGGATGGAAGGCCTGCCGTAGCGCGATGCGCGCTCGACGCGCCAAGGTGCAGGCGCTTTCGGTGGGAACCCGCCCCTTCCGAAAAGAGCGAACTGGTTTTGTGTTGGCTTTGATGGAACGGGAGACCTTGTTGCTCAGGCAAGGCCAAGAAAGGCTTTGGTGTCCGCCAGCGTTGCGCTCTGCAAAGCATTTCGATGCCCATGCGGCTCGGGCAGGCATAGTGGGCAGCGTATCTAAAGCTGCTTTCGCTGAGGTGCGCTTCCGCCTTTGCCTTCTCGGCAGTGCTATGGGTCTGGGTCTCGGGGGTGTGCTCTCAGGAGAGCTGGCGATCCTGCTAGGGCTCGCAGGGGCCTTCGGGGGTTGGAGGCTGCCTGGTCAGGTGCTGAGGCGCCAGGAGCGGGAGCGCGAAGCCAGCCTCGTGGAGCATTTGCCGGAGATGTTGGACGTGATGGCCTTGGGGATGCGCAGCGGGCTCTCCTTCGATGCAGCGCTCAAGTTGTACTGCGCTCATTTCGGAACGCAGCTCTCCCATGAGCTGAGGGTGGCCCAAGACCTGTGGATGGCGGGATTACAGCGGCGCAGCGATGCCTTGCGGGAGCTCGCGTCCACCTACGACTCAGGCGTCTTCATGCGGGTGGTGGATGCGTGGATACGATCACTGCGATTCGGCACCTCTTTGGTGGAGGGGCTGGAGGCAGAGAGCGTTCAAGTGAGGAATGCTTGCAAGGCTCAGCGGGAGGAGCGCATCGCGAAGGCTCCGGTGAAGATGATGGTGCCTACGGGGGTGCTCATCTTGCCAGCCATGTTGATCTTGGTGTTAGGGCCCGTGCTGTTAGAGCTCGTGAACGGAGGCTTCTGATGCAAAGGCTACGAAGACGGAATGGAGTCCATGGGGCTCCCTGCAGGAGAGGAGAAGATGGTGATGGAACGGCAAGGCGGGCTATCAGAGAGCGGGTTCGATCGAAGAGGGCTCGGGAGGGTGCGAACTTGGGTAGCGAGCGCGCTCGGTCGCGTGCAGCACGCATCCCAGAGGGCGTGCGCGAGGATCCATGCGAAGCTATCCGACGAATGCGGCCAAGGAACCACCGAATATGCGATCTTGGTCGGCGTGCTTGTGGTGATTGCGATTATCGCGATCACTGTTTTCAGGCCAAAGCTGCAAGAGCTCTGGGATGCGATATCCAATGGGATAAACGGCTTATAGCGGACGAACGCGGGCAGTCTACTGTCGAATACGCCATCGTATTCTCAGCGCTGCTTTGCGTGCTGGCGGGTATCGGTGATTGATGGGAGTACTGGACGGTGGGGTGTTCGTTCACCATGCTGTGACCTCCGCCTCCCATTGTGTGCAGTCATCCCTTACCGGCCTTACGGACACGCTCTGCTTCTGATGGAGCGGCTCTGGTCTTTGCGGGGTGAGGGCGGTCAGTCCACCGTGGAGGTGGCTTTTGCCCTGCCAGTGCTCATGGTGCTCTTCCTGCTCCTGCTTCAGCCGGGGATCATCCTCTATGACCGTATCGTCATGGAGGGAGCTGCTGCGGAAGGGTGTCGTTTGATAGCTACGGCTGCTGACCCCGGAAAGGTTGAGGAAGACTACGTCCGTCGCAGGCTCTCGGCGGTCCCCCAAGCGGATATCTTCCATGTTCATTCAACCGGATGCACCTGGAGGGTCCTCTTCGACGGCAACGAGGACAGCCAAGAGGTGGGAGTGCGCATAGCCACAGAAGTGCAACCGCTTCCCCTCATAGATGGAGTCATCCGATTCCTAGGGTTCGGGAATGGGGCAGGGCATCTAGCAGTGGAGGTGGAATCGAGGATGAGGACGAAGGATGCTTGGATCGAAGAGAGTCCTGATGGGGCTCGCCCTTCAGAATGGGCAGCAAATGATGATGGTTAGGCGGCGCAGCAGGCTCCAGCCGGGCTTCTTCAGGGATGAGCGCGGCATCACCACCGCGGGAATGGCCGTTGCGCTCTTCGTATCCCTAGCGCTCATCTTCAGCGGTGCTCAGCTCTATCGGGTGCATTCGGCCGCAGCGGAAGCGCAGGAGGTGGCAGATGCCTGTGCCTTGGCAGCTGATAACGAAGTAGCTGGGTTCCAGGTAGTGGCTAATACCTGTGATGCCGTCTGTCTTTCCTTGACCCTCCTATCTGTAACGCTCTACGGTTTGGGTTTAGTGGCGGCCTGCGTCCCCCCGGCAGAATCCGTTTCCGTGAAGCTGATCGATCTGGCCCAAAAGACCGCAGAGAAGCGAAGCCAGTTCTTCGATCTGGCTTGTCAGGGGCTCAATATGGCCCAGAAGGCGCTTCCCGCCGTTGCCTCTTACAACGCGTTGCGCGTAGCCCAGGCCAACGATGATGGTGCCATGGCGGGGGATCATCTGGGAGCAGCGGTCCTCGTGCCCGAGGATTTCCCAGAATTGGGAGAAGCCCCTGATGATGGGCTGGCGGCTGCAGGAGGTGCCGTCGAAGGGGAGGTCCAAGCCATTCGCGATACAGCGCGGGAGGCCGAAGAGGCGGCGAAGAGGGCCAATGAAGCGAAAGAAAAGGGATTCCAGGAGGATTGCGGGGCGGACCCAGCCTATTGCATGCGTGAGCGCGCGACCTCTCTGGCTGAGCTCTCCGAAAATCAGAATCCGGCCTATGTCAGCGTGGATGCGTGGTCGTTCTCAGTGGCTTTGGAGCGGGCGCGCGCCTACTATCAAAAACGGCTCTCTGGTTGGCACCTGGAGGGGCGCGGGGCTGAAGAGCAGGCTGATTCGGTCATCCGGAAGCAGTTCTATCAGTATGCGCTCGATGAACTAACTGATGCGTATGTGAACGAGAGCGAAGAGGGCTTCTCCGCTTACCTTCCCCACCTCTTCCGGAATACCGACGAGATGCGCTCTACACCGCTCTACACCGAAGCTGTCTATCCCATCACCGTTGAGGGCGAGGGGCAGATGATGCATGCCTGGAGTGGCTGCCCGCAGGCTGCGGCGACAGTTGGGTACGGGAGCGTGGCAGATCTAGAGGCGAACAGGAGCGCCTTCGTGAAATGCGCGGCTTGCCGATTCGTCCCGTCGAGCGTGGGGGCGGTGGCGGCGGCTTCTACGTCCATCGGGAACGGCTTCGAGAATCACTATGAGCTGATGCGCCAGGCCTGCGAGGAGTATCAGGCGGCTCGTCAGATGGCTGACCCCCTGGCTCAGCAGGTGAGAGAGAAGGTGCAGCCTTTGCTCGAGGCGCTGAAGGAGGTTCTGGGCAATGCCGATGCATTCCGGATCCACGCTCAGCCTCCGGGAAGGAGCGGCGTGGTGGCGATGGTGGTGGATCGGGCTCAAAGTGCGGCCAGCGAAGGGTTCGAGAACGTCTTCACGGGTGCCGGTGAACTGCTGGGAACACGTGCTGCGGTCTCGGCGGCTACCACTATCGAAGACGGGCAAGAGAGCGCGGGGGCGGTGGTCACCGAAACGCTCTCATCCTTTGGCGGGGGTGGAGGGATAGGGGAGGCCGCTTCCGCTGCCGCAGGAGCATGGATGTCCCTTCTTCGGGCCTATGAGGATGGCCAGAGTGCCTTGGAGGAAGCCGTGGAGCAAGGGCTCGGGTCGTTCTCTCAGGGGACAGCCAGCGGATTGGGAAAGTGGGCAGCTCAAGCGCTGGAGGAGGTTGCTGAGGCGGCTGGACTGGAACCCGCTGATACTCGGTGTCTGAAGCCAGTGGTATTGAACTCGGAATATGTGGCGCGGGAAGGGGACTCTGCGGTGTGCGTGCGCTTCCTTCAGGCTAAGGAGGCGGCACGAGCAGGATCGTCCCCGAGCACGGGCTTTGCGGGCACCTTGCTCCAAAGCGTCACCCATGCAGTGGGGGATGGTCTTCCTGGCAATGGGTTCGAGGTGGCTCGCATCGAATTGCCTTTCGGCGGAAGCGGTAGCTTGGACTGGGAGGCTTCATCGGGGGATGGGCTGACGGCTGCTGCAGCGGATGCGGCCTATGGGGCGCTGGAGGATGCATTGGCGGGTGCTCTGGGGGACCGATCATGGAAATGAGCGGCTTGTGAGGTCGATGGATCAGTGGCGCGAAGAGAGCGGTCAGATGACGGTAGAGCTCTGTATCGTCTTCCCAGTGGTCATCGTCGTAGCCATCATAGCGGTGAACGCCCTGCTCTTCTTCGCTGATTGCGCCCAGTTGGACCGCATTGCTCGCAACGCCATCACCACGTTGGCCTCTTCGCCTCCGTTGGATGAAGACCCTGCCGCGTTGGCTGCCAAGGTCGAGGCGCTCGTCAGAGAGGAGATGGACGCACAGGATATCGCCTGCCAGTACGAGGAGTCATCCGGTGTCGGTCGGTTTCGGGTGACGGCATCCTTTGAGGCAACGCTCTTTGGGCGTGGGATGCGGTCCAGCTTGTTCGGCATCTCATTGCCGAAACTTCAGCACAGCACGGCCTTGGCGGTGGATATCTATTCTCCGCGCAAGCGGATATCGGGAGAGGGATGACCTTGAGGATATCTTCAGGGAGGAAAGGAGGGAGCTCGTCAGGCATGAGCATCGAGGTCAAGCACAAGAAACAGAATAGGCAGCGGTTGGCTTATTCGGCCAAGCTGACAAAGGATCGGCGGTTCGCCCGCTGTGGGAGGTGGATCATGAGCTTGAATGGTGATGTGCAGCGGTTCGAGCTGTCCACGTCTGCCTCCGAACGGATGCGGGGCATGCTGTTCCGTAAACCGGATGAAGTGACGCGGCTGCTGGTGCCCTGTCATGACATCCATACGTTCGGCATGCGCCACGAATTGGACATCGCGTTCATATCGAAGACGGGACAGGTGCTGGAGGTCCATAGGAAGGTGGCAGGGAAACGGCGCTTGAAGCGCAAGGGTGCGTCTATGGTGGCCGAGCGGTTCTCTCAGGAAGGGGATTGGCTCAAAGCGGGAGACCGGATCCGGTTGGGGGTAGCCTATGAATGAGACCGTGCTCTTAGCTGCGGACGCTATGGCTCCCATCGAGCGAATCCCCGTCGAGCCGGGTACCAAGCTTTGTCCGGTATGCAATGCACGGGTATTCTCAGATATGGATACCTGCTACAACTGTATGTATCTCTTCGGGAGCAAACCGGAATTGGAGCAGCGGGCATCTCTTACTGCATTACCCGAGGTGGATACCGTGCTTCAAGAGGAAGAGCGTTCTATCCCTGAGCGAGACCTTCCTTCCCAATTCCTGTATGGTCGGGGTGGGTCTCCTGATCCGGTCCCTTCCGAGGGAGCAGCGAAGGGAGGTGAGCTATTCAGCCAGTTTTTGGTAGAGCTTCACGGCTTCCTTGGAAAGTTTCTGTTGGATAGAGGTATAGATATCAAGGAGCTTTGAGCCCTCTTCGGTGAGTTGGCTGCCATGGGCGCCATTGCGGATCAGCAGTTCTGTCCCCAGAGACTCTTCAGTCTCTTTGATGATGCGCCAGGCTTTACTGTAGGCCATGCCCATGGATTTGGCTGCTGCATTCAAGGATCCTCGGTCACGGACGCCTTGGCAGAGGGCGGCTATCCCGGGCCCGAAGACAGATCCGCTCTGGGACTTCGGGTTCGAAATGGAGATCCTGACATCGGCTTCCAGCTTATTCAGGTTCTTCATGATGCCTCCTTGTCTATTGCGTCTGGATGAATGCTGT
The DNA here is from genome assembly GCA_910588905.1 of uncultured Eggerthellaceae bacterium. Lineage (GTDB taxonomy): Bacteria > Actinomycetota > Coriobacteriia > Coriobacteriales > Eggerthellaceae > MGBC163016. Next base: position 26,890 of record CAJURZ010000005.1, read on the forward strand.
CACGGCCTCTTCAGCAGAGTGCTCACCGGCATCGATCACCTGGGTGAACCGAGCTCGGGCCGTATCCAGATGGGCTAGCCCTTCAGGGATATCGTGCTTGCCCGTCTCATCGGCAATGAGCTGATTCAGCTGACAGCCAGTGAGAGCGGCAACCTCCTCAGGGAGCGGCTGGCTCGGTGCTATGTCGTGGAGCGCCCGATAGACGTTGTCGCCGAACTTCGCCCAGTGGGCGGTACTGGCCACGAGGACGGGATTCGTTCCCTTGAGATGGGTTGCCGCCAAGTAGGCCACGGCGGTATGGGGGTCCATCAGATAGCCCTGTTCGCTGAATACGACCTTGATAGCATCCAGACATTCAGCGTTGGTGATGGAATCAGCCGAGAAGATCTCGCGGATCTTCGCGAAGGTGTCGCGGTCTACCTGGAAGGCGCGCTTCTCGTTCAGGTCAGCCATCCAAGTGCGGATAGCGCTGCCATCGCGTCCCGTCAATTCGAAGAGCTGTCGCTCAAGATTAGAGGACACCAAGATGTCCATGGAAGGAGAGGGGGTAAGGACGAATTCCCGGGATGAGATGTCGTAGGTGCCGGTGTTGATGAGATCCGTGAGAACGCGGTTCTCGTTACTGGCGCAGAATAGCCGCTCGATGGGAGTGCCCATCTGCTTCGCATACCAGGCCGCGAGGATATTTCCGAAGTTCCCCGTGGGGACGCATACGTCTATGGGGCTACCTACAGCAATGGAGCCTGCCTTCACCATCTCCGCGTAGGCGGAAACGTAGTACACCACCTGGGGTAGGAGCCTGCCCCAGTTGATGGAATTCGCACTAGAGAGCGCATAGCCCTGGCCGCGCAGCTGGCTGGCGAAGGCCTCATCGGCGAAGACGCGCTTCACGGAGGTCTGGCAATCATCGAAGTTGCCACGCATGGCCCAAACGCAGACGTTGCTTCCGGTGGTGGTGATCATCTGCTTGCGCTGGATATCGCTCACGCCGCCATTGGGGTAGAGGACGCCCACGCAAACACCATCAACGCCCTTGAAACCCTCCAAAGCGGCTTTGCCCGTGTCCCCTGAGGTGGCAACCAGGATGCAGAAGTCCGTGTCCAGCTCTCCCTTCGCCTTGAGGGCTGCGGCGCTGGCTCCGAAGAAGTTCGGAAGGCATTGGAGCGCCATGTCCTTGAAAGCGCTGGTGGGACCATGCCAGAGCTCCAGCATGTGGATGTCGTCAGCCAGCGGTGTGATGGGGCAGACGGCTGGGGTATCGAAGTTCGCGCCATAGGAGACGCTCATCAGCTGAGCGATCTGCTCATCAGGCAGATCGACGTTGAAAGCCTCGTAGATCTTAGCTGCCCGCTGGGGATAGGAGAGGTTCGCCAGCGAGGTGATCTCATCCAAGGTGAGAACAGGAATGGCTTCAGGCACGAATAGGCCACCGCCGGGGGCCAGCCCGTCAATAACGGCCTTCGTGAAGGAAACCGGAGCATCGGTGATGCCGCGGGTGTCAACATAGCGATTGGCACCGAAATGGGATATGCGATCAAGCAGGTTGCTCAAGGTTGACCTCGATGTTCGTCGGAAAAAGATACGCTAAAGTATACAGGAGGTCAGTTCTTGCTAGCTCGCGTGATCGATGAGGTTTCCCCATGACGAAGCGCATTTCCGTGTTCGGCGACTCCATATCCACCTTTGAAGGCGTGACGGTGGCGGGTAACCGGTGCTACTACGATGATGCAGACACCAATGGCACGGGGGTTGCTCAGCCCGCGGATACTTGGTGGATGCAGGTGATAGATGCCCTCGGGGGAGAACTGTGCGCCAATGGGGCCTACTCAAGCTCTATGGTGGCCGGAGTTGGGTTTCCGGCCGGTTGCTCTTTGGGGCGAGCGCAGCAGATCCTTGGGCCTCAGGGTGAAGGGCCGGATCTGGTGCTCGTCTTCATCGGCATCAATGATTATGGCTGGGGTAGTTCCGAAGCGCAGGCAAAGGGAGGATCAGAGGGAGTTCCGGAAGGCTTTAGCAAGCCAGAGGAGGGGTTCGTTCCCGGTCTCGCTCCCGTCGGGGCCCTTCAGGAATTCGCTCAATCCTACAATGAGATGCTCGAGAATATCCAAGCCCAAGCCCCTGAAGCGGAGGTCTGGTGTCTGACCCTGATGCCAGGAAGGCTGCAGGGGCAACTTGGATCCAGCTTCTGTTATCGGCTGCGTGGCGTAGACATCGCAGAGTACAACGAGGCCATCCGCCGTGCGGCTCGGGCAAAGGGGTGTCAGGTAGCTGACATCGCTGCGTTTGGTTTCGACTACGAAGCATCCGACGGCACCCATCCCACTGTGAAGGGCATGCAACAGATAGCGGCCTTGGTCACAGCGGCCATCACAGGAAACCCCTTCGAAGAGGCCCTCTTCACGGAGTCATCCGCTTCTCAGGACCTCTGCGATGAGCCAAGCTGCATCGGGTGTCCTCACGCCCGTTCGACAGGGGCCAGATGGTCTTGCGTTTGCGAGCGGGATCTCACGCCTTCGCTATCGTCCTGATACCGGTTCCATTCGCAGCAGAGGGCTGTTTGTGATACCCTTTGCCGCACTGAAATCCAAGGCATATGGAGGCATTCATGAAGATTCTCGGATTAGGCGTTCCCGAGCTTTTGATCATCCTCGTTGTCGTGCTGCTCATCTTCGGGCCGAAGAACCTTCCGAAGCTCGGCAATGCGCTGGGTAAGACCGTGAAGGGCCTGCGCGATGGCATGGGCGCTGGCAAGAAGGAAGCGGAAGACGCTTCTGATGTGGAAGAGGTCATAGAGGAAGTGGTCGAAGAGGTGCCTGTGAAGGAAGCTCAGACCAGCGCATCCGAAGGCGCAACGCCGAAGAAGACCGTCAAGAAGGTCGTGGTGAAGAAGGCCGAATAGCCTTTGCTTCGTCGGCGGGAGACCGTCGCACTCATATCGAACGAACCAGGGGCACGCTTCGCATCTTGCCAAGCGTGCTTCGATGTTGAAAGGGAACCAATGGCAGACAGCAATTACATCCTCACACCGGAAGGACGTCAGAAGCTCGAGGATGAGCTCCATTATCTTGAGACCGAGAAGCGCGCTGAGATCGGAGAGCGCATCAAGGTCGCCCGCGAATTCGGGGATATCTCTGAGAATTCCGAATATGATGACGCGAAGAACGAGCAGGGCATGATGGAGGCTCGCATCGCTGAGATCACGCGCATCCTCTCTGAGGCTACGGTGGTGAACACGCCTAAGCGTTCCTCCAAGGTGAACATCGGCGCTACGGTCACGGTGAACATGGGTGGCAAGGAGCGTGTGCTGACCATCGTGGGCGCCGCCGAGAGCGATGCCCATGGCGGCAAGGTCTCCAACGAGTCTCCGGTAGGGGCGGCTCTCCTGGGTCATAAGAAGGGTGACACGTTCACCGTTACCGGCCCCACAGGCCGTGAGACCCAGATCGAGATCCTGAAGATAGAGCACTAGGACCCAGAGCTTTCCATGGGTAACGGTGGCTTCAGCCTGAAGAGGGCCTTCATCCTGGCTGGCGCCATCATCGCGCTGGTGATAGGGTCCGGCTTCGCCACCGGCCAAGAGCTTGTGCAGTACTTCTCCGCCTATGGGCTAGGCGGTTTTCTGGTCATCGCCGTATTCGCGGTGATCTTCATGTACTACAACTTCAACTTCGCACGAGTGGGACACCGGGAGAAGTATGAGGTGGGCAACGATATCTACCGCTACTATTGCGGTAAGTATCTGGGCACCTTCTTCGATTACTACTCCACGGTCTTCTGCTATATGTCGTTCTTCGTCATGGTGGGCGGAGCGTCCTCTACGATGACCCAAGGCTTCGGCATCCCGGAGTGGGTGGGTGGCGTGTTGCTCACGGCCATCGTCGTGCTGATCGTCAGCCTGGGGCTCAGCAAGCTGGTGGATATCATCGGCATCATCGGCCCCATCAAGATCGCGTTCTTCGTTGCGGTGGGTATCATCGTCCTGGTGATGGATTGGTCTCATATATCGGAAGGCCTCGCGGCTATCGCAAGCAACAGCTTGGTAGGGGCTCAAGATGGCGAAGGGATCGTGAAGGCTGGGGACAACTGGCTGATATCGGGCCTCTCCTATGCAGGATTCGTCCTGCTGTGGTTCGCTAGCTTCATGACGTTGCTTGGAGCGAAGAACGATCGCAAGAGCCTGGATGCGGGCATCGTCATCGCCACGCTGGCTATCTGCGCTGCTATCGCCATCATCTTCATGGCCCAGGTGGCCAACATCAATACGGGCGAAGAGGGGCTGTTCGTCTGGAATGCGCCCATCCCCAATCTCATCCTCGCTCAGAAGATATGGCCTCCGCTCTCACTGGTCTATGCCATCGTCGTATTCATCGGCATCTGCGCCACCGCCGTTCCCTTGCTCTATAATCCGGTTGCGCGTTTCGCGAAAGAGGGCACGCCGCGCTTTCGGCTGCTGGCCATCGGTTTGGGGGTCGCGGGCCTCATCATCGGGCTGTTCTTCCCGTATCGGATGCTCGTGAACGTGATCTACGTGCTCAACGGCTACATTGGTGCTGTACTGCTTATCTTCATGGTCATCAAGAACATCCGCAACATCCTAGAGAAGAGAACGAAGAGGACAGAACATGACTGAAGAGACCATCGCCATCATCGAAGATGATCCCATCGAGGTGCGTCGCGCCAAGCGTCAGGCGCTCATCGATGCCGGACGCGATCCTTACGGCCATGCCTTCACCGCCACCCATACCGTGGCGCAGCTGGATGAGCAGTACGCTCATCTGGAAGACGGTCAAGACACCGAAGATGAGGTGGCTATCGCTGGCCGCATCATGGCAAGGCGCGTCCAGGGTAAGGTGGCTTTCCTGGAGCTCATGGATCCCACGGGCACCATCCAGTTGTTCTGCCGCATCGATGCGCTCGGCGAAGAGGCCTTCGAAGAGCTGAAGGACCTGGATGTGGGAGACTGGCTGGCTGTCTTCGGCACCATGATGCGCACGCGTCGGGGCCAGCTCTCTGTGGCTGTCACGTCCTTCGAGCTGATGTCCAAGAGCCTGCGCCCGCTCCCTGAGAAGTTCCATGGTCTGCAAGACAAGGAGACGCGCTATCGCCAGCGCTATGTGGACCTGGTCATGAATCCGGAGGTGCGCGAGACGTTCCAGAAGCGTTTCAAGATCATCTCCGCCATCCGCCGCTACATGGAGGATGAGGGGTACTATGAGGTGGAGACGCCGTTCCTGAGCCCCATTATTGGCGGCGCCAACGCGAAGCCCTTCATCACCCATTTCAATGCGCTCGATCGGGATTACTACCTGCGCATCGCTACGGAGCTGCCGCTCAAGCGCCTGATCGTGGGTGGCTTCCCGAAGGTGTTCGAGATGGGCCGCATCTTCCGCAATGAGGGCATGGACCCGTACCATAACCCGGAATTCACCACCATGGAGGCCTACGAGGCCTTCGGAGACCTGAACTCCATGATCCGCCTCACCCAAGGGTGCATCCAGGCGGCTGCGCAGGCAGCCTGCGGCAGCTTGCAGGTGGCCTACCAGGGCACCGCCATCGACCTCTCGGGGGATTGGCGCGTGGCCTCTATGATAGAGCTGGCTACCGAAGGGGCCGGTGAACCCGTTGACTTCTCCCGCAGTCGCGAGGAGCTGGTGGCCATCCTCGAGCGCAATGGCGGCAAGGCTGACGATGCCTGGGGCAAGGGCAAGCTGATCGCCGAGGTGTTCGAGGCCGTGGCAGAGGAGAAGCTCATCCAGCCCACCTTCGTCATAGACCACCCGCTGGAGGTCAGCCCGTTGGCGAAGAAGCATCCTGAGAACCCAGAGCTCACCCAGCGCTTCGAGCTGTTCATCTGCGGTCATGAATATGCCAACGCCTTCACGGAACTGAACGATCCGGTAGACCAGGCCGAGCGCTTCATGGCCCAGGTCAAGGCGAAGGACATGGGCGACGACGAGGCCATGGGCTTCGACGCTGACTACATCCGCGCCCTGGAGTACGGCATGCCTCCGGCTGGCGGCGTGGGCATCGGCATCGACCGGCTGACCATGCTGCTGACCGACGCGCCCACCATCCGCGACGTGCTCCTCTTCCCTCATATGCGGGATGAATCCTGTCAGGGGACGGCCTCTGTGGCACCTTCGGCATCAGAAGCTGCGCCTGCCGTGGACTTCTCCAACGTGGTCATCGAGCCCCTCTTCGAAGAGGAGGTGGATTTCGACACGTTCAGCCGGTCCGACTTCCGCGCAGTGAAGGTGCTGGCTTGCGAAGCAGTGCCGAAGTCCAAGAAGCTGCTCCAGTTCACGCTGGATGACGGCTCGGGCGAAGAGCGCACCATCCTGTCAGGCATCCATGCCTACTATGAACCGGAAGAGCTGGTGGGCAAGACGCTCATCGCCATCACCAATCTGCCGCCGCGCAAGATGATGGGCGTGGCATCCGAAGGTATGCTGCTCTCCGCCATCCACGAGGTTCCTGGCGAAGACGGCGAACCGGAGGAGCGCTTGAACCTGCTCATGGTGGATGACCACATCCCCGCCGGGGCGAAGCTCTACTAGCCATGACAGGCGAACGGGCGATGGGCAGCTTCCGTGTCACCAGCCAACAACAGGCGGCCCGTCAGTACACCTTAGGGGAGGAGATAGCCAACGCCATCACCCACGGCATCGGCGCGGGCCTTGCCATCGCCGCTCTCGTGCTCCTGATCGTGCGGGCAGTGGGGGATGGTGCAGGGGTCTATCTTGCGGCGGCCTTGGTCTATGGCATCGCGTTGCTCCTGGAATACCTGATGTCCACGCTCTATCACGCCCTTGCGCCGGAAGGGGCCAAGCGCGTCTTCAAGGTGCTGGATCATAGCGGCATATACCTGCTCATCGCGGGCACCTATACGCCCTACTGCTTGATAACCCTTTGGCCCGTCGGTGGCCTCTGGCTCATCATCGGCATCTGGGCCATGGCGCTTCTGGGCATCATCTTCGAAGCCTTCTGGACATTCCGCCCTCGCTGGGTATCGGCGGTGATCTATGTGGCCATGGGCTGGTGCATCGTCGCCTTCGTGCCGTCGCTCTTCTCCCTCATGGATCCGGTAGGGTTCTGGCTGCTGGTGGCTGGTGGCCTGAGCTACACCTGCGGGGCCGTCTTCTACATCTTCAAGAAGGTGCGCTATATGCACTCGGTCTTCCATCTGTTCGTGCTGGCCGGGTCTATCCTGCACTTCTTTTCCATCTTCTTCTTCGTGCTGTAGTCCCCATTGTCAGGTTTCCCTGAGGAGAAGGCGCCTCCCGAGGGGATATTCCCTCTTCGGCTAGGGTTTCGCCCGCAGGGGATGTTTCGCTTTTGTTTCGGCGGAGGATGTTTTGCTAGAATCGCTCTCTATCCCGAAGGCGAACAAGAGGAAGCGGTCCCATGGAAGAGGATCTCAAAGAGATAGGCCTGCGCATCAAGGGGCTTCGCGAGGCCTGCGACGTCACCCAAGAGGAGCTTGCTCAGGATCTGGGCGTGGACGTTGCGGCGTACCGGCAGTGGGAAGAGCAGGGGGCGGATGTTCCCATCTCAGTGGTGTATCACATCGCGCGCAAGTTCGGCGTGGATATGACCGAGGTGCTCACGGGCAAGTCGGCCAAGCTGGATACCTATCACGTGGTCAGGCGTGGCGAAGGCAAGGTGGTCGACCGCCATCCGGCCTATCATTTCGAGGACATGGCCTGGCGCTATCAGAACAAGATCATGCAGCCTCTGATGGTCATCCTCGACCCTTCCGATGATCCCGCTGAGCTCATCACCCATCGCGGACAGGAATTCAACTTCGTCGTTGAAGGGTCCGTGGCGGTGACCGTGGGGGATAGGGAGATCATCCTGAACGAATGGGATAGCATCTACTTCAATCCGGAGATCCCCCATGGGCAACGGTGTCACGGTGATTCCGTAGCCAAGTTCATCACGGTCATCGCCGAATAGGAGATGGCCGACTCTTCGCATCTTGCCTGCACCAACGCTCACGAAGGACGATAGATCACGCTATGACAGACCATATCCTCAAGCAATACTGCCCTCGCATCGAATTCGATTCCTACGAGGACTTCCGAGAGAACTTCCGCATCAACGTACCCGAGGCGTTCAACTTCGGCTTCGATGTGGTGGATGAATGGGCCCGGGTGGAGCCGGATAAACGGGCGCTGCTCTGGGTGGACGATGCAGGGGAGGAGCGCAGCTTCACCTTCACGGACATCTCGCGCCTCTCCAACAAGGCGGCGAATGCCTTCCAGCGCATGGGCATCGGCAAAGGGGATGTGGTCATGGCCATCCTGCGGCGTCGCTGGGAATACTGGGTGGTTGCCGTGGCGCTGGCGAAGCTAGGGGCCATCATCATCCCCGCTTCTCTGCAGCTGACCACCAAGGACGTGACCTATCGCGTGAACAGCGCTCAGGTGAAGGCTGTCGTCTGCGTGGATGACCCCTATGTGATAAGCCAGGTGGAAGGAGCGCTTCCCCAGGTGCCCACCTTGCAGGATCTGGTGATCGTGGCGGGCCAGCGTGAAGGCTGGACCTCCTTCGACGCTATGATCGAGCCTGAGAGCGATGCCTTCGATCGACCCACGGGGGATGCGGGGGTCACCTCCAAGGACATCATGCTCATCTACTTCACCAGCGGCACCACCGGCAACGCCAAGGCGGTCGAGCACGCCTTCGCCCATCCCCTGGGCCACATCATCACGGCAAGATATTGGCAGCAGGTCCAGGAGGATCAGCTGCATATGAGTGTGACGGATTCGGGCTGGGCTAAGTTCGGCTGGGGGAAGATCTACGGCCAGTGGATATGCGGTGCCACGATCTTCGCTTACGACATGGATAAGTTCGTTCCGACGAAGCTGCTCCAGAAGATCCAGGACTACCGGCTGACCACCTTCTGCGCGCCACCCACCATGTATCGTTTCATGCTGCAAGAGGATGTGGCGGCCTACGACCTGTCCAGCGTTCAGAACTTCGCCACGGCTGGTGAGCCCTTGAATGCGGAAGTGACCATCCAATGGGAGCGCCTTACGGGCAAGAAGATCCGCGAGGGCTTCGGTCAGACAGAAGGTCCCGTGCTCTTGGCAACTTTCCCCTGGCTGGAGCCCAGGCCCGGTTCCATGGGCAAGCCCTCACCGCTCTTGAACGTCAAGTTGCTGGATGATGACGGGGTGGAAGTGCCTGATGGCGAAGAGGGAGCCATTTGCGTCACCGGGCTCAAGGAGAGCTACCCGCCGGGACTGTTCGTGGGCTACTACAACAATCCAGAGGCCACCCAGGCTGCCGTGGGCGGGGATGTGTACAACCTCCATGACATGGCTTGGCGTGACTCCGATGGCTACTGCTTCTTCGTGGGACGCAATGACGATGTCATCAAATGCTCTGGCTATCGCATCGGCCCCTTCGAAGTGGAAAGCGCGCTCATCGAGCATCCTGCCGTGGTGGAATGCGCGGTGACCGCCGCTCCTGACCCGGTCCGCGGCAAGGTGGTGAAAGCGTCGGTCATCCTGGCGGAGGGCTATGAACCCTCAGAGGAGCTGGTGAAGGAGCTGCAAGACCATGTCAAGCACACCACCGCTCCCTACAAGTATCCGCGGATCGTGGAATTCGTAGACGATCTGCCGAAGACCATCGGTGGCAAGATCAAGCGCAAGCAGATCCGCAACGAAGACGGCATCAACGACTGACCGGGCTGGCCGCGCGGGCACGAGCCTGGGTGCAGCCCCCGATAGGGAGCAGGCGTAACGGCTCCCCAAGATGCCCCTGACGCTTTCCTAACGGCTGGCTGCTGTGCGGTCAGCGGCCGTGTCCTTGGTTCATGCTGGGTACAGCAAGCATGGCTTTGCGGAAGAGCCTGGCGAATGGGCTCTGTGGAAAGGAGCAACCATGGGAAAGTATGTGTGCGACATCTGTGGATACATCTATGACCCGGCTATCGGCGATCCGGATGGCGGCATCGCTCCGGGCACTCCCTTCGAGGATATCCCGGATGATTGGGTCTGCCCGCTCTGCGGCGTGGGCAAGGATGATTTCTCTCCGATGGATTAACGAGAGAAGCTAGAATAGGATCTAGGGAGATTCCCCGCGGCTGCATGGCCGCGGGGAATCTGTATGCAAGCGGTCATCGGGTCCTGAGCGGCAAGGAGGTCCTCATGTTCAAAGCCCTTGAGATCAAGCCGGGCATCTGGTGGGTGGGTGTTCTGGAATGGAATGAGCGCTCTATCCATGGGTTCTCCATGCCCTATGGGTCTACCAACAACGCTTACCTCATCATGGATGAGCACATCACGCTGATAGACACCTGTTCGGAGAGCTATTGGCCAGAGCTCCTGGAGCGCGTTGCCAGCGTTGTGGACCCTTCTCGCATAGAATACCTCGTATCCAATCATGCGGAGAAAGACCACGAGGGCGCCTTGCGGCAGGTCTTGGCGAAGGCTCCCCAGGCGAAGGTCATCGCGTCCCCTCAAGGATGCAAGATACTGAAGACGTACCTGGGAGATGCCCATGAGCTGATCCCCATGAAGACAGGGGATAGCCTCAGCATCGGCCAGCGCACTTTGCAGTTCGTCCAAACACCCATGGTCCATTGGCCGGATAACATGGTCACCTATGCCCCCGAAGACAAGATCCTCTTCTCCAATGATGCCTTCGGACAGTTCCTGGCCACCTCTGAGCGCTTCGACGACGAGGTGGACCGCAGCCTGCTCTTCTCCTGCGCCAAGAAGTACTTCGCGAACATCATCATGCCCTTCGCGAAGCAAACGGCGAAGGCGGTGGCCGCGGTGAAGGGGCTCAGTCTGGATATGATCGCTCCCTCCCACGGGCTCATCTGGCGCAGCCAGATCCCGGCTATCCTAGAGGCCTACGAAACCTGGTGCCAGCTCAAGCCTACCTCCTCCGCGGTGGTGGCCTACGCTTCCATGTATGGTTCCACGGAGCGCATGGCCCGGGCCATTGCGGAGGCATTCGCATCCCAAGGCATCAGCGTGCGCCTCTATGATCTGAAGGTGTCAGACATCTCGGACATCATGGATCAGGTGATGGATGCTCAGTATGTGGCGGTAGGGTCATCCTGTCAGAACATGACCGTGCTCCCCGAGGCAGGCCGCTTCCTGACCTACCTCAAGGGCTTGGCTCCCAAAGGCCGGACGGGTATCGCCTTCGGTTCCTACGGATGGTCCGAAGCGGGCCAGCAAGAGATAAGCGCCGTGCTGAAGGAGGCAGGGTTCACCGTGCCCTTGGAGCCCTTCACGGCAGAATGGAACAGCACGTCCGAAGGGGAAGAGCTCATCTTCAGCGCTATCTGCAGCCTCGTCTCAGAGCAGGCCGAAGAGCTGGAGCCCTAGGAACCACAGCGGCGGCACCAGCAAGGCAGGCAGCAGGTTCATGGTGGGGATCTCCTTCACCTTCAGGATGCCTAGGCCGGATGCTAGGATGAGGAAGCCGCCCACGATGGTGATCTCAGCCATCAGATCCGCCGTGAGGAATGGCTGGAGCTGAGCGGCCAGCAGATAGATAGCCCCCTGCCAGCAGAACAGCACCACGGCTGCCAAGGCGATGCCGATGCCGAAGGATGAGGCCAGCACCATCGAGGTCACCAGGTCAAGAGTGGCGTTGGTCAGCAGGAAGGTCTCATCCCCATACAGGGCGCTGTTGATGGGGCCTATGATGGAGAGCGCACCGAAGCAGAAGAGCATGATGGCGGTGGAGAGCCCCTGGGAGAGGTTGTTCTCTGAGCCAGACCGCTTGGATACGAAGCGGTCGAAGCGACCGTGCAGGTCAAGAGCGGTGCCCAGCACGCCTCCCAACGCCAAGCTGGCTATGAACAGCACCGGATAGACGCTGTCGGCCATGCCACCTACAATGGCGTTCAGCCCCAGTCCCACGGCGGCTAGGCCCATGGCCAAGAACAGGATATCCTGGTACTTCTCGCCGAGGCCGCGCTTGGCCACTGACCCTACTGCGCTACCCACGACGATGGCCACCGTGTTCGCAATGGTCCCGATCATTGCAGTTTCCTTCCAGTTCCGTTCCGTATCCGCGTAAGCCTTGATGATGACTACCATGAAAGCATACTTCATCTTCCTGCGGAAGGAGGACCTATGCCAGCGTCCCATAAGAACATCACCGCCACCGAGGTCAAGACGGCCGTGCAGAATGCCTACGATAAGCTCCGTTCCACTACGGGAGGCAAGAATGCCAGCTACATCCCCTATCTGGCTCAGGTTGACCCGAACTTGTTCGGTATCAGCGTGTGCCTGTTGGACGGGACCATCATCTCCGTGGGGGATGCGGAGCATACCTTCGGCATCGAATCGGTATCCAAGGTGCCGACAGCTATCTTGGCTATGCGCGAATATGGGGCTTTGGACATCCTGGAGAAGGTGGGAGCCGATGCCACGGGCCTGCCCTTCAATTCCATCATGGCGCTTCTGCTGGAAAAGGATCGGCCGTCTTCGCCGTTGGTGAATGCCGGAGCCATCGCCGCGTGCTCCCTCGTAGAGCCGGTGGGTAACGAAGAAGAGAAATGGAAGGCCATCGTGGGCAACATCACCGAGCTCACCGGCCGGGAGCCTCAGGTCATCCAAGAGCTCTATGCGTCAGAATCATCCTCTGATTTCAACAACCGGTCCATCGCCTGGCTCCTGAAGGATTACGGCCGCATCTATGATGACCCTGACCTCTCCTTGGATCTGTACACGCGGCAGTGCTCGTTGGGTACCACAGCTCGGGACTTGGCGGTGATGGCGGCTACCATAGCCAATGATGGCTTCAACCCGGTGACAGGCAAGCAGGTGTTCAGCGCCGATCTAGCGCCGAAGGTCACTTCCATGATCACCACTGTGGGCTTCTATGAGCGCACGGGAGACTGGCTCTATAAGTCAGGGCTCCCAGCGAAATCAGGAGTGGGTGGCGGTGTGCTAGGGGTCATGCCGGGCATGTTCGGCATCGCTGCCTTCTCGCCGCCTTTGGATGAGGCAGGCAATTCCGTGAAGGCGCAATTGGCGCTCCGTGAGATCATGGGCGAACTGGAGCTGAACATCTTCGCGGCCAGTCGCCTCTGCGTCTGCGGTTCCTGCGAACCGTAAGGGCCGTGCTCTTTAGGAGAGCACATGTTCCAGTAGATAGCCTTCGCGGACGCTGTATTTGCAGAGGGTGAGCACCTCGGCGGCTCCGGCGCGCATCATCTCACGCAGCAGGATGCAGCCGGGTACCAGGGAGTGCACCCGATCAGGCGCAGCCTTCACGGCGAGATGAGCGAAGGTGGATGGGTCCTTGACCAAGAGGTTCAGCATTCCATCAACGTGTGCGGGCGTGATCTGCTTCAGCGCCTTGTCGGACTGCTTCATGCGCCCCAGCATCTTCGCCACGGCCCGCACGCTGCCTCCGATGCCATACATAGCGGCTTCCTTGGTAGTCTGGATGCACTTGTAGGGGGCTATTTGGTCCAAGAAGGCCTCCCGGATGCGCTGGCATTCTTGGGGAGTGGGCAGCACCAGGGAGACGTAGTCAGCATAGGAGGATACGCAGCCTTGGGGCACGCTCACGTTCATGAGGTCGCGGCCCTTTTCGATATGGGTGAATTCCGTAGACCCGCCACCGATGTCCACGAGAATGCCTTGCTCCATCTTCTGGCTGATGGAAGCTCCCACGAAACCCAGATGAGCCTCCTCTTCGCCGGAGATGAGGTCTATGGTGAGCCCCGTGGCCTCTTCGATGGCATGGAGGGCTTGAGCGCTGTTGGAACAGTTGCGCAGCACGGCGGTGGCGAAGACGCGCACCTCCTTGCAATCTATGTTCTTGGCGCTCTTGAGGTGATCTTTGAGGACATCTATGGCCCGCTCGATGCCTGCATCCGTGAAGGCTCCCTCCACCACATAGGAGGAGAGGCTGGCCACCGCTTTCTCATTCAGGATCTCCCGGAACTCGCGGGGCTTCAGTTGCTTCCCTATGTCCTTCTCAACGTCGAACACTACCAGTCGGACGGTGTTCGATCCCAAGTCTATGATGCCTATGCGCTGCAAATCTACCTCCTTTTTCGAGTAAGGATACCGCCTGAGTTGAAGGGGGAAGCCGGATCCTTCCAACTGTGTGCGTCCTGTGATTCTCTTCGAACGGATGTTTTGGCACTCAAACCTCAAGAGTGCTAACATATGCGCAAAATTCGACGAGCACATCAGAATCGAGGAAACCCCTATGTCTTTCGAGAAGTTCACGGACAAAGCGCGGAAGGTGCTCGTCTTGGCCCAAGACGAAGCCCGCGCGCTCCATCAGCCCTACGTGGGCACCGAACATATCCTGCTGGGCCTCATCTCTGAGAACGAGGGCCTGGCTGCCCAAGCTCTGGTGCGGCTGAACGTCACCCATGACGGGGTGACCCAGAACATCCGCCAGATCGCCACCATCGATGAAGACGCTGATGTCTCCGGCCACCTGGCCTTCACCTCTCGGGTGAAGCGCGTGCTGGAGAATTCCCTGCGGGAAGCCATGCAGATGGGGCAGTCTTATATCTCCACAGAACACCTCTTGCTGGGCATTGCTCGCGAGGGGGATGGCACGGCGGTAGATGTGCTCAAGCGCATGGGTGTCACGCCGGACGACATCCGCTCCACCATGAACGATATCGTGGGGCAAACGCCGGTCATGGCCGGGCGCTCCGGGTTCGACCCAACGGGTCAACGCGGCGACAGCATGCTGAAGGAGTTCGGCACCGATCTGACCCAGAAGGCGAAGGATGGAGAGCTCGACCCGGTCATCGGTCGTGCCGCAGAGATCGAACGGGTCATGCAGATCCTCTCTCGTCGCCAGAAGAACAATCCGCTCATCCTGGGCGAGCCGGGCGTGGGCAAGACAGCTATCGCCGAGGGCCTGGCCCAGCTCATCGTGGCGAACAAGGTGCCGGACCTTCTGCGCAACAAGCGTCTGGTCACGCTGGATGTGTCTGCTCTAGTGGCCGGCTCCAAGTATCGGGGCGAATTCGAAGAGCGCATGAAGAAGGTCATCAAAGAGGTCATGGACTCAGGGGATGTCCTGCTGTTCATTGATGAGATCCATACCATCATCGGCGCCGGTTCTGCCGAAGGTTCCATTGACGCGGCGGCCATCCTGAAGCCCCCGCTCTCTCGCGGTGAGATCCAGATCATCGGCGCTACCACCCTTGAGGAGTATCGCAAGCATCTGGAGAAGGATTCTGCCCTGGAGCGGCGCTTCCAACCCCTCACCGTCAATGAGCCCAACGAGGAGCAGGCCGTGCGCATCATGGAGGGCTTGCGGGACAAGTACGAGGCCCATCATCAGGTGCATTTCACGGAAGAGGCGCTCCATGCAGCGGTGGAGCTTTCCAATCGCTACATCCAAGACCGCTATCTGCCGGACAAGGCCATCGACGTGCTGGACGAGGCCGGTGCCCGCATGCGCATCCGCAATATGACACTGCCGCCTGAGCTGCGCGAATTGGATGACCAGCTGCGTCGCATCCGCCAAGAGAAGGACAAGGCCATCGGCGATCAGGATTTCGAACGGGCGGCAACGCTGCGCGATGAAGAGGCTGAGGTCAAAACCAAGCGCGAAGAGGCTGAGAAGCAGTGGGAAGAGGATACCTCTCGTTCCGTGCAGAACGTCACCTTGGAGGACATCGCTGACGTCGTGTCCATGAGCACGGGTGTTCCCGTGTCCAATCTGACCGAAGCGGAGACGGAGAAGCTCCTGCGCATGGAAGGCGTGCTCCATGAGCGCGTCATCGGCCAGGAAGAAGCGGTCACAGCGCTCTCGAAGGCCATCCGCCGTTCGCGTGCTGGCCTCAAAGACCCGAAGCGCCCTGCTGGCTCGTTCATCTTCTTGGGGCCGTCGGGTGTGGGCAAGACAGAGCTCTCTAAGGCACTGGCGGAGTTCCTCTTCAACTCGGAAGAGGCGTTGCTCTCCTTCGATATGTCCGAATACATGGAGAAGCACACGGTATCCCGGTTGGTGGGTTCGCCTCCGGGCTATGTCGGGTTCGATGAAGGCGGTCAGCTCACCAAGGCCGTGCGTCAGCGTCCCTATTCCGTGGTGCTGTTCGACGAGATAGAGAAGGCCCACCCAGATGTGTTCAACATCCTCCTCCAGATCCTGGAAGAGGGCCGCTTGACCGACGCTCAAGGGCGTACGGTGGACTTCCGCAACACCGTCATCATCATGACATCCAATGTGGGCGCGCGCGATATCGCTCAGTCCACCTCCCTCGGGTTCTCTCCTGACGGCCAGGCAGGGCTCTCAGATGACGAGATCAAGAGCCGCGTGATGTCTGAGATGAAGAAGCTCTTCCGTCCTGAGTTCTTGAATCGCCTGGATGAGATCATCGTGTTCAAGAGCCTGACCGAGGAGCAGATCTCCCAGATCGTCGAGCTCATGGTGGCTGATCTGCGCGATCGTATGATCTCTCAGAACATGACCATCAACCTGACCCCGGCGGCGGTCTCCTTCATCGCGAAGGAAGGGACAGACACCACCTACGGTGCCCGTCCGCTGCGTCGTGCCATCCAGCGCCTGTTGGAGGATCCCATCTCTGAGGAGATCTTGGAGGGCCGCTGGACCAGTGGCTCGGTCATCGATGTGGACGTCAAGGGCGAAGGGGATAAGGCGAAGCTCGCATTCCGGAAGGGCCGGGGTTCCATCCCGGCACCGCGCAAGCGTGATTCCATCGCTCGCGAGGCAGAGCTTCTGCTCACGAACTTCGATCTGGGCAATACCGGCGTGTCATCGCCAAAGGCACCAGCCGGTACGCTGGAGGGCGGCGCCTAGGCCCTAGGAGCCGCGGCTAGACCCTCCGATAGACCTTGCAAGCTGTTGCCTCGGGGTCGATCTCGATCGACCCTTACGAAGGTCTTCATGCGTACCGTTCGGAACGAACCTGCAGGTCAGGATGCCTGTAGGGGCCGACCACGGTCGGCCCAAGGTTGCACCCGGAACAGCTTTCCCCGTAGGGGCCGAACACGTTCGACCCCTACGTTGCACCCCATCAACCTTCGAACGTCACCTTGGCGCCCTGGGGCGTATCCTCGATCACGAATCCCAGCCTGATGAGCCCGTCGCGTACGGCATCGGCCTTCGCCCAATCCTTCTGGGATCGCGCCAGTGCCCGTGCTTCGATCAGTGCCTCCACGGCCTCCATGGCATCAGCGCCACCGTAACCTGCCACATCGGCGGCAAGGGCTATCACTTCAAGGGGATATTCCGTCTCCCCCTGGCTCTCCGTCAGCGGTATCCCCAAGACTCCCATCAACGCACGGATGGCATCCGTTGCGCACACCACCGCCTCAGCATCAGCCAGAGAGAGCGTCTTGTCAGCCAACGCGGAGTTCATCTCCGTGACCAGCGTGAAGAGAGTACCCAGGGCAGCAGGGGCATTGAAGTCGTCATCCATGGCTTCGGTGAAGGCTGTCTGGCAGACCTCCGCTTTCTGGCGCAGAGCCGCACCATCCAAGGCGTCCGGTGCACCGTCCATGGCATTCGCGCAAGCCCAGTCGGCCGCAGAGAGCGCGTTCTCTATGCGCGAGAGCGCCGCATCGGCCTCGTCCATGCGCTCTGTTGAGAAATCCAAGGGAGAGCGGTAATGGGTTTGCAGCATGAGCATGCGCAGTGCTTCGGGACGTGCGTCCTCCAGCACCTCATGGAGCAAGAGGAAGTTCCCCAAAGACTTGCTCATCTTCTCGGCGTTCACCTGCAACATGCCAGAATGCATCCAGTGATTCGCGAAGGCGGTCCCGCAGCCACATTCAGACTGGGCGCGCTCGTTCTCATGATGCGGGAACACCAGGTCCTGGCCGCCACCGTGGATATCGAAGGGAAGCCCCAGATACTTATGGGACATGGCTGAGCACTCGATGTGCCATCCCGGACGCCCTTTGCCCCAGGGCGAATCCCAAGCAGGCTCTCCCGGCTTCGCTGCTTTCCACAGCGCGAAATCCAGTGGGTCGCGCTTGCGGTCCTCAAGGCCCTGCCCATCGGCGCGCAGCTCCCGATGGCCGCTCTCCATCTCGTCTATGTTGCGTCCAGAGAGCGTGCCGTAATGGGGGTCGGACCGCACGGAGAAGTAGACGTCGCCATCCACCACGTAGGCATGTTCCTTGTCTACTAAAGCCTGGACCAGATCGATCATGGCGGGGATCTCTTCGGTGGCCTTGGGGCGGATGGTGGGATCAGCTACGCCCGCAGCATGCATGTCGGCGATGAACGCCTTGGTGTATTCGGTGGCTACTTCGGCGGCGCTGCGCCCTTCCTCGGCAGCCCGGTTGATGATCTTGTCATCCACATCGGTCACGTTCTGCACGAAGGTCACCTTGAAGCCGCGCCATTCCAAGTAGCGCCGGATCATGTCGAAGGATATGAAGGTGCGCGCATTGCCGATATGGATGCGGTTGTACACTGTTGGGCCGCACACGTACATGCGCACTTCCCCTTCATGCAGAGGGATGAAGGGGACCTTCTTATGCTGTTTCGTATCGTACAAGCGGATCATCGATGCTCCTCACTTCTCTCGAGCAGGCAAACAGCGTAGGCGCTGATGCCCTCTTCACGGCCTTCGAAGCCGAGATGTTCGGTCGTGGTGGCTTTGATGCCCATCTGGTCCACGTCAAGGCCCAATGCCTGCGCCAGGTTCGTACGCATCTGATCGCGATAGGGGGAGAGCTTCGGTGCCTGGCAGGCGATGGTGGCATCTACGTCTATGATGCGCCAGCCGCCTTCACGCACGGCCCGTGCAGCCTCAGCCAGCAGCTTCAAGGAATCAGCATCCTTGAAGGCGGGGTCGGTGTCAGGGAACAGCTTGCCGATGTCTCCGACCCGCGCAGCGCTCAAGATGGCGTCAGCGATGGCATGGGCCAGCACATCTGCATCTGAATGCCCGAGCAGCCCACGCTCATGGGGGATGTCCACTCCACCTAAGATGAGCCGTCTGTCCTCTGCGAAGGCGTGCACATCCATGCCAAAACCGATGCGTTCTGCCACGGAATCCTCCTTACGCCTCGCCCGAAAGCAGCGTGCGCACGGCCGAAGCCAGCAGTGTCAGGTCTTCGGGCACTGTGAGCTTGATGTTGTCACGCTTGCCTTCCACCACGAGTACGCGGCCCCCCAGCCGCTCGATGAGCGATGAATCATCAGTGCCTACGAAGCCGTCCGAGAGCGCTGACATATGAGCGCGGCGATAGATGCCGCTTCGGAAGACTTGCGGGGTTTGGGCGTTCCAGAACACACGGCGGTCAGGAGTGCCCGCTATCACGCCGTCCTCCACGATCTTCAAGGTGTCGATGGCGGGATGGGCTACCACGGCGCCGTCGGCATCTAGGTTCCCCTTCACGGTGTTTATGGTGTGCAGGATGAGCTCCGGCGTGATGAGGGGGCGTGCGCCGTCATGCAGGACGACGAATTCATAGTCATCTGGGACGGCCTCCAGTCCCAGAAAGGCGGATTCCTGGCGGAGCTTGCCTGCCGGGGCCACCACCACCGGTGTAGCGAAGGGGAAGGGGTCCACCGCCCGCTTAAGGTATTCCTCCTGGCGGTCCTCAGGGCACACCAGCACGATCAGCCCGATATCCCCTACGGCATCAAAGGCTTCAGCAGACCAGGTGAGGATGGGCTTGCCCGCTATCTCCACCAGTTGTTTGCCGCCTTCACGGCCAAAGCGCTCACCGGTGCCGCCCGCTAAGATGATGGCAGCGGTCTTCGGGTTGCTGTCGACCTTGCCTGTCAGTTGGAGCTGCGGCAGCGCCCCGAGATGGTCATCGAAGACCTGCTGCAGGATATCGGGGGTGCGTAGCGTTTCAGGCGTGAATACCGGATCGATGGTGTGCGGCATAGGGACGTCTCCTCGTGTGTATTCGTGCGATGAAGGATGATACCGCAAACCCTTATCGTATGGTCACGCCCTCCGGAAGCTCCACGGACCGCCAGTCGTCCTCATCGGCATCGGTCTCTTCCGGCTCCTCCTCAGCGATGACCGCCTCCTCCTCCTCAGGATCGAAGGCAGCGCGAAGGTCATCCGCGAAGGCTCGGGGTACGGCGAATACGATGCGTCCAAGGGCACCGGGATGCTCTGCTATCCATGCCTGGATGAGCTGGATCACCTGGGAAGCGGGGTAGCCGTTGCGTCCGCAGGCGAAGGCTCCCATCACGAGCGTCTCCACTTCCTGGGCTGCGGCGATGCGCAGGATGGTCTCTAGCCGGGCTGCCAGTTCGTTATCGCATTCTCTCTCGGAGCGGTGGTTCTCCAAGGCGCGTGCCCGCACCGGCTCCGCCACCACGATGACATCCGCCTTCTTCACATTGCCACCCTGGAGGAACATCACATCTGGCAGGTACACGGCTCGGTTGGTGAACAGCATACCGCGACGATAGTCCTTGTTCTTGTCATGATATGTTCCTCGGATGCCCAGCAATACCTGATACAGATTGCTCTCGGAGCAGAGGATCTGCTCGGGGCCGAAGGCACCGTCTTCATAGGCTCCGCCCGGGCGGGTGAATGATGCTGGATCGACCACGGCAACCTTCCCCTGACCATAGCGGCGGATGGCCTCAGGTGCGAAGCTGGTGACCACCTTCGTTTCCGTGGCTTCGAAGGGGGCAGGGTCTGGCAAGGGCAGCTCGCGTCCTTCGCCCTCTTCATAGATGATAGCAGCAGCTACGGTGCTCTCGGTATCCTGAGCGAAAGCGCCCTTCATGAGCCCTTCGTGCTTGGCTGCCTGGGCTTTGCGCTCCTCGCGCACCTGGTCATACCTGCGCTCCTGCTGCCCTCTTTCATTCGCCATGATGGATCCTTTCCGCCTCTTGGTTGATGGGCCTATCATATCCTTTTAGGTGGATGCCTTCACATTGTGCGAGAATAGGGCCTGCACTCATCTTGCAGCAAATGGGAAGAAGCTCCGTCATGACAGACTCTACACGATCAACGCAGCCTGACCCGTTCGACCTTCACGACGCTGAGAATCGCGCCGCCCAAGAGGCCTTCGGACATTTCCTTGAGAACATCCCCGGGGGCATCTTTCGGTACAGTGCCGATGAGCCTGGTCGGATCGATTACGTCAGCCGGGATCTCATCTTGCTCATGGGTTGCGCTGACAAAGCGGCATTCGATCAGCTCACAGGTGGCTGCTTCAGTGGCATCATACATCCGGATGATCGGCAGCGAGTGCTGGATTCCATCGAACAGCAGATCGCTGAAGGGGACACAGATGAGGTGGTCTACCGCCTGAACCGAGCGGATGGCGAAGAGGTGTGGGTGGATGACCGAGGGCGCCTCATTACGGATTCTGCAGGGCATCGCTGGTTCTACGTGCTGGTGGTTGACGTCACCAGCAAGATCCTCAGCGAGCGGGAGCTGAAGCGGGCTCATGAGCGCATGAACATCCTCACGGCCCTCAGCAATGATGTGGTGTTCGATATCGAATGCGGTACGGGTTACGCCCGGGTCTTCGGAGATTTCAAAGACCGTTTTGCCCGGGAACCCCGTCAGGAGGATTTCGTCGTTCAGCGTCGCTGCCACAAAGAATGCCATCTAGACATACATACCACTGATCTGTCTGAGCTCATGGAGGCCATCACGCCGGATAGCCTCGTTGACTTCGAGACCTCCACTGAAGGCCCCGATGGAGAACCGGTCTGGTATCGCTATCAGTCTGTGGTGCTCTACGACGAGGACAACAATGCGGTGCGCCATGTAGGGCGGTTACTGGATACCCATGAGATGGCCCTGCGCGAATCCCAGTTCCGCCGGCGAGCAGAGAAGGATAGCCTGACGGGGCTCTATAACCGCTCGGCTGCCTTGAATCGCATAGAGCCCGCATTGTGCAACGAAGAGGCTCCGTTCACGTTCTTCCTCATAGACATAGATGACTTCAAGGGCGTCAATGATACCTATGGCCATCCGGAGGGGGATCGCGTGCTCATAGAGCTGGCGGATTTCCTCACCAAGGTCATGCGCCATGAGGATGTGGTGGCGCGTCTGGGTGGAGACGAGTTCGCTATCTTCGCGAAGGGGCTCAAGGACGGTGCTCCCCTCGATCGCATCATCGAGCACCTTACACGTGGGCCCTTCGCTACCCAGCGCCAAACCGATGACGGGAAGCCCGAAGGGCCGGTTCCCTCCATCTCCATCGGTGCGGTGCATGGCGAAGGCGGTCCCCTTACCTTCGAGGAAGTGTATGCCCAGGCTGACGCGGCACTCTACGAGGCGAAGCAGAAGGGAAAGGCCCAGGCTTGCGTGAAGCCGATCGCCTGCTAGTCGTCTATGGTCTTCTCTTGCACCGTATGGTCGTCAAGGGTGGTTGCATGTCTCGAAAGGTGATCATGGCCTGATGCCTGCGTTGCGAACGTTTTGTCTTCTTGTCATTGTTGAAAAGGCAACCGTGCCCAAGGTATGATATGCACTACGCAAAAATCAACGGTTCATCAACAAGTCTTTGGTTGCGAAGACTGATGGTGACCTGAGTAAGATCGCTATCGGATAGCAGGGGTTACCGCCTCCATATTGCCTAGCAGAAGGGGACGATAAAACTGGACACCATCGCAAAGGCCGCGCAGATTCCCTCCGTGGCTCAAGCCAAGCAGAAGCAGACCATCCTCATCGTAGACGACGACATGCAGAACCGCATGATCCTCGCTGACATGATCGGTCCTACCTATGAGATCGTTGAAGCCGAGAACGGCCTTGAAGGCGTGGCTGCCATGCAGAAGCTGGGAACCAAGATATCCCTGGTCCTGTTGGATATCAACATGCCGGAGATGGATGGGTTCGATGTGCTGGCGGTCATGAACAAGAACAAGTGGATCAACGACATGCCCGTCATCATGGTCACTTCGGAAACAGCCTCCTCCTATCTTGAGCGAGCTTACGACTTGGGAGCTGTGGACTTCATCAACCGTCCCTTCGACATGAAGGTGGTTCAGCGGCGCGTCAACAATACCATCCTCCTCTTCGCGAAGCAGAAGGCCTTGGTAGGCCTAGTGGCCGATCAGATCCTGGAGCGCGAAAAAGCCAACAATCTGATGATCTCCATCCTGAGCCACATCGTAGAGTTCCGCAACGGCGAGAGCGGGTTGCATGTCATGCATGTCTCTACCATGACAGAGATCCTGCTGCATCAAGTAGTGAAGAGGACCGATCGCTATCAGCTCTCTGCGGGGGATATCTCCCGCATCGCCATGGCCTCTAGCCTCCACGACGTAGGGAAGATCTCCATCCCGGATTCCGTGCTCAACAAACCCGGGCGCTTGACCGACGAAGAATTCGAACTCATGAAGACCCATACTTCGGTAGGGGCTGCTATGTTGGCGGATGTGCCTGTCCGTCAGGAAGATCCCCTCGTGCGCACGGCCTATGAGATCTGCCGTTGGCATCACGAACGCTACGATGGCAGAGGCTACCCTGACGGCCTTAAGGGGGACGACATCCCCATATCCGCGCAGGCGGTCTCATTGGCAGATGTCTACGATGCTCTTACCAGCAAGCGCGTCTACAAGGATGCCTTCTCCCACGAGAAGGCCATGGAGATGATCCTTGCAGGAGAATGCGGGACCTTCAACCCGTTCCTCTTGGAGTGCTTCGTAGAGGTGGCCGATGAGATCCATGAGCAATTGAAGCTGAATTCTCCCAGCGTGGGGGCCGACCGTGAGATCGGGCAGATCGTGGAAGCGGCTATCATCCCTGAAAAGGGCGAAGCTTCAAGCCGCACTCTGGAGCTGTTGGATTACGAACGCATGAAATACCAGTTCTTCGCCTCCATGTCCAACGAGCTCCAATATGAATATACCGAAGACCCGCCCATGGCTGTGCTCTCGGATTGGGCTGATACGAAGATGGGTCTGCCTGAGGTGATCAAGGATCCCTATGAGGATGAGCAGATGAACAGCATCTTCGGAGCAGAGAACCTGCAGAGCCTGCGAAGGGCGCTCCATAGCACCACGCCAGAAGAGCCGGTGATCCAGATGGAATTCGAAGCCACCGTAGAAGGTGAGCCTCGCTGGTTCCAGATCACCGCCCACGCGAACTGGAGTGCTGACGACCCGCAGGTCTATCTGGGGTCTATCGGCAAGATAGTGGACATCCATGAGCATCATGAGAAGATGGCCGACCTTCAGCGCAGGGCCACCCATGATTCCCTCACGGGGCTGCTGAACCATAGCTACGCCAAGAAGGTGGTCCAAGAGCGCATGAAGCTCAACCCCGATAAGGACTTCGTCTTCATCATCCTGGACATGGATAAGTTCAAGATGGTGAACGACACCCACGGTCATCTCTTCGGCGATAAGGTGCTCTTCCATCTGGCTCAGCGTCTGGAGGGCAGCGTTCGCGGCAATGATATCGTAGCCCGGGTGGGGGGTGACGAGTTCTTCGTGTGCATGGAGTGCAATATCGAGCCAGAGCCTCTGATCAAGCGCATCTATGAGTCGATCATCGGCGAATACGACGGGATCGATGTTTCTGTTAGCATAGGTATCGCAACAGCCAAGGGTGAAGAGGGCTCCTACGACGATCTGTTCCGGAGCGCCGATCACGCGCTCTATCAAATGAAGGCGGCGGGGCGCGGCGGCTACATCTTCGCTGAGCGGATGCCGTCCGAGGCGGAGGCCCTATCGGCCATCTCGGCCATAGACGCTCAAGAAGAGGAGAGCATCCAGGCGGTTCGTGCTAAGCGGAGCTAAGAGGCAGAGGGCCTTGATCGGCCGCAGAGAAGGAGATGGGATAGATGTCACTGGAAACATGCTATGCACAGCTCGGCGGCGATCTTGAGGATGTCCGTTCGCGACTCGTCACGGATGAGCGGATCATCAAATTCATCGGCATCTTCGCGGAGAGCCCGTTATTCGACAACCTCCAGAAGGCCTTGGACGAAGGGAACATGGAAGAGGCGTTCCGGGCCGTCCATACCATGAAGGGCAATAGCCGTGATATGGGCTTCATGCCGCTCTTCGAAGCCTCCTGCGAGCTCTCTGAGGTTCTGAGGCTCGATGATGCCGGGGTGCCTGCAGGCCCTTTGGAGCAGGTGCCGGAGCTCTTCGGGAAGCTTGAGGATGCCTACCGTACTACCGTGGATGCGTTCTCGCAGATCTGACAAGCAGGGTGAGGGGCCGAGGGGTCCTTCATTCATAGAAGGAGGGGCATTCAGCCTATGACGGCAACGGAGGCAGCGAATAGATTGGGGTTGATGACGCGCAACCGCGTCGTTGCTGCCATTTGTGCAGTCATCATCATCGTCCTCTCATTCCTCATGTTCTTGACTGCTACGCAAGAGCGCATCGTCGATCAGAACCAGCGCTACTTGGAGGGTACTACCCTGCAGACATCCCGCCGCGTGGCCGATCTTCTCCTCAATGCTCAGATGATGATCGACGTAGAGGCTAACAGCTATCAGGCGCGTATGACCTCTGACCGGGTAGATCCAGCTGATCTTCCTGAGATCCTGCGTTCGTCCCCCTTTGATCACATCATCTTGGTCAGCAAGGATGGTCAGGTCTACGATGATCGGGGTGCGGTAGAAGGGCTGAATGCAGACGAGCTCTTCCCTCAGGGTCTCACGGGGGAATCTGGAGTGGCTTCCATCAAGTCGTCTTCCATAGACAAAGAACCCATGGTGGCCTTCTATACTCCCATCGAATACCAAGGGGAAGTGGTAGGGATCTTGGTGGGCTCCTATACGGAGGTTCACCTCTCTGAGATGATCACCACCTATTTCTTCGGCGAGCAGACCTCCACCTATCTCTGTGACAGCGACGGCACCATCATCGCCAGCTCTGCTACCACGCAGAGCAACTATGAGACCGTGGCTGATATCTACGGGGGCGAAGAGCTGGAAGGGATCACCCTGGAAGAGCTCCAAGAGGCTCTGGCTACCAACACCGATATCGGTTTCTCCTATCAGACGCCAACAGGTACAGGGACTGCCTATCTGATGGATATCGAGGGCACTTCGTGGATGGTGTTGCGGTCGTTCCCGGCCAGCCTCACCAATGGCATGATCAACAACGCCACTGCGGCCGCCATGACATTGATCCTCGGGGTCACGGCTGCCATCATCCTCTTCGTGGCGGTGCTCTTGGTGCAAGCCCGCCGTCAATCGAAGCAGCTTCTCTTCGAGAAGACCCAGGCCACCCGCATCGTGGATGCTTCTACGAACCTGTTTCAGCGACTCATCCGGCTTGATATCATCAACGGTACCTATGAGTATCTGAAATCCTCGGGTCTGCCGAACGGCCTCAAACATGAGGGAGACATCGACACCTTCCTTGAATTCTGGGTCGATCGTGCGGGCGATGACACGAACCGGGCCATCATCGCGAAAGCCCTGGACCCTGACCTCATCCAGCGGGATCTGACCAAGGACACTCCGTATCTCCAGGTGGAGTATCAGATACAGAGCGCCGATGACCCCAGCGCTCTTGTCTGGATCCAGGTCTCTGTTATCTGCCTTGAGCGGGATGGCAAGGGCATTGCCGAAAGCGTGCTCTTAGCCATCCAAGACGAGACTGAGATCAAACAGCAAGAGCTAGCTGCGCGCGAGGCGCTGGAAGAGGCGTATCTGGCAGCGGATCAAGCTTCGAAGGCCAAAAGCGATTTCCTGAACTCCATGAGCCATGATATCCGCACCCCTATGAACTCCATCATGGGTCTCACGGCCATTGCCGCCATGCATATCGACGATACGGAACGGGTGGAAGATTGCCTGAACAAGATCACCATCTCCAACAAGCATCTGCTGGGCCTCATCAATGAGGTGCTGGACATGGCCAAGATCGAATCAGGGAAGATCTCCTTGGCGGATGAGGAGTTCGACATAGCTGAGACGGTGGAGAACCTGCTCACCATCGTCCATCCCCAGATCGAGGCGAAGGGCCAAACGCTCAAGGTGGATATCGCTGATATCAAGCATGAGCATGTGATCGGCGACCCGATGCGTTTGCAGCAGGTCTTCATGAACATCATGGGCAACGCCATCAAATTCACCCCCGAGGGAGGTACCATCGGGTTCAATATCACCGAGAAGCCCTCGCCTACCCATGGAAGCGGCTGCTATGAGTTCACCTTTACGGATACAGGCTGCGGTATGGATGAGGAGTTCGTCCAGCGGGTCTTCGAGCCGTTCTCCCGGGCCAATGACTCACGTACCACCAAGGTGGAGGGTACGGGACTGGGCATGGCCATCGTGAAGAGCATCGTTTCCTTGATGAATGGCACCGTTGAGGTAGAGAGCAAGCTGAATGAAGGATCGACGTTCCGCGTGACGGTGTTCCTGAAGTTGCGTGACCCTAGGGACGAGGATCTGACCAGCCTCCAGGGACTTTCTGTGCTGGTGGCCGATGATGATGAGGATGCTTGCGAAAGCGCCGTCGAGCTGCTTGAGAGCATCGGCATGCAAGCACAGTACGTGACCAATGGTCATGCAGCAGTAGAGGCCGTGCGTGACCATCACGGGCGCGGCAACGGCTTCGCCGCGGTCATCTTGGACTGGAAGATGCCCGAGAAGAGCGGCATCGAGGCTGCGCGAGAGATCCGTCAGATGGCGGATGTGAACCTGCCCATCATCATCCTGTCTGCCTTCGATTGGTCTTCCATAGAGCAAGAGGCGCGTGAGACGGGGGTGGATGCATTCATCTCCAAACCCCTATTCCGCTCCCGCTTGATCCATGTCATGCAAAGCCTTGTGACGGGGATCGATGGGGAGGGCTATGACGAGCGCAAGGAGCTCCAGCAGGCGGACTATCGGGATAAGCGCATCCTCTTGACCGAAGACAATGCCATGGCCGCTGAGATCGGTCTCGATATCATCGGAATGACGGGCGCTCAGGTGGATCACGCTGAGAACGGCCAGGAAGCCCTTGATGCGCTCCTGCAGCATGAGCCGAATCACTATGACCTGGTCTTCATGGATATCCAGATGCCCGTTATGAATGGGTATGAGGCTACGCGAGCCATACGCGCTGCTGCGAAGGAGGGCAGGTCTGATCTGGCTGAACTGCCCATCGTGGCGCTCTCTGCCGATGCCTTCGCTGAGGATATCCAGAAGGCGAAGGCTGCGGGCATGAACGATCACATGTCCAAGCCCATGGAGATCAAGAATCTATTGCGCATGCTCGATCAGTGGGCTATCTGATCCCCCTGCTGCTTTCAGGATGATATCTGTAGGGACCGATCATGATCGGTCCGCTTGCCTAGGTTGTGATGCATTCGGGTGGACGTGTGCTTCGCTTCGATCGGCCCCTCGTCCTCCTGCGTCAGCAGCGCAAGCCATGACAGGCTTTGTATGCTGAGTGGCAAATAATGGATGTGCCCCTATAATGGGGAGGTAATACCCGCACGGGTACTGGCTTTCCAGGGAACAGGATCGCATCCATGCGAAAGGGAAATTGGCTTGTCATAGCTATCCTCTTTGGGGCATCTGTGCTGTTCCTCATCATGTGGCATCACTTCGATTTCGATCTGATCCACGGCGTTGACCTGGCCATCACCATCTTTTGGTGGGTGATCATCCTCGGCGTTTGCATTGCCATCAAGCTGGCTGAGGAGAAGCGTCGCCAAAGCGTGCGCACGGCATTCTTGGCCCCTGGGCTCATCTATAACTCTGAATCGGGGATCGTGCGGGTGCCATCCGATGAAGACATGGTGTCAGCCCTTCAGCAGGTGCTTGCGAATCTTCGCTATGACATGGTCAAGGCAGAGGTCCCCAAGGATTCGCATATCCGCTTCAACTATGTGGTTCGCACCAGTCGGTTCGCAGACGAAGGAGAACAGTGGACGGGCGAGCTGGTGAGGGTGCGTGCCCCTGGGCATCCTAAACCCTTCAAGAGCCGCGAAGAGCTCGCTATCCTACTGAACAGCTAGCTGTTCCTTCGGTGATCTTGCGTTGCGCGAAGACCACGCGCAACAGCGGGCAGATCCAAGATCCGCCCCTACGGCAACCCGGTACCCCGCAGGGGCCGACCAAGGTTGGCCCAATCCAACCCACTCTGCGGTTTCAGGGGGAGGGCTCCTAACGCAGCACCTTCCAATAGCCTGCCTTGTTGGATCCGACCCGCTTGATGAATCCATGATCCTTGAGGCGCCTGAGGGAGCGGCGAATGGTGCTCTCGCTCACTTTCAGAAGGTCGGCGATGCGCGGAGCTGGAACGCGGCCGTTCGTCTTCAGCACCTTCAGAACGTATTCGTCGGTGATGGTCAGGTCGAGCTCCTCGGCAGCCGCGATGGACCGCTCTTCGAAGGTCTGACCGACGGGTTCTGCCGACCTTGAGGTGGGGGTGTCCTGCCTTCCCTTGGGACCCTTGTGCTCCTCTTGCCCGGGGAGGGAAGAGGTCTGGGTGCGCTCCCTGAGCTCTGCCAGGCTCATGGATTCCGTCCCCTCATCCGTATAGAGATAGTAGATGCCGTTATAGGCCACCGGCTCCGCTGAGGCGGGGATGTTCACCTCTAGGCTGAGCACGGCTCCTTCCATCACGGGCTCTGCCGTGCAGGATATCCCCAATTCCTGCAGGACGGTGGAAGGGATGGATTCGAACGGACGCCGCATGCGGCGAATGCTAAGCGCGTGCCGTTTCTCCTCTGAGGGGATGATCAATCGGCCCCCTCCCGCATTGCTGATGCCGCAGATGAGGGGCAGCAGGTCGTTGCTCCATTTCGTGCGATGGACGGTGATGTTATACGTGCCCATGAGGCCCTCGCTCCCGTTCCAGTACCGTCGACAGGCTCAACCGATGCAATACACTATCATTATCCTGTCATTATACCGTCTATTCGCTGGTCCTCAGTGGTCTTCCACCCTTAAAAGGGTGGATAATGCGGTCCAGGCCAAGACAGTCTGTCAGTCTTCGAAGGGGAAGCGGCATGAACCACCAGAGCATCGGATCAGATCAGCGCGCTCGGCGAATCCTGAGGGATAGGCTCAGCCTCGTGGGCCTTTCGTTGTTGATGCTAGCGGCCCTCTTGTTCTCCGGGGTATCTTCTGACGTTGCCTGGGCCGATGAAGCGGATGCTGTGGAAGCAGCGGCAGTAGAAGATGAGGCTGCGCTTTCCGAAGAGGCCATCGAAGATGACGAGACCCCCTTGAGCGCTTTCGACAGACCTCATTGCTGGACCCATTGGCTCATGGCCAGCGGAGTAACCATCACGATTCTCTACGGAGTCGTTGTCGTGCGCCGCCGCCTGGGCTTCTCGCAGGATGTCGATGATTTCCAAGACAACATCCTCGGTCGTACGCCTCGGAACATCCAGGTGCGCGGTCGCGTGGCGAACCACGTGATGAATTAGCACTGCGATCCCCCTAACATGCGGGCTCCATCCTCATGCGCTTTTCGGTGCAGTTCTTGTTGTGCGCATATCCCGCAAAGGGCATGCACCCCCTTCAAGTTCCCCAGTCAAGCATGATAGGATGTCACCCAAAGGAAGGTGATACCTATGGTGAAAGACATCTTCGGATCCAAGGAAGGCACGAAGCGCCTTTCTCTGTCCGCAAAATGTGCTGTGGGCGGCCTGTCATTCCTGCTGGCCATGGGCGCTATCCCCGTAGCTCATCAGGCAACCTTTGAGGCTCAGGCCTTGGAAGAGGATGCAGCTCTTGAAGAGGCCGCTGTCCTTGAAGAGGCTATCGTTGAGGAGACCCCGGCCGAAGAGCCGTCTTATGCAGGGAAAGATGTGGTCGACTGCTATCTGGCTGGCATCACTCCTACCTATGACGAGCTCCTCACCATTGACTTCACTGTCCTGGCTGGCATCTCTCCTGACCTGAGCGCTGAGTTGAAAGCTCTGATGGCTGAGCTTGCTCCTGCTGACCCTGATCCGGCTCCAAGCCCTGCTCCTGACCCGGCTCCGGGGGAAAGCGGCGAAGGGGATGTTGACCCGAGCCCCGAGATCCCGGCCGACCCGGATGATCCCACCGCCTCAGTCCCTGAGGAGCCTTCGGTTCCCGAAGCCCCCGAGGCTCCGGTGAGCCCTGATCCCGAAGAGGGCGGTCAGTTTGCGGAAGACCTTTCTGACCTCTCGGCTCTCTACCCTGTCTGGTCCTATGAGGGAAATACCTCCTTCACCATGACCCGTTACACCGAAGACTTCACCACCGCTCAGTTCATCGCTGCGGTAGGGGAGCAGGCGCGTCAGGTCGCTCAAGACTATGATCTCTATGCGTCGGTCATGATCGCTCAAGCGATCATCGAATCCGAGTCAGGCACTGCCTCCCAGGCTGAGGCTCCGAACAATAACCTCTTCAACATCAAGGGATCCGCCGATGGTGCCTATCGCACCTATGACACCATGATGGATTCCCTGGAGGACCATGCCCAGCAGCTCACGGGCGAAGGCGCCGCGCGCTTCGGCACTCCCACCAAGGCGAATGCACTCACCTGGGAACAAGCGGTTCAGTTGATCGGGAATGCGCGCTCCCTTGATGAGGGCTATCTCGCCCGCATCAAGCAGCTGGTGGCCGATTATGACCTCGTCCGCTATGACGCGCCGCTGCCCTTTGAGCTGACCCATGCACTCACCGTGGATGTCACTGATCCGGAAACGGGTGACACGGTGACAGAAGAGCGTACGCTGGCAGATTTGGTGGCGGAAGCCACCTCTCATCTGGGCACGCGCTATCTGTGGGGTGGCACTGACCCTGATGTGGGGCTTGATTGCTCCGGCTTCGTGCAGCTGGCCTATCGTGAAGCTCTGGGATGGCAGCTTCCCCGCACCACCTATTATCAGTGCACCCAGGGCGAAGACGTTGATTTCGCCGACCTCCACATGGGGGATCTGCTGTTCTTCATAGACGATCACAACACCGTGGGCCATGTGGGCATGTACCTGGCCGACGGCTATTACATCGAGTCCACCACCCGGACGGGGTGCAATGCCATCACATCTCTGGAGGCGGATCCTCCCGCTTTCGCGAAGCGGCTCATCAGCACCCAGCCCGTTGATACGGCTTCTGCGGGCAGCCGCGTCTAGAGCGCAAAGGTACGGTTCGCGGTGACGCAGGGATGCATCTTCGTGTGGCGCAGGGTTCTCCAGGTTGCTCTGGCGGCCTTGATGGCCCTGTGCGCCCTGGCCCTGTTGACAGGCTGCGGCGGTTCCTCTGAAGCGCGGCCCAGCGGTGGATCTGCTTCTGAGGGCAAGCCAGCTTCCCAATCCTCTGACCAGGGGGATGGCACCACGTCCGGTCCTCCCTATACTGAGCCGTCCTCAGTGATCACTGCCACCTTCGATGAGGCCACCTCTCAGCTCACTGCCGATGCCGCAATCGATACCTCCACCTGCGCTCAGGGTTATGTGGGCGCTAGTGCTACGGCCTCAAGCCGTTTGAAGCTGCTGATCACCAAGGGGGACCAAAGCTACAACTACGACATGTCCACCGAAGGAGCTCCGCTCATCGCGCCCCTCAATATGGGAGACGGCGCCTATTCGTTTCGCATCATGCAGAACACCGGCGGCAGCAATTACGTAGAAGTAGCTTCCACAACGGCGGACGTGCAACTGGAAAGCGAGTTCGCTCCCTATCTGCATCCGAACGTCTTCTGTGATTTCACTGCCAACAGCGCCTGTGTGAAGAAGGCGTTCGAGCTGGCCAAAGATGCCACGAATGAAGGAGATGTGGTCCGCAGCATCTATGACTGGATGACCCATACCATCACCTATGACACCGCCAAGGCGGAACAGCTTTCGAACACCACGGGCTACGTTCCCAACCCGGATGATACCCTTGCTGCCCAGACGGGCATCTGTTTCGATTATGCGTCCTTGGCGGCGGCCATGTTCCGTAGCTTGGGGATCCCCTGCCAGATCGTGACGGGCTATGTTTCGCCCAACGATGTGTATCACGCGTGGAACATGGTATATATTGACGGGGAGTGGGTCTCAGCTGAGATCACGGTGGGTCCTGACGAATGGACCAGGATAGACTTGACCTTCGCCTCCGCTCAGGGGGGCAATGCTGGTTATATAGGGGATGGCACTACGTATAATACGAGGTATACCTACTGAGGCTCCGCAACCGCGGATGGCATCAGGGGATGCAAGGGGAAGGAAAGGCACGGTGGCCGAAACCATACTGAAAAGCGCTGAGCTCGAGACGTTCTTCGAGAACGTAGCGCTCATGCTGTCGGTGGGCATCCAGACTGATGAAGCGGTGCACATGCTTGCCGAGAACAGCGAAGAGCGCAAGCTGGAGAAGACCTGCCTCCACGTCTACGATCACCTCATCCATGGCAAGAAGCTCTCTCAGGCCATGGAAGGGGCAGGTGCATTCCCCGTCTATGCCATAGACATGGTCAAAGCCGGTGAGCGCACAGGGCATCTGGAAGACACGCTCAAGGCCTTGGCGAGCTACTATGACGAAGAGGACCGGCTGTTCTTGAAGATTCGCTCTTCCGTCACCTATCCCGCCATCATCCTCTGCGTCATGAGCGTGGTGCTGGGCTTCACCGTGGCGGCCATCCTGCCGGTGTTCCTGGATGTGTACCAGAACATGGCGGGTGGCTTGGCGGCGTCTTCGTTCTCTATGGTGGATGTGGGCATCGGCATCGGTTGGGTGGCCCTGGCCATCACCGTCCTGTGCACCCTCATGGTGCTTGTTGCTTTCGTGCGCAGCCATAGCGCGAAGGGGCGCCTGAAGCTGCTCCACAGCTTCGAGAGGTTCCCGGGTACGAAGAAGCCCTTCTTCGAACTGGCCCAGGCGCGGTTCACCTCTACCTTGGCCGTGTACACGGCCAGCGGTGTCAATTCCGATGATGCCATGGCGGCGTCCCTGAACACCATCGAGCACGACAAGCTGCGCAATCGGGTCAAGGCTGCCTATCAGGCCATGATAGAGCCCATCCGCGCTCGCAGCCTCATCCAGGCCGTGGGGGATTTCCAGGTCTATGACCCCATGCACGTCCGTATGCTTACCTTCGGCATGCGCTCCGGTCAGCTTGACGACGCTCTCATGAGCCTGTCCGATGAGCTCTTCGATGACGCCATCGGCGGCTTCGATGCCTTGATAGACCGTATCGAACCGGCGCTTGCCGCCTTCGTCACCATAGCTGTTGCCCTCACCCTCATCGCCGTCATGCTCCCCCTGATCGGCATCATGGGATCCATCGGTTAGGGGTTCGGTCTGGTGGCGAACGCAGTGGACATGCCTCAGAAGGAGACCCAAGGCTCATCGTTGGGCTTGGGTCTGGTGGTCGCTGTCCTCTGCGTCGTGGTGCTCATCTTCGCTTGGATGTCCTTGGGGTTGGCGAAGGTGCAGTCCGAAGAGCAAGGCACCGTGTCCGTGCGCCAATCCATCTTGGATTCTGCCAAGCAGTGCTTTGCCATAGAGGGCGCTTACCCCTCCTCATTGGAATACCTGGAAGAGAACTACGGCCTTACGGTGAATCAGGACACCTACCGCATCTTCTATGACAGCTTCGCGGCTAATCTTCCGCCGTCAGTGGTAGTGGAGCTGAGATGAAGGACAACATCTTCGCACGGGTGACAGCGCTGGTGCTGTTCGTCCTCTTCATCGTGGCTCTGTTGCTCTCTCTGGTGGCGGGCGTGCGCGTCTACAGCGGTCTGGTCACCGAGAAGGGTCAGTCAGACAATCTGCGCTTTGCGAACGGGGCCATCGTCAACTGCATCAAAGGTCTTGATAGCTACGATTCCGTCCGTATGGACGAAGGGCCGGAGGGTCCGGCATTGGCAATGGTGGAACGGGTGGATGCGGGCACCTTCGTCACCCGCTTCTATCTCTGTCAGGGGGAGCTCTTGCAGGAATACGTCCTGGCGGGGCAGCCCTATAACCCCACCACTGCTACGGTGGTCATGGCAACGGACAGCTTCGGGTTCCAGATAGATAACAGCCTGCTTACCATCCAAACGGATGAAGGCGCTACAGATATCTATCTCCATGCCGCTGACCAGGGCGCCATCGGGCAGGGAATAGCCTTATGAGCCGCGCAGACCGGTCAAAGGGGATTGCCCTCCGCATCGTTCGCAAGGCTCCAGAGAGGACCACCTTCCGCAATACCTTCATGATAGAAGCCATGCTGCTCCTGCTCTGTGTCATGGTGCTGGTAGCGGTGGTCATGGCCATCCTGGGATCATCCTATGTCAAGGGCCAAGAGGCCTCAGACCTGAACCGGGCTATCACCATCGCCGCGAATGCAGCGGAGCGCTTCGAAGCCGATCCGGTCTCCATGCCACAGACTCAGGACGTGGACGGCTTCCAGGTGGAGTGCGCTCAAGAGGAGGAGCCTCAGAGTGCTGGCGTGCTCCATCATGCTCGTATCTCCGTTCGCCTCCATGACGAAGAGCTCTATACCCTGTCTACTTCCCGATACCTCTCGGAGGGGGGCGTTCATCATGGCGCGTAGAACATCCATGCGCATGGGCTCCCTGAATCTGCTCGTGCTGGTCATCGCTCTCTGTCTGGCGGTCATGGGTGTTCTGTCTGTGGTAACGGCCCAGGCATCCGGCAATCTCTCTGCTCGGCAGGCTGAGACCAGCCAAGATCTCTACGCTGAGGAGAGCGCAGCCCAATACATGCTCTCGGAGGTGGACAGCATCCTGGCGAATGTGCGCCAGGGCCATGTCCGCCCAAGCCGCATCATCGGTACCATCTCCGACGCCTCCCAGCGCATCTGCACGGCCGCTGAGGAGCTTGAGGCCTCCCAAGCGGTGGGATTGACCGCGTCTCTTGAGACGTTCACCCCCAGCAGCGCCTCCCCTTCGAAGGCTTCGGGGCAGAGCAGCATCACCCTTGACGACAACCCCTTCGGGTCAGGTCAGACGGCATCCCAGGAGCCAACCATCAGCCCTTTCCTGGCTGAATCCATGGAAGGCTGCACCGGAGGCGTCACCTTCACCCTGAAGACACCGAGCGGCCTCAACCTTGCTTGCATGATCGGCCTGTATCCAGACGGGACCTACACCATCTTCCAATGGGAGACGTTCCGGTCTTGGAATGAGGCTGTGCGCAATGAGATGCTCTGGACGGGGAACTGAAAGCAGTGACGAATTACGGGAACAGGAGAGAAGAGCTGATATAGCAGGCCATGAGCGCCTACGGCTCGCTCGAAGACGGTATGAAGGAGAAGGGTTCTATGAAACTGGAAGATTTTCTGCAGAGCGCCATCGGCGCGTCATCTACGAAGACGACGAAGATACCCGAGGCCCAGGCTTCCGTTCGCCCTGAGGCGGCGGTGGCGCCTGCCCCAGCAGCCCAGGTCAACCGTGCTCAGGCTTCCGCACCAGCTGATGCACCCGTGGAGGAGGCTGAGATCGAGAAGCTCCGCGCATTCTTGCGGAGCATGGTGGAATTCAAGGCCTCGGATGTATTCATCGAAGCCGGGCTTCCCCTGACCTACCGCGCTGATGGGCATCAGTATCGGCAGAGCTCTGCGCCCTTGAAGCCAGCGGATACGCGGCGGATCGTTGCAGCCATCTATCAGCTGTCCCACCGGTCCCTTCAGCGTTTTGAGGCGAATCACAACCAAGATGATGACTTCTCCTTCGCTATTCCCGGTGTGGGACGCTTCCGTGCGAACATCTTCCGCCAAAGGGGTACCCTGGGCGCCGTCATCCGCGTCATCCCCTTCCAGCTACCGAATCCCGTTGACTACAACATCCCTGGCAGCGTCATGCGCATTGCGAATCTGCAGAAAGGGCTCGTGCTGGTCACGGGGCCTGCGGGTGCAGGCAAATCATCCACCCTGGCCTGCTTGATCGATGATATCAACCATAACCGCGAGGGCCATGTCATCACCATGGAGGACCCCATCGAATACGTCCACTCCCATGACAAGTGCATCGTGACCCAACGCGAGGTGCCCACTGATGTGGCTACATTCGCCGAGGCCATGCGCAGTGCGCTGCGCGAGTCCCCGGATATCCTGCTCCTTGGTGAGATGCGCGATACGGAGACCATCTCAGCAGCCATGACAGCGGCCGAGATGGCGCAGTTGCTGTTCTCCACCTTGCATACTACCAGTGCTGCCAACACCATCGACCGCATCGTTGATTCCTTCCCAGCCAGCCAGCAGCGGCAGATCCGCATGCAGCTCTCTATGGTCTTACAAGCGGTCGTCAGCCAGCAGCTGGTGCCGACGCTCGATGGCAAGATCGTCCCGGTGTTCGAGATCATGATCGCCACACCTGCCATCCGGAACCTCATTCGCGAGGGCAAGACCCATCAGATCGACAGCATCATTGCGGCAGGGGCTGAAGAGGGCATGAAGACCATGGACCAAGGTCTGTTCGAACTGGTCATGGATGGCGCCATCTCTCGGGAGACGGCGCTCAATCATGCCATCCATCAAGAAGCGCTCAAGACCCGTTTCGAAGTGGAGGGCATGTAACCCCCCCCTCTCTCTGATCGATCTTCCTTGGGGCCGAATGTATTCGGCCCCTTCTTGTATCTGGAGCTTATCTCCCTATCTGGTCGCTTGCAGGGCCGATCCCGATCGACCCAGATCTCCCGGATCACAACGTTTCGTGGCATCTGCCGCGCTCTCTGCGTCCAATACCCTTTCATGTCCGGGCAACGTCGTTTGAGGGCATATAGAGCTGAATGACAGTGCAATGATATGAAAAAGATATGATAAAGAGCCGATATAGGCTTCTCCAGAGATTGAAAGAAAGATGCGCGAATGCGAAAATTGCACCAGATTGTAATCAGAATATAGGCAATCTGTGCTCGAATCGTTTCCTGCCTATCATCTGATCGGCAGGCGCGGCGCACAAGCGCTCGTGAGAAGGCGGTGAACTACATGGGTCTTTGGGAAAAGGCAGTAGATTTCTGGAAAACCAGCATGGGCAAGTTCGTAGTGGCGCTCATAGCCATCACGCTCGTACTCGTGTGCAGCACCCTTGCCTATGGTACAGGTGAGGACGACACGCTGCCCCTGGCTGATACCGATGGTGCTCCTGCGGAAGAGGTGCAGCCCGCTGAAGGGGATGATCCCGAAGGCAGCCCCGAGGTCACGGAGGGCGAAGATGCTGTAGGCGATGAAACCGCCTCAGAAGAGGATGCCGCTGTAGAGCCGGTGACTGAGGGCGAAGAGGATTTGGCGGAAGGTGAAGAGGGTACTGAAGAGGAGCTTCAGGATGAGCCTGTGGAGCCCGGCAAAACGCGTATCGCGTTCCTCGGCCTTGACGAAGCGCCTGTGACCGTCCAGGGTCTTGAGAGGTCCACCTTTGATATCCCTGAGGGCAACGAAGGTCAAGCCCTTGAGTTCATCCTCCTTCCCGATGTCTGCAACACCATCACTGCTGCCCAGGCAACCATCACGGCTGCTGTGGAGGCCCCTGTGGCTGTAGCGGCCTCTGAGCCTGCGGCGAATGAGGCTGTCTCTGCTGGTCCCGCCGAAGGTGCTCCGGAGGAAACTGTCACTCCCGAAGTTCCTGCGGCAACCGAAGGGGCTATAGAGGAAAAGGAGTTGACCCTGGAGGATCCTGCGAAGGACATCCTGAAGGAGACCCCCTACGCCAAGAAGCTCACGATCTCCGCTGCTGATCTGGAAGGAGCTGCAGAGGTTGCCATCACCATCCAGACCGAAGAGCGTGACATGGTCTGGTTCGACATCATGCAGGCCTTTGATGAGGGCGAGGACATCACCCTGGAGGGCGATGTGGCCGTTGATGCGCTCACGCTGGGGGATATGACCATCGAAGCGGCTCCGGCTGTGGTTGATGGCAAGGTGGTCACCCTTGACCTGAATGGGCACACCATCGCCAACGTGAACGATGTCAGCTTGGATGCCTTCTTCATGGTCAAGAACGGCGGAAGCCTGACCATAGCCGATCCGAACGAGGGGCTTGCCTTCACGCCTAAGACCATTGGTGCTGCTGATGCCCAGAGCGCAGGCAGGGAAGGCTCTTGCAGCGTCAGTAAGGATGGCGCTTCTGTTACTTATTATGAGACCCGCACGGTGAGCAAGGATTCCTTCAACGCTGTCACCTCTGAGGTCCTTGTAGAGCGGACGGTCACCATTCCGGCTACCGTGGGTGCTGTGGTGGGCAATAACATCGGATCTCTCGTCTCAGTAGAGGGCGGCAGCGCGCTGGCAGTGACCGGCGGCCGCTTGACGAACGCTGGTTCCGCTGAAGGCAAAGGTCATGGAGTCGTTGCCAACGGGTCTACCGTGAGCATCGAGGGCGGCGCTATCGTGGGCTGCACGCTCGTGGGCGGCAACGGTGCCGGCATCTCTGCGAACGGCTCCACGGTCAACCTCCAAGGGTCCGCCGTGGTGGGTGGCAACTCCGTTCGGTTCACAGGAGCTGAGAACTCCGGCAATGGTGGCGGCATCTATGCTGCGTCCTCGGTGGTGAACGTGACGGGTAGCGCAGTGGTGGCGGCCAATACGGCTACCGAAGTTGACATGGGAGATCCTTGGTCTGGGGGGGGCAATAGGCCTGTAAACCAGAACGGTGGCGGTGTCTACCTCACCAGCTCCCAGGCCATCATTGACGGCAATGCCCTGATCGCCAGCAACCGAGCGAAGCATGATGGTGGTGGCCTCTATGGAGCGACCACGGCTCAAGCCGACAGCATCACCCTGGCGGGCAATGCCAACATCACCAACAACCGCACGACGAAGGAGATCACGAAGAACAGCGCTGACGTGAGGGCCAACTGGGCCACCATCGGTGGAGGGGGCATCTGCTCTTCCGGCCGCGTGGTCATCAACGGTGGCTCTGTGAACGGCAACTACTCCTCTGATGCAGGTGGCGGCCTGCTCATGCCGCAGTTGAACCATACGGTGACGGCCACTCTCAACATGAATGACGGTGTCGTTGCCTGCAACTATGCCGCAACGGATGAAGGCGGCGGCATGTACCTCTTCACCACCGGCTACGAAGGCGGGGAGAAGTCCTACATCAACGCCGGTTTCATCACGAACAACGTGACTGCTACGGAATTCGGCTACGGCGGCGGTGGTCTCTTCATCGCTAACGCCAGCCCCAACCATGGCTATGTGAACGTGGTCAACCCGCTGGTCACCGGCAATACGGCCGAAGGCCAGGGTGGTGGTATTGCGGGCTGCAAGAACGGCATGATGGTCACCAATGCAGCTGCCATCTTCCGCAACACCGCCCATGAGGGCAAGTCTACGAGCCATGAGGTCGGCATCGGCGACAACTGGGGCTTTGCCATCAGCGAGAAGCTCAATGAGGGCGCCGAGAATAAGGTCACCTACTCTAACGATTACTACAACGCCGGTGAGAGCACGGTGTACGCCAACATGTTGGGCGGCGGTGCTTCGAATTGGACGGGCTACATGAACTACGAAAGCCCGTGGCTCAGAGCCGAGGATGGGGGTTGGAATAAAGCTAAGACCCTAAGCACGCGAGGGACGTTATCTCTGGATGGTAGCAATCTCAACGGTCTTGCCAATAAAGCTTTGCTGGGAGATGCTATTCCTGCGGATGTGTATCGTATCACGCTGAAGAACGTGAACGAGAGTGATGTCAAAGCGTTCGCTGACTCATTGAGGGCGGGCGTATTCGTTGAACTTCACCGCACCGATGCGAAATGGTTCGCCTTCGAAGGGTTCGCTGGGTTGGTCACCGACCTCGAGAAGGACGAAAGCGGTCGTCCGGTAGGTAATAAGGGGTATTCCGTCGAAGACGGTGGTTTCTATCATATCTTCCTGAAGAAGATATCCGATGATAAGGTTGCCTCTGTAGCCAAGGACGAGAACGGCAAGGTCTACGGCGGTTATGTCAGCAATGATGCTGACCAGAAGATCACTGATGGTCTTGAGTATGGGACTACTTATTATCTTGAGGAGACTATCTGGGGTACCAGCCAAAAGCGCTCGGGGAACTACACTATCGCCAAGATCACTGACTTCCCTGAGGAGCACGAAGTAGACCCAGCGAAGGCAGTGGCTCGGGCCTATGCCGGTCGCATCATGGCTCTGACGGCTGATCCTGCAGAGAAGGACGAGAATACGGCTCGTTCCTTGTCCAAGCTCTGCATCGGCTTCAACCACTCCAATACCAACGGTGGCGGCATCGCCTGCAACGGCTTTACGCACATCGGTCGCTGGATGCCTGATACTCCGCAGCCGGAAGACCCGGAACCTGATCCTAAGGCCAAACTGAACATCACGAAGTCCTTCACGAATGGTTTCGACGCTGAGGCGGGGACAGCAACGGTCATCTTCAACATCGCTGGATATATCAGTGAAGACTGGGACCGCTCTGACCCGGCCTATGAGAACACCATCACCATGACCTTCGATCCGAACGAGAGCATGGCTGCTCAAACCTACACACTGCCGGAGGAGTTCGACGCCAATATGTATTTCGTGATCCAGGAAGTGGCGTTCGCGGGAAGCAACTACACAGGTCAGGCAACCTGGGAAGGCACCCTGCGAGATGCTGGCAAGCTGGCGCCTGGCGATCTGTACCAAGTGATCGCGGCATTCGAGAACACCTTCTCTGATGAGGATATCTTCGGCACCGGTGCAGTGAATCGCTACACCGAGCAGGATGGCACCTATACCTATCAGGAGAAGATCTCTACGAGCACGTGGAGCTCTCAGTCCTCTACGGATAACCAGTAAGACGAGCAGAGGGGATAGATGATCATGAAGAAGAGGAGTCTCGCCCGGCGCATCGCTCTTGCTGGAGTGGCTTGCGCCCTATGTGCCAGTGTGGGGGTGGGGAGCGCCTTCGCCTATTACACCGACACCACGAACGCTCAGGGCTCACTGCCCTATTCAGTGGACCCGAAGACCACGATCGATGAAGGCAAAGACGAAGATAGGCTGAGCAAGCACATCTCCATCAAGAACACTACCAATGCTCCCTGTCTGGTGCGCGTGAAGCTCTTCTATGCCGAGCAGAACGTATCCGTGACGGTGACGGGCGATGAGTGGGCGCAGCTGAACCCCGATGATGGCTGGCTGTACTATCGGGAGCCGCTGATGGGCAAGGACGCAGCCACCACTGACCTCTTCGCCAAAGTGGTCGTGAACGAAGATACCGCCAACGCCATCTTCGACGTGACCGTGGTCCAGGAATGCGTTCCCGTCTATCAGCTTGATGGCGGTTATGCGGGTGATTTCGCTTCGGCTGATGGCAAGGTACCGGTCAAGGTGTCTGATATGAATGCCCTTCCGAAGGATGGCGTTGCCCTCAAGGGCTTCACCATGAAGGGTGATAACGAAATGGAGGCCAACTAATGGAGAAGAGCAAACGTGCGATATCGGCACGGACGCTGATCCTGCTGTTCGCCGCAGTGGTCCTCTGTGCCTTGGGGTTGGCGGGCGCGGTGAATGTCACCCAGGCCCAGCTGACCGCCTATAGCGAAGAGCATCGGGCAGACATCGAGCAGACGCACTTGGGCGTGGCGCTCACTGAAAGAACGGGTGCCAATGAGCTACAAGAGGTGAATGTCGGCGAAGCTGCAGGTGGCGACGGCCAGTCTGCATCCTTGCTTGCTGATGAGGCTGCGCTGTTGGCGGGCGATCCCCAGATGATCCCGGGCAAGATGTATGACGAGCGGATCTCTGTTCGCAACGCATCCAATATGGACGAATACGTTCGCGTGAACATCTATAAGTACTGGACCGACGAGAAGGCCAAGCGGGTCGATCTGGATCCAGCGCTCATCGAGCTTGCCATCAACGATTCGGGTTGGGTGAAGTCCGACGATGAGTCCACCGACGAGCGTTTGGTCTATTACCTCCCGGAGGTCTTGGAGGCGGGTGCGGATGGTCCGGAATTGGTGACCCAGGTTGGCCTGAATGCTGACGTTGCCAAGGATGACTTCA
Organism: uncultured Eggerthellaceae bacterium; assembly: GCA_910588905.1. GTDB lineage: Bacteria > Actinomycetota > Coriobacteriia > Coriobacteriales > Eggerthellaceae > MGBC163016. The sequence goes on from CAJURZ010000005.1 coordinate 69,640, forward strand.
AAGCGGCCGTGAAGACCCTTGGGCTGGACGGGGTCCAGATGAACCTCGAAGCTCGGGTTGATTCCATACAGACCCACAATGCTGCCAAGGCAGCGAAGAGCGCCTGGGGTGTGGATATCGCTACGCTCGGCATCGTTGAAGAGGATACCGTGGAGACCATCCCCTGGACGGTCACCTTCGACGGCACGAACATGATCTCCCAGGGCAACCGCGGAGAGAACGGTTCCATCAATGATGTGATCAGCGGCATGCAGCCCGGAGACGAGGCTACCTTCGAGATCACCTTGATCAATGATTGCGATCAGGAAGTGGACTGGTGGGTGCGCAACCAGGTAGTGGAGACCATGGAGGGCAAGCAGGCTACGCTCGACGGCGGCACGAACTCCGGCGGTTACTACAGCTACGAGCTCACCTATGAAGGGGCGCCGCTGTTCACCAATGATACCGTTGGTGGAGACCCTTCTACTCCTTCCCCTCAGACGGTGAACGTCCAGGCTGCTCCCACGGTGGGTGAATCCGGCCAGGACGCAAGCAGTTCCGTTCAGAGCGGCGGCCTCTTCAATGCTACCCAGCAATCCGGCATGGAGGAGTACTTCCATCTGGGTACCTTTGGTCCGCGAGAGCAGAAGACCATGACGCTTTCCATGGCCATTGACGGTGAGACTCACACCAACAACTACTTCGACACGGATGCAGGTGCATTGATCCAGTACGCAGCTGAGCCGGTGGGCACCGAGACCATCGTCTACGAGCAGGAGCCAGGCCGGTATGAGCATCAGCTGTCCGGCACCCCGTTGCCGCAGACCGGTGACCTCATCCCGCTTCTGACCATCCTGTGCTTCCTGCTGGGATGCATCGTGTTGGCCGCGGGTGGCGCCAGCTATATGAATGACGTGAAGCGCTCTGCGCGTTCCTTGGAGGGAGCAAGCCATGAGAATGATCAGTAAGCTACTCTCTGGGGCGCTGACCCTGGCGCTGGCCATGGGGGTGCTCGTTGCTCCCGCCTTCGCTGATGAGGGAAACCAGGCGAAGACCTATCGTGTCACCCTCTATGCGGGTGAGCAGGGTACGGTCAACGGCAGCGATAAGATCGCGTTCGATGTTGCACCGGGTGCCTCCGTCAGCTTCGATGGCATCCAGATCGCCATCAAGGATGGCAGCAAGTATTATGCGAAGGGCATCCGTCCGGCTGAGATGAACAGCGGCTATGAGAAGTATTACGTAGCCAAGCCCGATGCCAACGGCGTGATGCAGGGTAGCGTCACGGTGGATAAGGATTACGACTACGTCGTTGCCTATGGCCTCACCAGCGAGCGTGTTCAGTATACGGTGCGCTTCGTGAACGAGGCGGGTGCTGATATCGCAGATCCTGTGACATATTGGGGCAACGTAGGCGATGAAGTGGCACCGGTTGCCGGTTACATTGACGGATATATTCCCAATGCCGTGATGCAGACCAAGACTCTGGTGAACGATGAGGCCGAGAATGTCATCGCCTTCACCTATCGCAATGTGCCCGGCGTGCGCACCATCCTATTGCCTGGCGGGGTCATCCAGGTGGTGACGCCCGGAGGGGCTACGGCTACCATCACGCCCGCTACACCGGCCGAGGATGGCACCACGCCTGAGGTTACCGCTGATGACGGCACGGTCATCTTGGATGAGAACGGAACACCTCTGGCTGCTCCCGTTGATGAGCTGAGCTTGGATGACAATGAGACGCCTTTGGCAGGGGCGGGCGAAGCTCCAGCGGCTACGAATGCTGACACGGGTGGGAATCCGCTTGGATGGATGCTGCCTGCTCTGATCGGGTGCATCGTTGCGGGCTTTGTCGTATTCTTGGCTCTGTTCATGCGCATGCGCCGCAAGAACGAGCAGGCTTAGTGATCCCTTGACCGTCTGGATGATCCTGAAGCTCGTATCATGAGATTCATCGGCAGAGCGCTGTTGATCCTCGGTGTACTTGACCTGGTCATCAGCGCTCTTCTTTGTGCCCTGCTGGTCATGCCGAACCTGTTGGGCATCTCTTTGTATACGGTGATGACGGGTTCTATGGAACCAGCTATCCCGGTTGGCAGCCTGGTATTCGTAGAGCCTGCCGATCCGGCGGATCTGGCCGGAGGCGACGTGGTCACCTACCGGGGACGCCTCTCGGAGCAGGATGTCAGCACCTCGGTCATCACTCATCGGGTGGTGATGAATGACCCGCAGGCGAAGGAGCTCGAAACGAAGGGCGATGCCAACAACGGTATGGATATCCTTCCGGTGCCCTATGGAGAGGTAATCGGTAAGGTGGTCTTCAGCGTGCCGCTCCTCGGTACCCTAGGCACCGGACTCTCCACCTGGATGGGGAAGATGTCGCTCATCGCGCTCATCATCGGCGGATTGTTGCTCAGCCTCGTGGGAGACCAGCTGATCCGCGTATCCAAGCGCCGCGCACAGAATGGCTCCGTCGGATAAGAAGTTCGTCTGACTCTGCATTTGTCTCCTCGTCCGTTAGCTGTATCCCTGCTCGGATCCTCAGGGAAGGCACGGCTTTTGATGCTCATTTCAGTATCCACTTTCCCCTGGAAGAGCCCGCTTTTCGCATTGTTGTAGGACATTACCCTGACATTGACCAGACAAGCTCAGAATACGAGAAAAAACCATCTCTGACCTTGGTGAATGGATTCAAAGGGGGCGCATGCCAGGTTTGTTGGCAAAATCCCTGCCTAGCTGGTGATTCTAGGATACCCCATGACGATCCCACGGTATGAGACCTCTAATGCTTCCTATGCTGGGCGCTCGAACCCACATCCAACTGGTATACGAGCTGTAACCGAAGCGTTGAAACCCGATATAATCCCACCCATTGAACCGCATCAACCCATTGCCCCGCAGGGCCGATGCGAAGGGGAAACCTAGGGGATGAGCAAGGAGAAGATCATGAGACTGCTGGAACGTTTGCTGAACGTCCGCGGATCCGCCGCAGGGAAGGTGGTCGCCACAGCGCTGACCGTCCTTCTGGTAACGCCTCTGACGGGCATCAAAGCGTCCACTGACAGCCAAGAGGCAACGGATTCGCAAGTTGCTTCAGATATCACCCAAGTCATCGACGGAGTGGATTCTGACGCCGTCGTTGACGATGCACCGGCCGTGGAGGATCCCGCTGAGACGGATGATCCGGCTGTTGACCCGCAGCCAGAAGATGAGATCCCGGCCGTTGCGGAAGATGAGGAAGCGACAGAGTCTGAGGAGGCTCCGACTGCTCCTGCTGACGAGGCTGTATCTGCCGGGGATGCTGTACCTGCTGAGGTACAGGCATTCCTCGATGCCGTGAAGGCCCTGGAGGCCTTCGGTCCTGTAGATGATGCCAACGCTGATGCCTTCACTGCTTTGGGGCAGAAGGCCATGGATGCTTATGAGGCCGTGCAGAATGCTGGCCTTGAGGGCTACGAAGGCGTCTCCGAAGCGCTGGCGACCCTCACGGCTCTCATGGACTCCATCACGGGAGGCACTGAGACTGCTGCTAGGTCCACCAATTTCGGTACGTTCACGGTGACCTTCTCTGTGAAGGGCGTCATCAATGAGCAATTAGCCACGGAGGTCTATGAAAAACTAGGCAATGTGAAGGCGACTGAGGGGACGCTTGAAACCAAGACGCCAGGCCCGAACTATACACCCAGTTCATACCGCATCGTTCGCGTCGATCCTACGACCAAGACCGTCACTGCTAATCTTACTACCAACGCCGTCGATGGTTTCCGCGTTCCTACCCCTGATCAATTGTGGGAAGGGGCCCTGGGTGTCACAAAGGTTGAGATCGACAACTGGCTGACCTATACGAAGTCGAGCATGTACGATACGTCATGGTGTGACCTAGCCATGTATGAAGATATCGTAAGCGCACATGGGGAAGCCCAGGCTTTGTCCTGGGCTAAAGATGAGCTGCAAAGGGGCGGCATTCACATCGTCTATCGGTTGAGCGCATCTGACATCCAGTCCGATGTTTGGCAGTACCGCGCCCAGCTTGATTTCGATGGCGTAGCCGATGATGCTACCGTGCCTGATCCCATGATCGCGCAGTCTGACACGGAAGGTTACCCGTCGTTTGATCTGTCCAATGCTCAAGCTGTACGCCCAGGGTATACCTTCTTGGGTTGGTCTTACTATCCTAATGACCCTCAGAACATCATCCCCGGCCCTAGCTTCACCATTTATTGCGAAAAGAATCAACTTATCACGCAAACCCTGTACGCCATTTGGAAACTGGATCCCCTCGATGTGGTCGATAGGGAATACACCGTTGAGATCACGCCGGAAGGCTTTGCCAACGATGATCCCTATGGGTTCGGTTCCCTTCCCTCTGACCTTCCGCAGGAGATGACCATCGGGTGCGTGTCTTCCTATGAATGCACGGCAGAAGGCGAAGCCATCATGGGCCTGCACGAGAGCAACACCGAAGCTACGCTCAGGCTGACCAACGGAAAGTACGTGGGTACGCTCTCTATCCCCCTTTGGGATATTGCTGGAGCGAAGGCGGAGATCGGTGAAGGTGATTACCTGAGCCACTTCGTGAACCACGGTATCCAGCTGACGCCAGCTCAAAGCCTAGGCAATTACAAGCTGTCTGGCGAATTCACCATGGAGCCCTTTGACCCTGAATCGGGGAATACCACCATCGCCATCTCCCTTGAGTATGTGGAGAAGATCAAGTATCAGGTGAAGTGGTACGGTATCAACGGCGAGATACTCAAGACCCTTGAGTTCTATGAGGACGCACCTGAGCTTGATGATCTTGGGAGCCTGGCTCCCACCGATATGATCACAGTACCGGAGGGCAAAGAGCTCATCTGGATGCGCTCGGATGCCGGGATGCTCCCCGGTGGGGAGCAGAGCACGGAGATCACCTTCTCCCCCTGGTTCTGGGATCCCAATCCCAACCCTGTAGACCCTGACGTTCCCGAGGTCACCACGGTTACCATCCAGTGGATGGATGGGTTCGGCAGCCTGCTCCAGGTGCAGGAGGGCGTTGAGGTGGCTGATTCCTACACCTATCCCAGTGTTGACCCCACCTGGCCTGGCTACGATTTCCTGGGCTGGTCTGAGCCTGAGGACTTGGGCAACGGCATCATCCGCATCGTGGCTCAGTGGGAGCGCAAGCCCGTTGTGGTGATCCCCGTTCCCACTACCCCTGAAGTGACCCAGCCACCTGTTCAGGTTCCTGAGGAGGCTCCGGCGCCAACGCCGCTGACCATTGCTGATGTGCCTGCTGTTCTGGGTGCTGCAGCCGAAGCGGTAGCTGAATTCATGGATACTCCGGTATTCAGCGAACCTGAGCCGATGACCATCGACGATGCTGAGAACCCCTTGGCGGGTCCGGGCGAGGAGTCTGGAATGGGAGAAGCCATCCAGGCTTTCACCTGGGGTGATTACTACATCGTCGTAGGTGTAGCTGCTGTAGCCGTCATCGCTGCCGGTGCCCTTCTGCGTAAGTACAAGGTCAGCCACATGGCAGCCGCTCTGAAGGATGACAGCAACGAGTAGCGATCATCCTTGACCGGATGCGAAAAGGCGGCCTGCGGGCCGCCTTTTTCATGAGCGTAGGAATCGATCGTGATCGACTTTGGGCGGATCTGGATCCGCCCCTACAACAACCTGATGTCACGATCCGAAAAACGCAACACCATGCGTAGGGGCCGACCACGGTCGGCCCGGCACAACAACGACCAGGTGGTGCATGGAAAAGGGGTGGATCAATCCACGACAATGAGCTCGTATTCCTTGGAGCCATAGCCCATGCGGGCAGCATCATCGATGATCTTGGTGCCATGCTTGGAATCGACCCGCTCCAGGAAGTGATCGTGCCCGGGGTCATCGGAGTTCCTCACAGCGTCTATGCAGGCTTGATCGATGGCCACGGGATCCAAGGATGCGAAGATGCCGATGTCTGCCATGCAGGGGTCTTCGGCCACCGCACAGCAATCGCAATCTATCGACAGGTTGCAGGCGATGTTCACGAACGCCAGGTTGCTCCCGAAGTGGTTCACTACCGTTTCGGCCGACTCAGCCATGGCTTCGATGAAGTCATCCTGCTCCGCATGCTTATCCCAGAAATCCCCCTGTTCCAGAGACTGAGCGCCGGTGTGGATGTTCACCTTTCCCTGATTAGATGCGCACCCGATGGAGAGCTGCTTGAGCGCTCCGCCGAAGCCTCCCATGGGATGCCCTTTGAAGTGGGAGAGCACCAAGAGGGAAGCGTAGTTCGCCAAATGGCCGCCCACACGGTTCTCCTTCAGCACGCGCCCGTTCTCAATGGGGAATATGATGTCGGTGGAAGGCCCTTCGGCATCCATGATGTCAACGTCGAATACCTCAGACCAGCCATGGGCAGCCATCAGCTTCTCGTGCTTCTCGGTGGTGTCTCGTGCGCCGTCGTAGGCGGTGTTGCACTCGACGATGGTGCCGTCCACTTCCTTCACTATGGGGATCATGAATTCCGGCCGTAGGTAGTTCTGATTGCCTTCCTCCCCTGAATGCACTTTCACGGCTACCTTGCCAGGCAGCTTCACGCCCAGCTTCTCGTAGAGGCGTACGACGTTCTCGGGGGTGATGTCCTTCGTGAAATAGACCTTCGGCTTCGCCATGGATGGCTCCTTCCACTGGGTTCTTGGTTGCAGGCATGATACCTCTTGAAGTGAGGTTCAAGGCAACCAAGAACCCGGAGCCTGGCTATCAGTGATCGTTCATGTTGAAGGCGTTCTTCATAGCCACCGTGCGCTGGTCGAGCACCGTACCCAGCAAGCCCTGCGTTTGGGCTTGGATCTTGTCCATGAGCGCTTGGTTGGCCTCCGCAAGCTGGCTGAGCACCGCAGGATCATCCATGTTCTCCAGATCCGCCGCACCTTCTTGGGCCATCTGCGTGAGCTTGGCATCGGTTTCGTGCAGGGACTGATAGCCCTGGGCCATGGTATTCAGCCGATAGCCCTGGATGGATTCGTAGCTCTCGAAGAACTGCGGGTCGGCCAACCCAGCTACGAGGCGATTGTTCCAGTAGAGGCTGTCTGTGGTCACCTGAGCAGGGGTGTCCACGTAGGCAGGCAGCTCCTTCACGTTCGCATAGAGTGCGCAGGCTGTGTTGAAGGGGCCGGAGGCGGGGGCGAACCAATGCACGCCGCGTAGGGCCTTCGGCGCATTTCCGCGAATGCACAGCACGGAGCACTCTGACGTGCGGTCTATGCCTACGTACCGGTATTGATGGCGGCTCTCAGGCGTGCCCTTGGTGCCATAGGGATCGTATTCGGTGCCGTCATAGGTAGTGCCCATCCAGTCCTTCACGTCTGAAGCGGAGAGCTTCTTGTCTGGCCTGAGGGCCCAAGGGATATCCAGGCTCTCGGGGCCAAATTCAGGTGCCGGGCCCTGGAAGCGCGGGTCGGAGGGTGTCAGGCGGCTGCAGAGATACCACTTGCGCGGTGCGTTATACAGCTGATCGAGCCAGGTGTAGGTAGAGAATGCGATGCGTGCGTTGAAGTAGCGCGGAAGCCCCTGGACCATTTCTCCCGTCTCGTCTTCATGTTGAGGCATGTCCATGAGAAGGTCGTGCTCTTTGATCCACTGGGCTAGGTCAGCGCTGCACATGTAGTCGTGCTGCTCGCCCAAGGCATCGGCTAGGTCGAAATGATCGATGCCCTGGCGGTTGGGCTGCACCACATAGCAGTCATCGGGCACGCGGCGGGCGATCCAATGATGGCCGCCGATGTTCTCCCAGTACCAGATATCCTTCTCGTCGCCGAAGGCTACGCCATTAGTCTCATAGGTGCCGTACTTCTCCACCAGCATCCCAAGGCGCTGGACGCCTTCCCGGGCGCTCTTGATGTAGGGGAGGGTGATGGTGGGAAGGTTCTCTTCGCCGATACCACCAGGAACCTCAGGCTGATAGTCGGGTTCACCCGGCTTGCCCTTTGCTGGTTGATAGCACACCAAGGGGTCAGCTCCCAGCACGCGTGCGTTCGCGGAGATGGTCTCAGTGGAGCTCATGGAGACGTTCGCTGCATTGATGCCCGTTTCGGCCCAGACGCCATTGGCGGGGTCTGCATTCGGTGTAGAGGTGTAGCGCAAGGGGTTGTCAGGGAGCTCTATGGTCAAGTGGCTGGCCACGCCGATATAGGTGCGCGGTTGGTCTTCGGGGTTGACCACGATCATCTTCTTGGGATCGAACGAGAAATCTTCGCCGTCTTCGTTGCGAGCGATGATGGTGGAGCCGTCATTCGTGGCCAAACGGCCAACGAGCAAGGTTGTGCATGCCATGAGGATCTCCTTTTTTTGGGATGCATTGCCCCTTCGATATACACCGGATAGCTGCTTGCGGACCGTGTGGTGATGGTTTGTTTGCAAACGGAAATGAAGCCGTTCAAAGGGGATAAGGTGCCGGTACGGGCATTTGCTTCGCAACGAAAACTATAGCTTTACGCGGAGTCAACAGTGGTTGCTCACTTTCTCTTGCAGGAATCGTTCGGGATATGTTGAAGCAGGCGTGATGCAGGCTCTGTCTTGAAGCATCTCACGAACTGCGGGAACGATGGGGAGCTCTCAGGGGGTATCACGACAAGAAGCAACGTGGGCAGATGATGATCGGCAGTTCATTCATCTTCGCCCTCTGTGTCCACCGACTGAAAGCGAGGGGATGGCAATGACTGCTAAGCAGGGGTCAACGTCAACGAAGGTGACGTCACCCGCCAAGAATCCGGGTACCTACATCTCATTGATGGCATTGGTGATGATGAACGTGACCATCATTGGCAGCGTGGCCAATGATGTGCAGCAGGCCTACTACGGCTTGTCCTCTGTCACGCTCTTCATCATCGGCGCGTTGGTCTTCTTCCTGCCCACCGGCTTGGTGGCCGCAGAGCTGGCTTCTGGTTGGGGTCAGCGGGGTGGCATATTCCGTTGGGTAGGCGAGGCGATGGGCCCAGGGCTTGCCTTCACCTGCTTGCTCATCCTCTGGTTCCAGACCTCCATTAACTTCGGCATGGGCGTGGCATCGGCCTCAGCCACCATCGGCTTCTATACGCCTGATTGGGACTGGGCCGTTCAGTTCATGAACCATCCCCAGAACCAGTTCTTCATCATCCTGGCCTGGCTGGCTTATTACTGGGGCCTTACCTTCATATCCACCAAGGGCGTCAAGGCTTTCGCGCGTTTGACGAAGTACGGCGTCATCATCGGCACCTTCATCCCGCTGGCCTTCATCGTCATCTTTACGGTGGTATGGCTTGCCCAGGGCAACGTTTCCAACGTGACGCCTACACCTGAGGCTTTCAACCCCTTCTCCAGTGGATTTAGCCTGACCAATCTGGCTCTGGCTGCGGGCGTGTTCTTCAGCTTCGCAGGCATCGACATGAACGCTGCTCATATCAAGCAGCTGAAGAAGCCCCAGAAGGAGTTCCCGCTGTCCATCTTCATCGCCATGATCCTGACGCTGATCATCTTCATCGCGGGTACCGTCTGCATCGCCATCGTCACCCCGAAGCAGGACATGAACCTGGTCTATGGTCTATACCAGACCTACAAGATCCTGGGCGCCACCTTTAACTGCCCCTGGATCTATGTGGCTTTCGTTTGGGTTGGCCTGGGCGCCTCCATGGCATCATTGATCACGAACATGGCCGGTCCGTCATTCATGCTGGGCCAGGCAGGCCGTTCCGGCTTCTTGCCGAAGTTCATGCAGAACAACAATAAGCACGGCATGCCCAGCCGCCTCATGTACATCCAGATGGGTTTCATGACCATCGTCGCCTTCCTGGCTTTCTTGATCCCGAACATCGAAGGGTTCGTGGTCCTGATCACCCAGGCCATCACCATCCTCTACATGATGTACTACGTGCTCATGTTCATCTCGTTCCTGAAGCTCCGCAGCGATCAGCCGAACCGACCGCGTTTGTTCCGGGTGCCAGGCGGAACCGTAGGTGCATGGGTCGTAGCGGGTGTGGGTCTTCTGGCGTGCCTCTTCGGCATCGTGCTGGCCATCATCCCGCCAGCCCAGGTAGCGGAAGAGGTTGGCAGCCCTGTCACCTACGTGGTGGTCATCCTGGCCATCATCCTCGTGACCTTCGGCATCTGCTTCTCGGTGTACCAAGCCTCCAAGAAGCATGACTGGGTTGACCCGAATAACGTGTTCGCTCCCTTCACCTGGCAGCTGGAAGGCTTGAAGAAGCCGGGCAAGGTGCTGTCCAACGTTCCTTCCGAGATGATGAGCGAAGGTCAGAACCCCATGGGTATGCCCGTGAAGAAGCTCTGGGATCCCAACGAGCAGATCGTGCTCCCCGAGGAATATCTCCCCGGCAAGCATCATCCCACCTCTCCGGCCATTGCCGCCGGTGATGACCCGGCAGCCTTGAATCATCCGGTCAAGACGAACGGCGTTGCCAATACTGCCGTTGCCGTGCCCATGAGCCAGCCAGCTCTCATCTCCAAGAAGGCGGGCATCGGCACTGCAGCTAGCGCGGGCGTGAAGGACCCTGAGGCAGCCCGCAAGGCCGAAGAGTCCGTAGAGGTGCAGCTCTCAGCCAGCGTCCCTCCGGCTCCGGCGGCAGAGGTGGAAGCGGTGAAGATCCCCGTTGATGTCACGGCTGATGCCGCCGCTGCTACCAAGGCAGAGCACGAGGCCCTGGCTCGGGAGAAGCAGGCCGAAGCAGACGTGAAGCGGTATGCCACGGAAGCGAAGGCCTACGAGGCCCAGGTAGAGGCCGATAGCGCCCTGTTGACTGCCGAGCGCCAGCTCAAGGAGGCAACCGCCGCAGCGGAGCAGGCTAAGAGGACGGGAGCCGTTCCAGCAGACGGTGCTCCTGCTCCAGCGGAGTCCGAAGAGGACGCTCCTGCAGGCACGAAGTCTGCTCACTAATGGCTTGCACGGGTGAGCCGCACTCGTTCTCAGTGCGGCTCACAAGGGGATAAGAGGTGTTCGAAATGACAGATACCAACATCAAAGCCACATCAGCGAAGACCGCTTCCGCGGCAGCGTCGGTCAAGGCTTCAGCTGATCCTGGTGCAGCTGATCGCATGTCCATGCCTGAGAACAATGGCGCTACGGTGACCAAACCCACGGTGGCTACCCAGCAGAAGCAGGGCGATACGTTCAAGGCCACGCTCACCGTGAAGGACATGGTGGTGTGGGGGCTTATCACCATGGTCCCCATCTCCCCCATGGCTGTCTACGGCGGCGTGTTCGCTGATTCCGGCGGTATGCCCACGCTGGCGTTCATCATCGGCTTCGTAGCCGTGCTATTCAGCGTGTTCTCATTCGGCATCATGATCCAGCACTTCCCATCGTCAGGCTCCATCTTCACCTATGTGAGCCACGTATTCGGGAAGATGCCGGGCTTCATCGCCGGTTGGCTCATGCTGCTGCAATACCTCGTCAGCCCGGCTATGGTGTACCTGATCGCCGCCATTGCCATCCATAGCATGTTGCCTGACATACCCATCTTGGTCCTGTGCTTCGGGTTCCTAGCCATCGTGGCCATCGTGTCGCTCATAGGCATGAAGACGGCCATGGTGGTGAACAAGGTGGCCCTGGTGGCGCAGCTGGTCATCCTGGCGCTGTTCGTGGTGTTCGGCATCATGTTCGTGGTGCAGCATCCTGAGAGCGCGAGCTTCTCGCCTGAGAACCTGTTCAACCCGAGCAAGTTCGAATTAGGCGGCACCATGTCGGCCGTTTCGTTGGCGGTCATGTCCTACGTGGGCTTCGGTGCCATAGCCACGCTAACCCAGGAAGCCAAAGATCCCAAGCATGGGCCTTCGCGGGCTATGATGGTCATGGCCGTCCTGCTGTGCGTGCTCTATGTGCTGCAGTGCTTCATTGCCACGTGCATCGACCCATCCGGGGCTGCATTCGCAGGCAACACCGATAACGCATTCTACGTGGTGGCCAAGATGGCCGCAGGTCCCTGGCTGATGATCGTCTGCGCCGTGGGCGTAGCTCTAGCCCAGGGCGTGTTCACTGCCATCGCCCAGCAGAATTCCATCGCCTTCGTCATGTTCACCATGGCCAAGGGCGGCTGCCTTCCCAAGTTCATGGCGAAGATGAACAAGCGCACCAACTCTCCGTTGAACGCGGTCTTCTTCATCATCGGCCTCTCCATCGTGTTCACGCTGATCTTCCAGTTCAGCGGTATCGACATGAACACCGTGGTGAAGATCTCCAACTTCGGGGCGCTGTCCACCTACACGCTGCTCAACCTGGCGGTCATCGTCTTCTGCTGGATCCAGCTGAAGGAGCGCAAGGGCGCCAAGGCGGTGTTCATGCATCTGGTGTTCCCGGCTTTGGGTGCGTTGGTGTGCTTCGCCATCATGCTCTCCGTGGGCACCGTGGCGCTCATCGTGGGTGCCGTCTTCATCGTCATCGGGATCATCTACTACCTGGTGTTGACGAAGGTGCTGCACCGTCAGATCAACTTAGGGTGATACCACGGGCAGGCTGCCTGTGTGAGTCATAGCACGTAACAAGAGCGATCGAACGACAGGGAAAGGAACCCATCATGACTGAAGAGAAGACGATGCAGACCCCCACATTCACTGTGACCATAGGTAACGGGGCTGCGAACCAGGCTGCGGAAGCGAAGATCCCCCAGCCTGCCAGCAAGGCGATGAAGTGGACGAATGGCAAGCAGACCATCGGCTATACGACCACAGCAGAACTGCTCCCTCTGCATACGGACGATGGCAAGCTCATCGGGCATATGTTCGCCCTGTCCTACGTATCCGACCAGAAGGATAAGACCGACCGACCGGTCACGTTCTGCTGGAACGGAGGCCCGGGCGGCTCCTCTGCCATGGTGAACATCGGTGGATTGGGGCCGCGCCGCGTGCCCATCACCACCATCAACCAGCTACCGTGCCCTACGGCTCCGGAGGATAACCCCTATTCGCTGCTTCCTTCCACTGACCTGGTGTATCTGGATGCCATGGGGACAGGGTATTCGAAGGTGGCCGAAGGCTATGACCCGAAGAAGGTCTGGGGCGTAGACGGTGACGCGGATGCCTTCATGCGCGGCATCGCCCAATGGCTCACCACCCATGAGCGGTGGAACACTCCGCTGTATCTCTACGGCGAATCCTACGGCACCATGCGAAACTCCGTGCTGATGCGCGTGCTGGGGGAGCGGGGGATCGCGTTGACGGGCGTGATCGAGCAGTCCACCATCTTGGATTACGCGCCCACCCTTGCGGGCAATGACCTCTATTACATGGGCATGTTCCCGGTCTACGCTGCTACGGCCAACTACTTCGGCAAAGCGGGTCAGGGCGTGGATCAGTTCGAATGGTTCGACAAGGCCTGGAAGTTCGTGGACGAGAAGCTGGGCGGTGCGCTCATCGCCTCTGACTCCATCACCGAAGAGCAGGAGAAGGCATTGGCTGCTGAGATGTCTGAGCTGATCGGCCTTCCGGCTGACTTCATCCAGCGGAAGCACCTCCGCATCGAACTGGATACGTTCCGCAAGACCATCATGGCTGACGAAGGCTTGTTCACGGGCCGCTACGATACGCGCTTCACCGAGCCTGCTTATATGGACGTCCAGGGCGATAACGAGTTCTTCGCCGGTGAGGATCCGTCTGGTGATGCCATCATGACGCCCGATCAGTCTGCGTGGATGAAGCTCGTCCAAGAGACCGGCTTCAAGGGGTCGTCCATCAACATGCTCCTGTCCATGAAGGTGAATGAGGATTGGAATTGGACCCATCAGGCTCCTGGCACCATGGGCAGCCCCCAATGCCCCAATACGGCCTACGATATGGGCACGGCTCTGCGCCGCAACCCCTTCTGCCGTGTGCTCTTCTTCGGGGGCATCCACGATGCTGCAACACCCTTCTGGAACGTGAAGCATTCCATCTCCAAGATGTTCCTGCCTGAATCCATCACCAGCCGCATCGAATATAAGGTGCACGAGAACGGCCATATGGCCTATGAGGATCAGCCTACCTTGGAGAAGATGATCCCGGAGCTGACCGAGTTCTACGAGAAGCGCCATCACGTGTAAGGGTGGTGTCGATCCATTCCACTGTTGGGTGTGCAAGCGTTGATCTGAAGGGACGAGAACCTGTTCCCGTCCCTGCGCAGAAGGTGAAAGGACGAACGTCATGTTGAATGCAGAACAGCAAGCCGTAGTGGACCATGCTCAGGTCCAACAGAAGAACGGCTGGCAACATTTGAAGGTCAAGGGCACGCCCTATGATTGCGGGTTCCAGGAGGGATACCTTCTGGTTGACGAATACAAGGATGCCTTGCGCGTGTATAGGTTCATGACCCTTGAGACCTTCGGCAAGGATTACGATTGGTTCGCTGAGCAATCCATCCGCCTCCATGGGTCCATGATCCCCGAGCGATACGCCCAGGAGCTCCAGGGCATGGCTGACGGGCTCACGGCAGCCGGTCTGGATACCACATTAGAGGATATGATCGCCTGGAACGATTGGATGGAGATCACCGGATACTGGTGGCCGCAGAACGCAGGCAAGATCATGGCTCGGCCGCTCATGAAGACGCATCGCAAAGAGCACTGCTCCGCTATTGCGGCTACCGGTTCTGCCACGGTGGACGGAAAGCCCTATCTGGGCCACGAGAGTTTCGATGAGTTCTGGAGCGGTCAATACTTCAACGTGTGCAAGCACGTGGAGCCGGACGAGGGCTACGCTTTCGTCATGCAGGCATCAGCGCCTTGCATGCTGTCCTCCATGACGGACTTCTACGTGACGGCAGCTGGCCTGAACGTGACCGAGACCACCCTTGCGGGTTTCGATCGCTACAGCGATGAGGGTATGCCGGAATGGGTGCGCATCCGTGATGCCATCCAATTCTCCAACACCATCGACGAGTTCGTGAAGCGCTTGAACAAGGGCAACAACGGTGGCTATGCCAACGCATGGCTCATCGCTGACCACAACACCGGCGAGATAGCCCGCTTCGAACAGGGGCTGGAGTTCACCAGCCTCGAGCGTACGAAGGACGGAACGTTCTTCGGTTGCAACGCCGTGTTCGATCCGCGCATCCGCAACCTGGAATGCAAGGACAACGGCTTCAACGACCCGCGTCAGCAGACGGGTGCGCGTCGTCAGAGGTGGATGGAGCTCATCGACCAGTACTACGGCAAGATCGACCTGGAGGTCGTCAAGAAGATGCTGGCGGACACCTACGACGTGTATCTCGGCTACGATTGCCCCTCCAGTCGTGATATCTGCGCCCACTATGACGTGGATCCGCAGTACTACGCCGATGATCCTGATGCCGTATGGAACATCCCGTTCTACCCCGCTGGCTCATGCGACGCCAAGGCTGCTGGGCCCGATGACGTGAAGCCCATGAATATGTGGGGCCGCTACGGACGGGCGGACGGGGTCGAGTTCAACGCCAAGGATTTCATGGATCAGCATCCGCTTTGGAAGTGGATGGATGGGTATCTGCAGGATAGGCCCACCCAACCGTGGACGCTGTTCGATTAGCGGCATCCTCAAGGCGCAACAAGCGCTTTGTGACTCGATAGAAGACGAAATGCCAATGGGAAGGAGCTGGTGGAGATGAAGCTCTCCAAGGAACAGATCAAGAAGATGTCAGAAGACTACGGGAAGATGTGCTGTCAACATGTGGCCCAGCGCGCCGTCACCAAGAACGGCATCCTGGAGTCCGCGGAAAGCGTAGAGGTGCTCAAGCGCATGAGCCCTCCGAACTTCGCGTTCTCCATTGATGTGGATAGCCAGGCTGTGGCCAACCAGAAGATGTCTGGCCGCTGCTGGATGTTCGCTTGCCTGAACGTGCTGCGCTTCCATATCGAGAAGGAGCTCGATCTGCCGAAGGGCACATTCGAGCTGTCCCAGGCGTATCTGGCGTTCTACAGCAAGCTAGAGCGCGCCGCTTGGTTCCTGGAGCACATGGTCGCCACAGCTGACAAGCCGCTGGATGACCGTGAGGTGGATTGGCTGATCTCAACGCCCATGGCTGACGGTGGTGACTGGGATATGGTCGCTGCTCTGGTGAAGAAGTACGGCGTGATACCCCATGAGGCCATGGCTGAGACCCACTGCACCAATGACACCGCTGAACTGAACAC
This sequence comes from uncultured Eggerthellaceae bacterium, assembly GCA_910588905.1. Taxonomy (GTDB): domain Bacteria; phylum Actinomycetota; class Coriobacteriia; order Coriobacteriales; family Eggerthellaceae; genus MGBC163016. The sequence goes on from CAJURZ010000005.1 coordinate 85,719, forward strand.
GGTGCTCTCGCATCTGCTGCGCCAAGATGCCATCAAGCTGCGCCAGATGGCCAATGAGGACAAGGACACCGAAGCCACTCAGCTAGAGATGCTGAACGAGGTGTATCGTGTGCTGGCCGTATGCTTCGGCGAGCCGCCTGAGAAGTTCGACTTCACCTATGTTGACAGCAAGGGAAAGTACCACGCTGATCTGGATACCACCCCGCTGGACTTCCTGAAGAAGTACGTGAAGATAGACTTGGATGACTACGTGGGCATCATCAACGTACCCGGTGAGGGCAATCCCTATGGCCACGTGTTCGCTGTTCAGGATTCCGACCAGATCCCTGAGCGCCGCAACCTCTATGTCAACGTGCCCATGGATGAGCTGAAGGGCTACGTCATAGAGTCGCTCAAGGCGGGCGACCCCGTGTGGTTCGGCTCTGACGTCCTGCAATGGTGCGACCGCAACGCTGGCGTCATGGCTCATGACCTCTTTGATCTAGAAGGGCTCTTTGGCGTGAAGTTCGATATGGACAAGGCCCAGCGCTTCGCCATGCACGAGAGCTTGCCCACTCATGCCATGACCATCGCAGGTGTGGACATCAAGGACGGGAAGCCCACCAAGTGGAAGATCGAGAACTCTTGGGGCACGGAGAATGGTGGCAAGAAGACGGGCAACAACGGGTACTTCGTGTGCTCCGATGAGTGGTTCGACAACTTCGTGTACGAGGTTGCCATCCCCAAGAAGCTGCTGAAGCCCGAAACGCTGAAGGCGCTGGATTCCGAGCCTATCGTGTGGCCGTTCTGGAACACCTTCAACCCAGTCAGCAACCTCTAGCCCTCGGCATTTCCGTACTCGGCCTCTACGGGTGATGTATCAGGTTGCCTGTAGAGACCGATCACCTGGGGCAACCTTGCGCGTAGGGGCGGATCCAGATCCGCCCCTTTTGCGCCCGGGTGAACCATGCATGTCAGGTTGCTGTAGGGGCGGACCGTGGTCCGCCTGAGGTGCACCCGGGTGAACCATGCAGAACAGGATGCTACCCAGCGGATGGCTGCCAGATGGTCGGGTCATTGACGGTTCGCTCGATCTGTTCATTGACGGGGTGTTAATCAGAACGATAGTCTTCTCCGTGAGCATTCGAAAGAGGGAAGCTGATGGCCGAGCAGCAGAAAAGAGAGCAACGACACCGTGCTGATGTAGCCGATCTCCGCAGGCTTGAGATCATCGCTGCGGCTCGTGAGCTGTACGAGGAGAAGGGCCTCTCCAAAACCTCTGTGCAAGACATCACTAGTCGGGTGGGTGTGACGCGCACCTTGTTCTATCACTACTTTTCCGACAAGGATGCTGTTACCTCGGCTGTTCTGGATGACTATATCGATGACTACGTGGAGGCGCTGACCTATTGGAACGAGGGCCGCAGCGAAGGCGAGATAGACAAGGCGCTGTTCTCGGTGATCAAGCTGCTGCGTCTGGGCCTCTTTGAGGAGGATCCCTTCCATAAGGCCTTGGCTTCTCAGGAGAACGCCGCGCTGTACCTGGAATTCATCAATCGCGTGGCCGATCATGCAGCCCACTACATCATCCAGACCACTGTGCAGGATTATGCCGCTCTTCATGAGATACGGATCAAGCACCTCTATGAGACTTTCACTGTGCTCATCGTGGGTGTGATCGGGTATCTGCGCCAGCACCCGGATGCTGATGACGCTGTCATCGCCGACGTGATCGCGCAGACGCTCCATATGGATAGGCCGTAAGGAAAGGAAGGAACGGAAATGCTCTTCGACGTCTATGGTCCCCACGCGCTCTACCAGTGGACCGGGCTCATCCTGGTGCTGGTGGTGCTCATCTTGCTGAACGAGTTCGCACGCCGTACGAAATTCGGTGGCTGCTTCATGTTCTTCGGTGTCTGCGGTGCCATGACCGTGTACTGCTTAGCGGTGGAGATCGGCGCTGCCATGGGTGCCGAATGGGCACTGAACAACCCTACCCATACGGATATGAATAGCTGGTTCCATTACGCGAAGGTCTATGCGGCTACAGCGGGGTGCATCGGCTTCATGATGCTGAAGTATTCGTGGGGCAAGGTGGGCCGTTCGCACTGGTTCAAGGCATTCCCGTTCATCATCGTGGCCATCAATATCTTGATCGCTGTGGCATCTGATTTCGAGAGCGCTTTCCGTGCCTGGGGTACGAGCTGGGTATCCACCGAAGGCGTGGTACTGAACGGTGGCTGGCATAATGTGTTCAATGGCGTAGCGGGCCTTCTGAATATCGCCTGCATGACCGGGTGGTTCGGCATCTATATCTCCAAGAAGCGCCAGGATATGCTCTGGCCTGACATGACTTGGGTCTTCATCATCGCCTATGACCTGTGGAACTTCTGCTATACCTATAATTGCCTGCCTACTCATTCCTGGTATTGTGGCATTGCGCTTCTGTTAGCACCTACCATTGCAGGCTTGCTGTGGAACAAAGGCGGCTGGATCCAGAATCGTGCGTTCACGCTGGCCATGTGGTGCATGTTCGCTCAGATGGTGCCCATGTTCGTGAACGACTCCATCTTCGCTGCGCAATCGGTGAATGATCCCGCTGTTAACACCGTTGTCTCTCTGATAGCGCTGTTCGCGAACATCGCGGCGCTGGCCTACATCATCTACCGCTCCAAGAAGCTCAAGGTGAACCCCTACAAGCAAGAGGTATTCGTGGGTACGAAGGATTTCCGCGAGGCAATGGAACGTCGGGCAGATACAGCTTACCTGCTCGAGACTATGCCGAAGACGGCAACCTCAGCAGAGATAGCCGAGATGGTGGCTTACAACGAACTGCCCATAGACGGTAGCGTAGGGTATGTGTATGTGGCGAAGGATGCTGCGGACGATGTTGCTGTGGAGGTGGAGACACAGCGGCGCGAATAGCTTCCTGGCAAGAAGCTTCACCCTGGACGAACGCGCCCCTTCCGGGCGCGTTCGTTTACCGTGATGAGGTCAGAGTCGTGGCTCGAGTGCACCTGCGGACCCTCTTGGTTCATTGCGTAGGGATCGAACACGTTCGATCCCTACGGGTGATGCTGTAGGTCCTGCGTGGGGGCGGATCCAGATCCGCCCTTTTTGCGCCCGGTCTCCTTAGCTATGGATGCGCACGTGCTCCAGATACTGCTCGAAGGTGCGCACAGCCAAGCTGGCGCTCTTCTGGTTGCGCACGGCGAACCCGATCTCACGGATGGCATCCACGTCCAGGGGGCGTATGGCCAGGTCATAGGGCACGCGCTCAAGGATCAGCTCCGGCAGGATGCTCACCCCAAGGCCGCTTTCGATCATGGCCATGATCACGTAATCATCCCGGGTCTTCAGGCGGATCTCCGGCACGATGCCTGCTGTGCGGAAGAGGTCTGCCACCATGGTGTCCGTGCCCTTCTCGTCAAGCAAGAACGGCTCGTTCGCCAGATCAGCCAGCTTCACGATGCGCTTCTTCGCCAAGGGATGCTCCGGGGGCAGCACGGCCAACAGCCGGTCTGATCCCAAGGATATGGTGTCGAAGCTCTCCTCGATGGGCAGGGGGAGGAAGCCGCAGTCCACGCGGCCTGAGGCGATCCATTCCCGGATCTCAGCATAGTTCCCGATGACCAGCTCGTAGTCTATGCCGGGGTAATCCTCCTGAAGGCGCTCGATGACGCTGGGGAGCCATTGCGCTGCCACGCTGGAGAATGTCCCGATGCGGATGATGCCCGCCGTGAGCCCGGAGAGGCGGTCCACCTCCATCTGAAGGTTGCGTTGCTTCGTGCACACATCGCGCACGAAGGGGAGCAGGACGCGCCCTTCTCCGGTGAGCTCGACACCGCCCCGGCCGCGCACGAGCAGTCGGATGCCCCAACCCTTCTCCAGCTCCGCGATCATGCGCGAGACTCCTGATTGGGTATAGGACAGCGCCTCGGCCGCGCGGGTGAAGCTGCCCAGGTCCACCGTCTCGATGAAGGCCTCATACTTCTGCAGCGTGCTCTCCATGGCATACCTCGCTCTGACCTCTGTTCCATTCCAAATACTCATGCAAATGATAACGAATATTCGCTTTCATTCTAGTGCGTCCCATGGTTTACTATCCCGGCACTGAGAAACGCACGAGAAACGAACCACCCAGCGGGCGCGCACGGTCGTGCGAGATGCTCGCTCCAAAGGGATTCGAATCGCATAGCAAAGCAACCGGACGCCATGCCCGCGGGGAACCCGTGACGCTTGGGCTCTGGAGAGAAGGAGGAGCCGTGCAGCATACGCTCAAATACCTCGCATCGTTGTTCATCTTCGGGTTCAATGGGATCTTCGCCAGCTACGTGGATGCTACGAGCACCCAGATCGTCTTCCTGCGCGTGCTGATCGGCTCCGTTGTCCTTCTGGGTGCCTTCGCCATCACCCGCAAGCGCTGGACCTTCCCAGATCATAAGCGCGCCTTCGGGTTCTTGGTGCTGTCAGGCTGCGCCATGGGTCTGCAATGGCTGCTCCTCTTCGAGGCATTCAACCATATCGGGGTGGGGATGGCTACGCTGCTCAACTATTGCGGCCCCATCATCGTGATAGCCCTGGCACCCTTCGTGTTCAAAGAGCGCATGACCTGGAATAAGATGCTGGGCATCCTGGTGGTCATCGGCGGCGTGCTGCTGCTGAACGGCACCGCCACCGGCTCTCTTGATCTGGTGGGCATCCTCTGCGGGTTGGGGGCGGCCGTGCTCTACGCCGTCATGGTGACCTTCTCCAAGAAGGCCTCCGCCATCCAGGGCCTGGAGAACACCACCATCCAGATCCTCTCAGGGCTGGCCATCGTGTTCGTGGTGCTGCTGGTCAAGGGAGAGGCTCAGGTGAGCTTGCCGCTGTATAGCGTGCCCGCCATGTTGGAACTGGGTATCGTGGGAACGGGAGCGGCTTGCCTGCTGTACTTCTCTGGCATCGGCACCATGAACGCCCAATCTGTAGCCGTGCTGGGCTATCTGGAGCCGCTGGGGGCCGTGGTGCTCTCTGCCATCATCCTGGGCGAGGCCATGACGGGGCTCCAGCTGGTGGGCGTGGCGTGCATCATCGGCGGCGCTTGCCTCGCGCAGATGAAGCCGCCCGCGCGGACCCTGCTGAAGGGGTGGGCGAAGCGGCAGATCGCCTAACGTCGTTCCGTGGCATAATGAGGCCATTCGAAAGGAGCCTCTATGCCCATCGAATCGCCTCAGCATCGGCCGCCCCATGACATGGACTGCCCCCTGTTGGCCATCGTCACGGGATGCAGCCATGGGAAGTGCCACTTCTGCGACATCTTCGCAGGCATCCCCTTCGCGCCCATCCCTGAAGACCAGGTGATAGCGGATATCCAGGATATCGCGAAGACAGCCACAGCGCTCACCAGGCGCATCTATCTGACGGGCGGCAACCCCTTCGCGCTGCCGACGCACCGGTTGGTGAAGGTCTTCGATGCGGTGGAGCGGCACATCCCCACAGTGAAGGGCTACGGCGGCTTCTGTCGCATCGTTGATGTGGCGGCGAAGTCCGACGAGGAGCTGGCGCTGTTGCGCAGCCGCGGGGTGGATGAGATCACCATCGGTGCGGAGAGCGGCTTCGACGAAGCCCTTGGATTCATGGAGAAGGGGCACTCCGCTGCAGACATCATCCAGCAAGGGCGCCGTTTGCATGAGGCAGGCATCAGGTTCACGTTCTTCTACCTGGCCGGGATGGCGGGTGCGGGGAAGGGGCAGGAGAACGCCCTGGCCTCAGCCCGCGTCTTCAGCGAAGCGGGTCCGAGCCGCATTTTGGTGGTGACCCTCACGCCCACTCAGCAGTGGCCTTTGGCGCAAGACATCGCAGAAGGCCGATGGGTGCCGCCCACGGAGGTGGAAACGGCACGGGAGATCCAGACCTTCGTGGCGAACCTCACCTGCACCACCCAGGTGAACTGCTCCCATGATACGGATATCGTACGCTTCGAGGGCATGATCCCTCAGAATCAGGCAGCCCTCGTCGAGCTCATGGAGCATCGCATTCCCCTGATGAACGAAAAGGCCTCCCGCAAGATGCGAGAGGCCCTGCATAAAGCAACGTTCTGATCATCGTGCATGAAGAGATGAGCTCACCACGCTTCTGCTGGTCAGGTAGGTGACCAGCAGATACCCTCCGTAGATGACGGCTACCAGCACGGCCGCCATGCTGATGGGGCCGATCACTGATGTTCCCAGCGCGTCGAAGAGCTCCTTGGAAAGGACGCTGATAGCGCAGGAGGCATGGCACGCCGCCACTCCCAGAGGCAGGAGGAAATAGACCAGCACCTGGATGAGGAGAGAGCGGTTGATCATGGGTGCGCTGCACCCGATGCGCGAGAGCATCCGGTAGCGCGGCAGGGAATCGGCTGTCTGAGAGAGCTGCTGCACGGCCAGTACGGCAGCAGTGGACAGCAGGAAGATGAGGCCGATGTAGAGCGCCAGGTAGGTGATCATCATCTTCAACCCGCTTGCTTGGACGATCATCTCAAAAGCGGTGATGACGCGCGTGACCGGCCAGAGCAGGTGCGCGTAGGTGTCATCTGACCCGGAGAAGCCTTGATCGAATCCACCCAGGCTCAGCGGTTGCGCGGCGGCTACAATGGCTTCCAGGGCCTCATCGTTCTGGGCTTCCGTGCGCCCGTTGTCCGCATACATCACATCCAACAGGCTGCGGTGGGGAATGGCTCCGGCAGCGCGCAGGGCGGCGATCACCTCATCGGGGACCACGATGGCAAGCGCCGTGGCCTTCAGGGAGTTATCCTCTATCTGCGTGTCTATGATCTGGTGGGTGAAGGTGAGGGTGTGGCCCAGGGTCTCGAATGAGACGCCCGACGCCGCGATGTCCTTCGCGATGGCCGCAGAGACCTCCATATTGTTCGCCAGCACGCATTCGCCATCCCCAAGGATGATGGGGTCCTCTCCGGTAAGCGACCGGACAGCGTTCATGTCAGAGACGCTGATAACGCCCAGGTTGGTACTGGCCAAAGAGCTATGGAGGTCCTCGATCCGCGCTTCAGCTTCAGGGCCGATGCTTCGGAGCAAGCTTCCATAGGTAGCATCGGGCAGGTTATAGAGGTCCATCTGGGCGTAAGCGCTGATGGTCTCATCCCACTCCTCAGGAGCAGCTGCTATCAGGGGTGCCGCCATGTTCCATCCATGGGCTACGGCATTCTCGTAGCGTTCGGGTGCTTCTGCCTGCATGGCGCGGGCACGGGCGGAGGCATCGGTGGATGTGCTTCGCACGCTATCTATCGGATCACTGGAGTAGACCTCAGCGGAGAGCGTGGCGCTATAGGGATTCGCTTCTTCTATCCCATCAGTGAAGACGCTCACCATGCCCATCCCCACCGAGAACGTGGTGATGGAGAAGAACAGCATCACGCAAACGGCCCACAAGGATACGAAGGCGGTATTCACGCGGCTGGCGATCTGGCGTACCGTGAAGGGGGTGAGCCCGCGGAGGTAGATGCCCTTCGCCCGGGTGATGAGCGCGATGACGAAGCCTGCCAGTGACCAGAACAGGATGAAGGTGCCCACGAGCATGCCGATGGTGGCCCGCATGAAGCGCGGATCATCCAGCATGACGAGCCCGCTCTCGATCAGCTGCTCATAGGCATAGGCCAGGATGGCGATGGAGGCCACGAACGCCACCAGGCACACCCAGGGGTTGCGTGTGACAGCCTTCTGGTTCTTCGCGTTCGCATGGAGAAGGTCGATCAGCTTCTGGCGGTTCACTATGAAGGTGTTGAAGAGCGCTACCACCACATAGATGATGGCGAAGCACAGGATGGTGAGTCTGAGCGCTTCGGGGGAGAATACGAACTGATAGCTCATGATGGTGGTCCCGAACAGCCAGGCAGTGAAGAACGACATGGCCTGGGACAGCAAGAATCCCACGATCAGCCCCAATGCCAGTGAGATCAGCCCCACGAGCACCGTTTCTATCAGCATGATGGCCGAGACCCGGGAAGGGGCCATGCCCAGCAGCATGTAGGTGCCGAACTCGCGCTTGCGCCGGCGGATGAGGAACCCGTTCGAATAGAGGATCAGGAACCCTAAGACGCAGGCGATGAGCCCTGAGAACATGCTCAAGAACTGCTCGGTCATCTGGAACTGGCGTTCGTCGGCCTCTGACTGGAGGTCGAACATCACCTCTTGGCCGCCGATGGAGTTGAACGCGTAGAACACGGCCACGCCGAAGAGCAGCGTCAGGAAGTAGATGGTGTAATCGCGCACCGAGTGACGGATATTGCGCCATGCGAGCTTAAGCAACATGGCCCACATCCCCTCCCAAGAACGAGACCACTTCCATGATGCGGGCGAAGAACTCCTCGCGGGGCATGGCTCCGCGACGTATCTCGTTGAACAGGCGGCCGTCCTTGATGAATAGCACGCGGTTCGTGAAGGACGCTGCGTAGGAGTCATGGGTGACCATCATGATAGTGGCGCCCATCTTCGCATTCATCATCTCCAGCGTTTCCAGGAGGACGGCAGCTGATCGTGAATCAAGGGCACCGGTGGGCTCATCGGCCAGGATCAGCTTCGGATCGCCCACGATGGCACGGGCGGCAGCCACCCGTTGCTTCTGGCCGCCCGACATCTGATTCGGGTAGCGCTTGAGGACATCCGCCACGCCCAGAGCGGCGGCGATGTTCCGCACCCGTGCGGACACCTGGGAAGGGGCAATGCGCTTGATGGTGAGCGCGAGGGCGATATTCTCCATGCCATTCAAGGTATCCAGGAGGTTGAAGTCCTGGAAGATGAATCCCAGCTCGTCGCGACGGAACTTCGCCAGGGCGCGCTTGGAGAGGGCGGTGATGTCCTTTCCGTCCACGAGGATCTGGCCCGAGGTCACCTTGTCAATGGTAGAGACACAGTTCAGAAGCGTGGTCTTGCCGGACCCTGACGGTCCCATGATGCCAACGAATTCTCCCTGGGCTACGTCGAAGGAGACGCCGTCTAGGGCATGGGTGAGGGAATCGCGGCTGCCGTAGATCTTCTTCGCCTGGCGGACGGAGAGGGCTAGAGGGCGGCCACTCTGGACTGCTGGGGTCGTGAAGGAAGGCTCTGCGTAGATCTCAGTCATGGCGTCCTCAGGCTTTCACGAGACGGGGAGCTTCATAGACGATCAGGGCTCCGATGGATATCACGATGGCGCAGGAGAGTGCTATCTTTCCGGCTATGCTCATGTTCTCCTCCTTCTGGGCCTTGACGGCCTCCTCTGGGTTGAGCGGTATAGGGAACATGATGACGAGCCTCAACGCGCGCTGCCATCGAATGGGCTTACAGGAACCTTACATTGCTGTCACTTGGGTCAGTCCGAGGCTGGAGGGGCCAGGGAGAGATGGTGCCTAGGGCAGGCGACTGCGGTCATGGGGGAATCCGAAGATCATCCGCGTGCCCACACCCGTTTCGCTTGCGGCAGAGACGCTCAAGCCCAGGCGGCTGCTCATGAGTGCCACCAGATAGAGGCCCATGCCCGTGGCCGTTCCTCGGGCCCGGCCGTTGCTCCCCGTGAAGCCGCGGTCGAAGATGCGCGGCATATCAGCCTCGCTGATGCCGCACCCGTCATCGCGCACTTCGAGCACGGTGCGGCCTCGGGGCGTGTCGGGCTCTTCCACGCGGGCGGTGAAGGTGATGGTCCGGGCACCGTACTGAGCTGCGTTCGCCACCACCTGGCTCAGCATGAACACGAGCCACGGTTCATCAGAGAGCACGCGGAGCTCGGGAGAGATATCCACCTGGGGGATGGCCTGCACTTCGATCAAGAACCGGGCTTGGCGCTTGCAAGCTTCGCGGGCTGCATCTGCAAGGGACACGCTCCGAATGGCGTAGTCCTTCTGGAGGGAGGTGGACCGGGCGTAGTAGAGCGCCTGATCCACTTGCACTTCCATGCGCTCGAGCTCCCGTGAGAGCTTGTAGGCATCCGGGCCCTCCAAGCGGTCCAAGATCAGCTTCGCTGCTGCGATGGGAGTCTTCGTCTCATGGATCCAAAGCTCGATGTATTCGCGGTAGGCGTTTGCATCGGCTTGAGCCTGCGTCAGTTCCCGACTGGCCTGGGCAGACAGACGATCGATGGCATCCTGGGCAAGGCGTCCTTCCAGGAACCGCGGATCCATCATCAGCGTTGCGGATTCGCACGCGCTCAGCTCAGGGGTGCCCACGTCTTCCACCGATGCCCAGAAGCGGGCCCGGCGCAGGTAGTCGACTATGAGCCCCAGGCAAAGGCATATCAGCACGAACGCTGAGAGGGTCACGCTGGCGTCGATGCCGATGCCCAGCGTCACGGCCATGGCGAAGACCCCTGCAATGCAGCCAATGCCAAGGAGGATGATGAGGCCGTGGTCACGCAGGTAGCCTGCCAGGGTGAACGACTCTGCTCCCTCAGCGTGCCCCCACCAGGTCATAGGGCGTAGCCGATCCCGCGTTTGGTCTTGATGAGGTCCTCATCTGCGCCCAGGGCATGCAAACGCTTCCGAAGGCGGTTCATGTTCACGGTCAAGGTATTGTCATCGATGAACGAATCAGATTCCCAAAGGTGCATCATGAGCTGTTGACGGCTTACGATCTTCCCCGCGTTGCGCATGAGCAATGACAAGATCTTGAGCTCGTTGCGGGTGAGCTCGCAGCTCTCATCCTGATACGTGACGATACCCGATGCCTCATCCAAGGTGAGGCAGCCTTCCCGCAGGAGCGGGGTTGGGGTGGCGCCTGTGCGAACGAGGTTCTGGATGCGGGCCAGCAAGACCGCGGGCCGGTAGGGCTTCGTGACGTAATCGTTCGCGCCCAGGCCCAGCGCCATGACCTCGTCGAATTCGCTGGTGGAAGACGTCAACATGATGATGGGAACCGCCGAGGCAGCACGGATATCCCGGCAGATGGCAAGGCCATCGGCCTGGGGAAGCTTCAGATCCAGCACGACACAGGCGGCGTGGCTTGCGAGGGCCTGTTGGGCAGCATCCTCGAACCGGTCACACCAGCGGGGTTCATAGCCTTGGAGCGTGAGCAACCGTGCCAACTCTTCACGCAGGACGGTGTCATCTTCCACGATGAAAATGGTATCCATAGGGAAGATGATACCCGATGATGGAACCCTGCGGGAGCTTTTCGCCATCCCTGCTATACTCATGTCCTATGTTAGACATCGTCCAATCATCTGCCTCCCCTGAGCACGCAGCGCGTGTCGTCACCCTTGAAGGGGTGGGTAACGTGCGTGACCTGGGCGGCATTCCCGTCTACGGTGACCGCATGGTGAAGCCGGGCATGATCTTCCGCGGAGGCGCGCTGGCAGGAGCCACCTCAAAGGACCGTCACAGGCTCTTCGAAGAGCTCGGCATCTCCTGCGTGATAGACCTGCGCTGTGGCTGGGAGGTGGAGGCCAAGCCGAACCCTGTCCATCCGGGGGTGGATTCGCTGCACATCCCCTTCTACGACAAGGAGAAGGTGGGCATCGAATACGAGGTGGGCGCCATCAACGGCCAGAAAGTGGGGCGTGATGTGGCCTGTGACCCCGATGGCTTCTACCGGTCCTTGGCGAACCCGCGCACGACCGCCCAGATGCGGGAATGCCTAGCTCAGATCATCGCTCGCACCTCCAATGGGCTTCCGATCTATCAGCATTGCAGTGGCGGCAAAGACCGCACCGGCGTCATGACGCTGTTGGTGCTGACGGTGCTAGGGGCGGGATTCGCAGACATCCTGGAGGACTACCTCTATACGAATGTGTTCCGGGACACCCAGTTCCCGGAAACCTACGCCAAGTTCCTGCATATCGCCCAGGGAGACGAGGAGCAGGCCCTCAAGCTGGTGAACGATCACCGGGCACGCCGGGAGAACCTCGAGGTGTTCCTTGAGGCGGTCAGCGAAAGCTATGGCAACATCGATGCCTTCGTCCACGGGGAGCTGGGCGTAGGGGATGCCCTACGCGAAGAGTTCCGTGCCGCGTGCACCTGCCCTAGGTGAAGCACTCCTCAAGCAGCATCTCTAGGAAGTCATCAGACAGATAGCGGGGTAGTTTCGCCGCCGCCCGGGCAGTCGTGTGCTCATCGGTCCCTCCGTAACGGATGAGCGCCTTGCAGCACCAGGCTACGCCTCTCAGAGCGGATATCTTCATCCAGGCCGGGAAGCGCTCTTCGAAGGCTTCGGCATCGAAACGGCCATCCACTGCCGTCCAGTATTCCCTCAAGAACATCTCCTGGTCTTGGGCGGTGAAGAACCGGTCGCTGTCCCAGAAGGTGGTGGTGGGAGCCAGGAAGAAGGCCAGGTCTTGGGCTATGTCACCCAAAAGGGGCCGTTCCCAGTCTACGAACCAGCCGGTTTCGCTATCGTCAGGCAGGAGGAAGTGGGAAGCCAGCGTCTCTGTGTTCACGATGCGCGGCTCACAGGGTGCGGCTTGGGCCCTTTGGATAGCCTGGATGGTGAGGTTGGTGAACAGATCCACCCAGGCGGTGATGCGGGCATCCTCGTAGGGGGAGTCTCGATAGAGCCGAAAGCGCTCCATGCATTCTTCGAAGAGCCCTTGGAGGGGGTCGGCCGGACGGTGGAGCGGGCAGTCCTCTGGAACGGGAACGCTATGGATGGCTCCCAGGATGCGAGCGCAGCGCTTGAGATCATCGGGCTGCGGTTCATCCAGATCGAATACCCGTCCCGGACAGAAGGTCTCTACGAGCACCCCTTTGCCGGGAGCCGTAGGGGAGCCGTCAACGTAGATGGGCAGCGGCGTGCAACCTGATGCTGCTACCGCTGCAAGGGCGTCGAATTCATAGCGCACCTGGCAGGCATGGAAAGGCTGGGGGAGGACGTTCACGCGCAGAACGAAGCGTTGTTGGCTGGTTTCCCTCCCTTCGCCATGACCCTCGCTTGGTACGGAGAACCAGAAGTTCACGTTATGCTCTCCCTCGCCCAAGGGATGAGGTATCAAGACATCCTGAGGCTGGGCGCCTACCTGGCCCCGCAGCTCTTCGTTGTTTGCAAGATATTCTGTCGCCCTCTGCCGATAGGCGTCAAAGGAATCCACCAGTGTGCTCCTAGAATCCAAGCCAAAGCTGTAGATAGGATAGGGTACAACATCCGGCGAAGGCTACGATGATGAAGGCTAACAGCCAATTCGCTGCGCGGGGGCGCATATGGCCGAACATCTCGCAGATCAGGGGATAGATCAGCCATACGTAGAGCACGGCAACCAGTCCGATGAACACGTCATTCACCAGCCATGCCTGTCCCAGGATGTTGAAGGGGAGTTGGGAGTTATCCCAGAAGGGATATTTGCCGAATTCGTCAGGCTGGTTCACCAAAAGGCCTATCACCAGCTCCAAGACCATGCTCAGAATGACGGTGATGGCGAAGGTGGCTAAGAGCGCGCCCCAAAGCGTCTTGCAGCGCACGACGATATACTCCTTCAAGGGCTCGATCACCAGTGTCATGGCAACAGCCCCCACGCCATAGACCCAATAGGGGTGATACCACGGGTCGGTCCAGACCACGTAATCAGGGGCGACGATGCCGAAGAGCGCGTCCATGATGACGCAGTAGAGCAGTTCCAGCCAATGGCCCACGATAGTGCAGATGCAGAATGCGGCGATGAGCGCACGCCAGAACTCCCAGGTCTTCGGGGCGAAGTAACCTATCTCATCGTTGGCGGTGATCCTATGCAGCCTATGCTTCCCCACGGTTCCGGCTTCCTCCGCCCCCATCCTGCATGAGCGGTTGCTCTTGACCCCAACCCTTCCAGATAGGTTCGATGATACGCATAGGCTGCCCCGGTCGAACGAGCGGGCACATACAGCTACCGAAAGGACACCGAGCTGCAATCTTGCCACTGTTGCATTTAGGACGAACCCCGTAGGGGCGGATCGTGATCCGCCCCTTTTCTGCCGGGATGAATGCCCTTCCCCGCAAGGGGCGTTCGGCCTTGGTCCTCGGCTTTCGAAAAGACGCGATGCTTCGCTTATATCACGCTTTTCTCGGCCTGCGGAATCGGCCTCAACCCCTCACGGGGAAGGGCTGTCTTCGTGTAACAATAAAAGATCCTCACCGCACTGCTGATGGGACCCTCCGGGTCCGCATCACCGGTGCGGGCGGCTACCGCCGCATGATCGCGCTTCGCGCGTAAGATGCGCGGCGCAAGAGATCGTCCATCCTGACAGCTCTTCCCGCCGCCTAACTTAATGCCGCTGCTGTCGCAGCGGGATGAGGGTTGTGATCTATGCATACCTGCGGGGGTTTCAGGGATGCGGCGTTTGGGGTCGAACATGTTCGACCCCTACGCAGGGTCTGTAGCCTTGCTCGTGTAGGGGCGGATCGTGATCCGCCCGGGGCTGTACCCGGGTGAACCTGGTACGTCAGGTTACCCGGTAATTGCCGCAATGAATATGTTGCGCGTGATCTCCGCGCAACGCACCTCCGCGCGGAGCGCGACCCACTTGGGTGCCAAGGGACAGGCCAGATGCCATATGCTCCTGATCCAAGGATGGTTTCCTAGGTCAGAGGCGGCAGTGCGTTTCACTGCCTTGCTGGATCGATCGCAGGATAAGATACTCTGAGGAAGGTTGATCTATTACAACTGCGAGAGCGTTCTGGGGCCACCATCAGCCAAGCTTTATCCTGCTCTTGCTATCGGAATCGATATTGCTCGTGCCGTTAGAGGATGTGTTGTGATGAGAGATTTCATGGAATCCTGGAACAACGTAGTGCTTTCGCGCGAAATGGAGGCGATCGTTGATGGTGATGTGGGTGCGATTGAAGAAATGCTCGACGCAGGCATGTCCCCGAATGCGCAGGTGTCCTTTGAGGCCGATCGGACATGGATATCCTCTAGAGAGGGTAGATACGATGCGCTCCTCGCGGCGTTCTTAGCTCGTGAGTTCGATGTGGCCAAATTGCTCATCGATCGAGGTGCCGACCTAAACGCTGACACACCTGGATATCTCTTTCGCGCCATTGAAGCGAATAGCCCCGAGATGTTCTGCTATGTCTTGGACAACGGGTTCAACCTTGAAGATACCAGTCGAGCTATTTGGCTGCTTTTTCATTCCTTGAACGACCTTCAGGATCCCGTACCCTTTTTGGAAGCTTTTGAAGCGCTGGGGCTCTCCTATGCACAGAAGGGTGGAGAAGCCTTGCGTAGCTCTGCCTCAGCAGGGGATCTTGCGTCGGTCGAGTTCCTTATCGACCATGGCGTTGATATCGATTATCACGACGCTGATATGGTCTATCCCTATGCCAGCACCCCTCTTATAGAAGCAGCACGCCACGGCCAGGGTGATGTGGTTCGGTATCTGGTGGCCCAAGGTGCAGATCTATTCATCACCGATAAATATGGAGATCGGCCTTATACCGCAGCTCTCACTGAGCACTACGATGAGATAGCACGATATATCAGAGAGTTGGAACCAGCTCCTCTTCACGACATAGCCCAAAAAGACAAGGCGCTGCGCCGCTATAAGCTACCTGCAGATATGGTGACGTTCTTGAAAGAAGGACCGCGTCACTTCGAATTCCCATCAGGTAAATGGGCGAAATGGATCGAATTCTACGAATATGCTGATACTGTCGAGATCACCTGGCATCGCTGCAAATTCCTTTCGTTCGTGCGCGAGATAGACAATTATGGAAGCGGCTATGCCATAGCCTGGCATGCAAAAGATAAAATGGTCTGGTGCATCGATTGGGAGCACGATGAGGCTTACCCTATCGCGCCATGGGATTCCTTCATAGCTGATCCGGGTTCCTGCATCAATGGCATCTTCAATGGTGACCATCTATGATCATCTACACGCAATGATCGTCATCAAAGGTTGGTGTTGCCTCAACCCATTGAACCCATTGGGAGGGGGATACTGGGATGCTTCTGGGACACTCCTGAATGCACGCGCTGCGTGTGAAGGATGTGCGGCGCAAGAGGTTGACTCTCCTGACAGCTCTTCCCGTCGCCTAACTAATAGCCGCTGCTGTCGCAGCGGAGTTAAGGATTGTGACCTGAACACGGATGCTGCGTCTTGGGGGTTGCTGCATGGGGTCGAACATGTTCGACCCCTACGCGGAATCTGCTAGATGGTTCGTGGGGGGG
>CAJURZ010000006.1:0-56298 GCA_910588905.1 uncultured Eggerthellaceae bacterium
TTGGCGTAGCACGCGTTGGTCGAGTTGAGGCCCGACACGCAGCGCAGCCACACGTAAGACCTTGCTCCGTCGGGGGTGCGGAAGATGCGGTCACTTGGCGTCTCGAAGATGGGCAGCTTCGAGACCATGGCGCTGCCGTATCGGCTGCCCCAGTAGAAGCAGCCGTACATTTCGCCCTCGTCGGGAAGCCACAGGCGCCCGATGTTCTTCCACGACCACGTGGTGGAATCGGTCAGCTTCGAGGATGCGCTGTAGCGGTGCTCCATGAGGGCGATGCGCTCCTTCATCACGGCGCGCACCTCGGCGGGGAACTTGGGGAGCAGCGTGTTGGTGAGGTAGCGGTACACGTTGCTGGCGAGGTAGGGGTTAGGCTCCGCAGCCGTTCCGTTGTTGTCGTTGGTGGTGTTCCACTGGACGCGCTCAGGGAAGGCGAGGTTCGGAACCATGAGGAGGCTTGGGCCTTGCTCATGGTCGCCGCAGTCGCGGTCGTAGTCGAACGCTCCAATTCTGTAGTTGTAGGTGTTGGATTCGACCTGCAGGGGCACGTAGTCGCGATGGCGGAGGCCTGCGTATGCCTTCTTTCCCACGCTGCCGCTGAGGTCAACGCGGTCGGCAAGGTACTCCCATGCGTTCGCGTAGCCGTTGGCGATCTCGTCCTCGAACAGCACCTCGATATTGCGGCCCTCGAACGTGTTGTTCGCCTGCTGGGTGTTCAGCAGGATGGGGCCGCCACGGAAGTCCTCGTCCACTTCCTCAAGCGCCAGAATCTTGCGCTCCTGCTCGTCAATGAGCGCCCGCGCCTGAGAGTCCACGATCTCTCGCTTCTCGCGAACGCCCTCGGCGTTGATGAATGACAAGCTGTTTACCTGTGCCATGTTACTACTCTCCAATCATTAGGGTGAAGGTTTCCTCGTCCATGCTGGCCGCCTTGAAGATGGCGGTCTCATCGTCTTCGTAGCCGGCCACGTCGAAGGACGCATACAGCACGTCCATGACCGCCCAGATGTCACCGCTCTCGCGGGTGAGGCGGTTGGTCAGCTGCCCGATGGCCTCCATCACGGAGTCCATATCGAAGCCTGCGGAGTGAATCGCGTCGATGATGGCCTGCGCCTCGCGCGCGAGCACCAGCGCCTGCGCGATGGTCTCGTCAATGTCCCGGCATGCGCTGAGCACCTTCCAGAGAACGTCCTCGGTGACTTCGGGCAGAAGCGTGTCGTACACGTCGCCGCTCTCGTTGATTAGGAAGGGGCGCTCCATCTTCTGGGTGACGATGCGCTGCTCGTCTCCGAGGTAGCCGATGATGGTGACAAAGAGCCGCCCTTGTGTGAGCAGCACGTTGGCCGGAATCTCGCACTGGCCGGATGTGACCTCGATGGGGTTGCTGCGCTCGCCGTCGGCGGCGTTGACGAAGATGGCCACGATGTCGGTCATGTAGTCCCATTCGTCATCCCATGCGACGCGCAGCACGTCGCCGCGCACGCAGTTCTGCACCCATCGGTCGTTGCGCGGGTAGGTTATCTTTCGGTCCACGATGCGCACGTCGTGGGTTCTTGCGTTTCTAGACATGCCCTTCCTTCCTATAGTCCGAGCATCTTCTCAAGCTGTGCCACCTTGGATGCTAGGGCTGCTGTCGCTTGGGATGACTGCTTCGCTGTGGAATTGCCGAAGTCCACGCTTGAGGCGTGCGGCTCGTTGATGTCGATGGTCTGCTTGATAATCTCAAGAGGCTCATCCAAGCCCACCAGGTGGTTGCGGCACGGGTACCAGTCCAGCAGGCTCAGCTCGTCGGGCGCCTTGTCGATGAGCGAGAGGTCGTAGACGCTCACGGCTGCGGAGTGGGGGAATCGGTTGTTCTCGGCGAGCCACGAGCGCGCGGCGCTCAGCAGGTTGGCTGGCTGGGTCACGTCATCCCAGGTCTGCGTTCCTTCGAGGATGCCGTACTTCGCAAGCGCATCGGCATCGTCGATGTATTGGCGCCCTCCGTTGACACTGGCCACCGTGATGCGGTCCTCGCTGTCTTCCAGCTTCGCCCCCAGCGGGTAGAGGCGCGTGATGACTTGGGTGGGGTCCTCGTCCATGGAGACGCTGGCCATGTTGCGCGCCACTTCCACGGGTGTCTCGCGGTCGCGCCCCAGCTTCTTGCTGTAGTCCAGATAGAGCAGGCCGTCTGCCTCGTTGCGGCGCACACGCATCTCCCCGCCGAACACGTCC
Source organism: uncultured Eggerthellaceae bacterium (assembly GCA_910588905.1). GTDB lineage: Bacteria > Actinomycetota > Coriobacteriia > Coriobacteriales > Eggerthellaceae > MGBC163016. The sequence goes on from CAJURZ010000006.1 coordinate 2,212, forward strand.
ACCAGCTTGCCGAACAGGGTCTCGCGCGTGGTATCGCGCTGCAGCCCCTTGTACACGCCGCCGGTGGTCTCGTAGGTCACGAGGTCAACGTTGCCGCGATAGACCCGCTTGTGCGGTTCCACGCGCTCGTTGTGGCGCGCGAGCACGTAGTCGATGAACTCTTGCAGGCCGGTGCGCCCGTTGCCTCCCGACCACTGGCGCTCCGCCAGGTACGGCTGGGCCGAATCGCATAGGTACGCCTCCACGCCCTCGCAGAGCACCGCCTTGGATATGAGGCCGTTGCCGTCCATGGAGCCTGGCGCCTTCACGACGCGCCCATCGAAGTCCAGGCGGCCGGTCTTGCCGTTGCGCACCTGGATGGTGGTGGTCATGCTATCAAGGAGCGCATAGCCCGGATTGTCCGGGTAGATCGTGAAGGCCATGCTGTCGATGGCGTTGCGCTCCTTCGAGATTTGAGCGCCGGCGATGCGCTCGTAGCGGTCGTGGATGTTGACCGATTCGCTGCCGTTGGTGATGGTGACCGTGTAGAGCATTACATGCGCTCCTCGAACCAGCGGATGAGCGCGGGGCCTCCGTCCACCTCGATCTCCACCATGCCCGCCTCAAGGCAGAGGCTCGTCACCTGCTCCTTGCGGACCGTGGCGCTCTCGCCTCCCACGGTAATCGTCGCCCAGTCGCGCAGCGGCTTGGCAGTCAGGCGCACGGCCCTGCCCTCGTTGATGACGTAGTTGGTGCCGACCTCAAGCGTGGCGGTGCTCTCATCGTCGGCAACCATGAAGGGGTACAGGTCGAAGGTGGCGGTCACCGTCGCGCGCACTCCGCTCTTGGCGTGCTCCCATTTGGTGGATGTGCAGCTGCCGTGGTTGTGAAACTCCTCGAACATGCTGTCGCGGATGTCCGTGTTGCAGATGCCGGAGAGCCATTCGATAAACTCGCGCACGCCCTCCATCAGCTCGCTGATGCCCTTGAAGTCCTTGGCGAAGGTGTACTCGATGGACTTCTCGCCGTAGAACGGCTCGCCGTATACGCCGGTGTAGTCGAGCGAGCCGTTCGCGTAGGGCACGGTCACCTTGGTGGTGCGCAGCTGCGGCGGTGTCTCAACTCTGTCGATGAGCCGCCACCCGAAGTCATCCAGGGAGTGATAGCCCGCTACGCTGATGCCGTGGTTCATATCGCCAGTCCTCTCCTCGCGTTGTTGTATCTGCTGCCGTTGATCTGGTCGAGGTACGGCGCAAGCGCCTCGCCCAGGGTCTTGCCGTCGATCTTGAGCACCGTCTGGCCGAAGCCTGCCGCCATGAGGGCGGCGACGATGGCGGAGGCGAACTCCTCAGGAGACGGGAACGCCATGTTCTCGGAGACCGCCTGCGCAAACGGGAGCATATGCTTGCCGTCGCGCGGAACCACGAACTCGGTGCCCGCCTCGCCCACGCCGATGATGCTGGCGCCGTTGAACATGCCGCCCGTCGCATACCACTCGATCGAGAGCGAGGGAATGGAACCCTTGAGGAGGTCCCCGATCTGCCAGCCCGCCGGCGAGATGGCGAAGTGCGGAAGGTTGATGTGCGGCAGCTGGATGTGGAAGTTCGAGAAGAACCCCTTGATGGTGTCGATGATGCCACCCACTGTGTTCTTCGCCGTCTCGATGGGGTTGGTGATGGCTTCCCTCACGCTGTTGAAGATGCCCAGCACGGTGCCGACTAGGCTGTTGAAGGTGCTGGTGATGTTGTTCCAGATTCCATTGACCACCCCGCCGATGTTTGAGCTGATGGCGTTCCAAATGCTGCTGGCCACGCTGAACACGCTGTTCCAGATGGAGGCCCATACGTTGTAGATGCCCGTGAGCACGCTGCTGATGATCGAGGTGAGCGCGTTGAACACGTTGGCCCCAGCTTGCAGGATGCCGTTCACGATGCTCTCGAATATCTGCTTGATGCCGCTCCATACCGCACCCCAGTCGCCGCTGATGATGCCGGTGACCACTTGGATGATGCCCTGGATTACGCCCATGACCGTGTTCACGGTGTTGCTGATGTTGTCCCAGATGGCCGTGAACACCGAGGAGATAAGCCCCCACGCGCCATCCCACGCAGCTTGGATGACGGGCATGACCGCGCCGATGATTGTCTGGATGACCTGCATGCCGGCCTGCACGATGGGGGCAATCTGCTCCCAGGCGCTCGTCACGTTTGCCACGATGGCATCCCAGAGGCCGGCGAACAGCGTCTGGAACTCTTGGAACTTGCTCACCAGCGGGGTGATGACGTTGGCCATCACCCAGTCGGCCAGGGGCTGGACCGCGGCCTTCACGGCATCCCACACGCCGATCCAGAAGTTGCGGAACTCCTCGGAGGTGTTCCAGAGGTACAGGAACGCCGCCACGAGCGCGCCGATGAGCGTGATGACGATGCCGATGGGGTTCAGCTTCATGGTGCCGTTGAGCAGCTTGGTGGCATTGTCCACCAGAGCGGTGGCCGCTGCCCGCGCCTTCTCTGCCACGGTCACCGCGAGCGAGTAACCCTCGTACGCAAGGAGCGCGCCGCCTGCCGCAGCGAGCACGGGCACCATGCTCTGCACGGTGCTGGCCAGCTGCGAGAGCGGCGAGGCCGTCTCGCCGACCACGTTGCCGAACTCATCGAACTCCTGGGTGCCCGTGGTGAGCCACGCCATGAAGCCCTCGATGCCCGGCACCACCGTCCCGGTGATGAACTGCACGGCGCTGCGCAAGGGTTCCTGTAGCCCGTCGTAGATTTTGAGGCTCAGTTCCTCAAATGCCGAGTTCATAGCTGCCAGGTCTCCGCCAAGGTTGTCCGTCATCGTGGCGGCGGTCTCCTCAGCTGCGCCAGCGCATCCGTAGAGTTCGTCCCTGAATCCGACCATTTCGTCGGCTCCGGCATTGAGGAGGAGGTTAAGGCCCTTGATACTATCAGCCGTGAAGGTGCTCTGGAGGGCTGCTGCCTTCTCAGCGTCGCCCATGCCGTTGGTGGCCTCCTGCACGTCTGCAAGAATGTCCGTGAAGTCGCGGTAGTTGCCCTCCGCGTCCATGACCGCCACCGACTGCTCGCCGATGGCGATGGCGCCGTCCTCCATCTTCGCGGTCATATCGCGGAGCACGGCGTTGAGGGCGGTGCCCGCTTCCGAACCCTTCAAGCCCTGGTTGGCCATCATGCTGATGGCGGCCGAGGTGGTCTCCACGTCCATGCCGGCCGCGTTCGCGTTTGCCGCACAGTTTTTGAAGGCCATGCCGAGGCCTTCGACTGTCGTGTTGGCATTGGCTTGCGCGTAGGCGAGAACATCGACCATGCGCGCGGTCTCGCTCGCCTCCATGTTGAAGGCGCTGAGGTAGTCGGTTACGAGGTCGGAGGCCGCCGCCAGTTCCATCTCGCCGGCCTGGGCCAGGGTGAGCACGGATCCGACGCCCGCGAGCATCTGCTCGGTGTCCCATCCTGCGAGCGCCATATAACCGAGTGCATCAGCCGCCTGCGATGCGCTGAACGTGGTGGACGCACCGAGTTCGCGAGCCTTCGCCTCAAGCGTGGCCAGATCGTCGCCGGTCGCGCCGGAGAGCGCGCTCACCTTGCTCATGGAGGTCTCGAAGGTCTGGCCGATCTCCACGACCTCGGAGCAGAAGTCCTTGACCGCGCCGGCAGCCACGGCGATGCCCGCAGTTGCGAGGTTGGCGAGGATTCCCTTGAGTACCGTGAAGCCGTCCCCCGACTTCTTGGCGGCGCTCTCGCCGTCCTTCACGCCCTGCCAGTTGAGGGAGCCGTCCGCCTTCTTGATGTCCTCAAGGCTGACGGTGATCTTCTTTGCGCCCGAAACGACGCCCTTCTCGTTCAGCTTTGCGTCGATAGTTACGGTGTTGGCCATGGATTACGCCCCTCTCTGGGCGGCGCGCTTGGCCGCTGCGAACATGTCGGCGGTCGTGTCGTTTGCGCTCAGTTCGGGATCGCGCCCCGATTGGAGGGCGAAATGCTTGCGGCGCGCCTCGAAGGCATCGCACAGGTCTCCGTTGTGCTTGTTGCGCTTCGGGGGTTTGGCCGTGCGGTAGTAGACCGCCTGCGCGAACGGCGTCTCGGCATCGGCTTCCAGCAGCATGCCTAGAAGCGAGCACATGTCGGCGTATGAGAGGGTGCCGGCCACGTCATCCCAATCGAGGCCGAAGCATTGGAGCAGCGAGGCGCGGATTCTCCCCGCGTCCTCTGTGAAGTCGAAGACCGCATCCTCATGCTCCGAGGCGTGGCGGCCGTCGCTCGATATGTCAAGCCCGAAGGCCTCCCACACGATGTCGATGAGGAGATCCCCAAGGCGCTCGCCTGCGATGGCCAGAGCGTCTTCGGGCTTGGGGAACAGCATGCGAATGAGGAGCGGCGCCTTCTGCTCGGGCGCAAGCTCCTCATCTTGGAACAGCTCTATGACCAGGATGCCGTTGCGTGCTGAATCGCATACGTCAACCCGATGGCCGCCCCATTCGTAGGAACTGACGAGGCGGCCGTTTTCGGCCTTAGTCTTCCGGGTCAGGCTCGGACTGCGCATCATCTACCTCCGCCAGGTAATGCGCAGCCTTCTCGTTGAGGGTGTCTTCCTTACGCTCCTGAACCGTCTGGAAGATAGCGTGGAACACTTTGCCCATGACGATGTTGCAGTCCACCTTGCTGATGGGGTAGCCAGCGCCGCAGGCTTCCACGATCGCGTCGTAGCCTTCCTCGCCGATGCCGGCCTTGACCGCCACCTCAAGAACGTCGGCCGTCTGCTTGTTCAGCTTGCGAAGCTGCGAGACGTTCTTGGACTGCTCGGCCTGGTCCCGCAGCTTTTGGAGCGCGGTCATCTTGCTGTGCGCCTTGTTGCATGCTTCTCCGATGTCGAGCAGGCCGTCCACCGTCACGTTGATGCGGGTCTCCACCACCGCGTTGCCGATCTCGATGGTTAGCGGTTCATAGGGTGCCTTGACTTTGAGTTCCATGGTTTACCTCTTTTCCTTTCGCGCAGTAAAAGGAAAGGCCGGGGAGGCTGCGCTTCCTCCCCGGCCTCATGACCGATATTCCCAAGTGTGTCGCTTGGCTAAGCCTCGGAGACCACCACGTCCACGGTCGCGCGGATGGAGGGCTTGGCGGCGCACTTCACGGAGAGACGCGTCTTGCCCGCCGCGATACCCTCAACGATGCCGTCGGCGGTCACCTTGGCGATGTCGGGGTTCTCGATGGCATACAGGCACCAGTCCGAGGAAGTGGCAGGCTCGACGGTCGGAGTGACCTGCTCGGTCTTTCCCACGGAAACCGTCACGTTCTCCACCGCGATGGTGGCGGGAAGATGGTGCCCCTTGGCCGGCTGGATGAGGGTGGGGGTGTCGTTGCGTGCCATGCCGAAGCTGATGGCCTGCTTGTCGGAGGCTGCGCCGTTCGGGCCGCTCATGTTGATGTCCTTGAGCGTGACCTCCTCCTCGATGATCTCGCCGGTGGGGGACACGCAGCGGTACTGGGTTTCGCGCTCGTCCCCGAAGCACTCCTCAAGGCTGGCCAAGTAGTCCTGCAGAGGGTCGCCGATGCGGCGCTTGCCGGTGACGCTCGTGGTCTTGGTCACGCCCGTCACGGTGGTGACGGTGTTGCCGCCGGTGGAGTAGTCCTCGGTCTCGTCGGTCTTCTCGGAGCGGTCGGGGCTGATGTCCTCGATGCCCGGCCCCATGTAGGCCCAGGTCGGCTCATCCTCCTCCGGGGTGATGTTCAGGAGGTTCGCGTACTGGTAGTTCAGCGCGAACCCGATGTCCACGGTCTTCGCCATTAGAAAAAGTCCTTTCTCGTGTCGATGTAGGCATCGAAAGCCCACACGAACCGCCCGGATTCGTCCCAAGGGAGCGGCTGGGGGTCGGTGGTCTCGAAGCTCTCAAGTTCGTAGCTGCCGTTCTCGGAATCGAGCGGGGAGGTGGCCAAGATGCTCTCGGCGAGCTGAGCCGTGGCCATGGCCTCGTACTCGCTCACCCTCATCACGATCACGGTCACGCGCAGCGGCGAGGTGGTGGTGCCGTCGTAGTAGACGATCTTGCGGTCGGGCACGCCGAAGGCGATGGTCACCGATTCGGGGAAGCGTCTGCCGTCTGGCATGGTGGTGAATACGTCGGTGATGCCGCCCTCGTTGAGGCGGCGGCGCATCACGTCCAGAAGGTCAAGGGCTGCCATCAGTCACCTCCATAGAGGGATTCGGCGTACTTGATGAGCGCGGGCATATCGTTGCGCGCGCACGCCTCGTCCCAATGGTCGCAGGTTCCCGACGTGGTGTGCCTCATGGGGATGCTGTACTGCCTTGCGGCATACGGGGTGCTCCAGATCAGCAAACCCTCGGCGTACTTGGAGTTCAGCGGCTCGGAAGCCCTGAGCGTGTTCTCGTCGCGGGGCACGTACTTGCGCATGACGAAGGCCACGCGCATGGCGTACTCCTCCTGGCGCTTCTTCGCCTCGGCCGGGTCCGCCAGCTTCTCGATGCCCTTGATGTTGAGGATGACCGTCATTTGAGCAGCACCTCCCAATGGTGCAGGTCGCCGAGGTTCGGGACGGCTTGGCACTCATGCACCGTGGCATCGGAGACCTCCCCGTCAATGCTCACCAGAGACCCCGCAGGGATGGCGAAGGCGCCAGTGCTCACCTTGGGGTCTATGTAGAGCGTGCCCTTCAAGGGCGCCTGCAGTTGGTAATCCGTGCGCCTGATCGAGGCGGTAGGCTCGAAGCAGACGCGCTCGATGGTCACAGGCTCCTCGAACTCGCCGCCGTAGGGCGTTCCTGTCTTCGGAACCTTGACCTTCGCAGTGGAGCGCAGCAGCCTGCGCGGCAGGGGCATCATTGCAGCCCCTGGTAGAGGAGGGTGGAGCCGACGAGCTCACGGCGCACGGCGCGCCTCATGTCAACGTCGTAGAGCGATGACGAGCCGGATGCCTGCCCCATGGTCGCGGAGAACTTGCCGAGCGTGACCGATGCCACGCCCTCGCCGATGCCGCCGGATGCCCCGTAGGCCTCGTCCACGTCCACGGCGGCGCACACCGCGCGGGTGTATGCCTCCACGTCATCATCGTCCTGCGGCTCGTTGTAGCCGATCACGTCGCGCACCGCAGATACCGCCGCCCGAAGGGATGCCGCGAAGGCATCCGCTTCGAGCGTTCCGCCCTGAGCCTTGTATTGCTCGTATGTGACGGATGGCAGCGGCATCTACTCGCCCGCCTCCTCTCCGGCCTTGGCGTTGTCAGCCTTGGCCTCTGCCGGCTTCTCAGCGGCAGCCTCGTCCTTGGCAGCGTCTTCGGCCTTCTCGGCCTTCTCCGCGCCCTTGTTCTCGGCCTTGGCGTTGTCAGCCTTGGTCGTGGTCTTGGTGGTCTTCGCCTTGGAGGTCTTGGCCTCCTTCTTCTGGACGGCCTTGCCGTCGATGAGCAGACCCACGGTCTTCATGTTGCTCCTCCTTCTTACTGGTGGCTCAGGTAGATGCCTGCGCGCTTGTTTTCGTAGCCGTCAACCACGCCGTACTTGCGGTACTTCACGATGTCCGCATCCGCATCGGGGTTCTGGTCCGCGCTGATGACGGTGGGGCCGGCGATGTGGCGGTCGAACTTGATGAGCGCGGGCTTGTGCACGATCAGGAAGTTGATCGGCTTGGAGAGTTCCGAGGGCTTCCAGCCGCCCGCGATCTCGTCGCCGTCGCGCCCGCTGAGCAGGTCGATGGCGGTGTTGAAGCGGCCACGGGGCACCTTGGTGATGCCGGCGAAGCCGTCAAGCGCCTCGCGGGACTTGGTGGTGTCCAGGGCCTTCACGGACTTGAGCAGCGTGGAGGTGGTGAACAGGTAACGCTGCTCGTCGGGCACCTCATTCTCGTCCATTTCCGTGGTGGCCGTGAGGATGGCCTCAAGGAACTGGGCGCCGCCCTCGATGGAGTCCGTGTTGTTGGTGATGCCGGTGAGCGCGGCGATCTTGGCGAAGGTGAAGGCATCGCCCTCAGGTGCCACATGCTCGCGCATCAGGATGTTCGCGGCCTGCCCGAAGGCGAGGTCGAAGGATTCCTGGTTGTCCATGGCATCGACCATGATCTTGGTGCCACGGTCGTAGTCGGCCTCCACGGTCTTCCACACGAGGGATACGCCGCTGTTGGAGGTGTAGCCGCTGGCGCGGTCGTAGTCTCCGAGGCCGCCGACCTCCATCTGCGGATAGCAGAACTCGTGGACGTTCTGGGTGGGGCGCACCTGGGAGGGGGCGCTGTCCAGCACGGAGGTGCAGGCCGCCTGGCGGTACACCTCGTCCAAGATGGTCTGGATGCCCTGGGGCAGGGTGATCTGGTTGGGCATTGGTTTACTCCTTTTCGTTGGTCAGCCCGAAGGTCTCGCGCATCTTCTTCGTGCGCTCGTCTTCGGGGTCGGGGGTTCCCTTGGGCTTGCCCCCTGTGGACTTGCTGTTATCGGTGGACGTGAACAGGTAGGGCGCGGCCTCTTTCAGCTTCTCGATGTCGCCATCGAACTCGCCGAGGCGTGCGCTCGCCGCCACCACGTCATGGCATCCGGCCGCCTTGAGCGCGCTCTCGGTCTTCGCAGTTTCCTGCTCGGCCTTAAACTGCTCGAACTCGTCCTTGAGGGCCTTGTACCCTTCGGCCTCGGCCTTCGCAGCGTCGCGCTCTGCCTCCACCTTCGCGATGTCGCGCTGGTACTTGTGGGCGTTCACGGTGCTGCCGGCAGGTGCAGCAGGCTGCGGTGTCGGCTCGGCTGCTGGTGCAGGCTCTGCGGCAGGTGCAGCAGGCTGCGGGGCGGGTGCCGGTTCCGCCGCAGGGGTCGGTGCCGGCGTAGGCTCGGGCGTGGGCGTGGGTGTCGGTTCTGTTCCTGTCATTGCTTCCAACCTTTCCTTCCGGGGTTTGGTTTCCGCGCTTCTCTGCGCGCTTCGGTACCTGATTGCCGCTCAGGCGGGCGATTGAGACCGTTGCCGCCGTCTCTCGCGCAGTTGGAAGTTTCCCCAAGGTGTCGCCTGGGCATGAAAAAGCCCCGCGCTCGGCGGGGCTTCACGGTTTCGCTAGACTATCGCGTCATCCGGCAGGCCGGGGTCGAACGGCTGCCCTGTGTCGAGGCACTGGCGTATTGCCGCGATAACATCCTCGTCCGGGGCGCTCATCATCATCATGCGGGGGAAGATGTCCCCGAACTTTGCCTTGTACTCGTCCATGAGTTCGTAGATCAGGTCATCCATCAGATAGCCCCTTTCTCAATCGCTTCGATTATATCCTCGAATATCTCCGCCGACTTCGGCAGGTACTGCTTGAGCACCGCAAGGCTCTCAGGGTTGCCGATGTGCGCGCTGTAGAACTCCGCGAACGCCTCGCGTGCGAGCGCGCCGCCGCCTTTGTCCCAGTACGATGTGCGATGCCCCCAGCCGCCGTCCACCTTGTTGCCGGTCGCGCCGCCGAAGATGTCAGAGAGGTCGGCCTTCTGGGCATCTGTCATGCCCCTGATCTCCTTGCCCACGGCCTCATAGGCGCGCTGCTTCTTGACGGCCTCCTTGTACTGCGGGTCTTTCTTGACGGTGGCCACGATGCTCTTCTTGCTGGCCTTGATGGCCTTGACCTCCTCTGGCGTGTAGCCGTAGTCCTCCGGCTTGAAGCCTGGGGATGTCACGCGCTGGTACGCGCGGGCATCGTGCCGCAGCGCGGAGAACGTTGCCTCGGACAGCATACCTGCGTCGCGCATCCCCCTCAGGTCCATGGCGTCGATGAAGGCGGCGGCTTCCGCCTTGATGCGCGCGTGCACCGCATCGACGTAGGCGGTCGCCTCCTCCTTGAGCATCTTGCCGAAGGCGTTTCCCTTGTACTTCGTGGAGGCGTACATATCGCCATAGGGAACGCCTGCGGCACGCTTGGCCGCATAGCCCTGCGCCCCCGTGCTGATGTAGTCGATATGGTGGCCGAACTCGTGGAACCACGTGTTCATGGACGGCCTGCGCGCGTCGGCGTAGGTGTTGGCCACGTTGATGCGCACGCCCACGTCGCTGGGCGAGAAGTGGGCGGTGCTGCGGTAGGCGTGGTCGATGAGGCTCAGCTGGTCCTCGTATCGCAGGTACAGCCGCGCCGCCGGCGTGGTGCCCTTGCCGACTAGCTTGGCCACCTTGTCCACGTGCTTGTCTTCCAGCTTCGCGTATATGGGGGCGGACCTGTCCACGGCGGTCTTGGCCGCGTGCTGCGCGCCCTTGATCTTGGCGGGGTTTCGCAGCGCGCTCACGATGCTCTTGAAGATGCCCTGCTGGTCTGAGGCTGAAAGCGATGCGAAGTCTGCGGCGGTGCCCCCACGGCTGGCCATTTCCTTGGCTATGGCGGCGCGTGCCGCGCTCTTGGTGATTCCGTTGGCCTTGAGCGTCGCGGATGCGCCCGAGCCTCCCAGGAACTCGTCAACCTTGCGCCCGCTGGCCTTGATGGCGGTGCCCTTCGGCATGTCGCCAGCCCATTCTCTGTTCGGCCTCCTGGTGAGCACGGTGGTGCCGGGCTTCGCCTTGGCGTTGGCGTCGCTGATGAGGTCGCGCATGGCGCTCTGCCGATCTTTCAGCGTGCTCTGGGCCTTGAGCAGGTTGGTGCGGCTCTCAAGGCTGCCCGTCTTATCGTAGACCTGCTGCGCGCCCCTCAGTTCTCGCTTGGCCTCGCGGATGCGCCGCTCAAGGTACCGCTGCTGCTGTTCCAGTTCGTACACCTCCGAGCCTTCCAGCCCGCTGGGGTGCTGCGGGTTCTGCTCGTATGCCCTCGGCGCTCCGTGTCGGTACGGCCCGAAGCTGTGGCGGCAGTTCGCGCCCAGGAGGCCGTCCACGCTTCCGTAGCGCGTGGCCTCGTAGAAGTCGGCGTACTTGTGGCCGTCTATCTCCACCTCGCCGTGCAGGCTGTAGACCTGCCCCTGCCATGCGGCATGGCTCGGCCTGCTGTCCTCGTGGCTCGATACCTCCACAAGCGTGACCTCGCCGCGCTCCATCCGCTCCAAGGTCATGCGCGCGCCGTCCTGCGCGATCTGTGTGCGGATGTGACGGCGCACGGCCACGTCCACCTTGTTGGCCACGGTGACGATGCCGGTGCTGGCGTTCTGGTATGTGATGATCGGGATGCCCTCGCGTTCCAGCTTCCTCACGGCGGAGTGCAGTGCCCGCTCCGTGGTCATGGTGCCGGTGTTCACGCGCGTGATGGCCTCCACTGAGGCCGAGAGGAAGGCCTGCTTGGCGCCCTCCACCATCTGGATGTTGTCGCGTGCCAAGATTCTGGCCACGCCGTCAACGGTCGCGGTGACCTGCTGAGGCCATAGCGGCGTGCCCTTGCCCATCCGCCTGATGTCATCGGCATCGGATGCCTCTATCAGGCGCTCGGCGGTCTCGCGCACCCCGGCCGCGATGACCTCGCGCTCGTCGTTGATGTAGTCGCGAAGCTGCTGGGTGTGGGACTGGGCGAGGAGGTTGAGCTCCGTCATGGTCATCTGGTCAAGTTCCTCCACGTTGATGAGGGCGATGACCAGGTGGTCGAGCATCTTGGCCTCTATGTCGTTGTAGACGGCGGCAACCGCGTCGCCAGCCGTCTCGATTTGCTCAGGGGACAGCATTAGAAGCCCGGATCTATCGCTGCGGCCTGGTCTGGCACGGCGGCCGCTGCATCCTCCTCGTTGAATCCGCAGTAGTTCACGAGGTACTTGCGCTTGAGGGCGGGGATGCCCAGCATGCTGATCTCGGTGAGCGCCATGTTCTTGTCCGTCTGCGTGTCGGTGATGACGCTGTCATCGAAGTCGATGGAGACCGCTGCCTGCGTGTCCACCGCTGTGCCGCAGATGCCCTTGCAAACGCCCGCCACGCCGCGCACCAGCGTGGTGATGGAGCCGCTGAGGGCGTTCTGGTGCTTCCTGAGCGTTCTGGCCAGCATGCTGGAATCGCTCACCACCTCGGTGGCCGTTTTCAGGCCGTCCTTGTGGTCCCATGCCCAGTAGTTGTCCCCAAGCCCGCAGGTGAGGGAGAGCATCTTGAGGCCGGCGTTGATGGCCGCCTCGTTGTCGGCCACGCGCATCTCGGGATGCACCACCTTCATCGGGTCGGTGCCCTCCTCGCCGGGAGGCGTGCGGAACACGGTGTCATCGGCCTCGCCGAATGCGGCGTACTCGGTGACCTTGTTGCCGTTCGCGTCCTTCTTGGTCTTCTTCTCGATCATGGTGTCGGTCACGAACATCTTGGGGCGGCCGACCCGCATGTGCACCAGCAGGCTGGTGAGCGCCTCGTCGGTGGCTTTGATGGCGCTGATGCCCTTCTCGAAGATGCTGGCGCCCATTGCGCAATAGCTGAAATGGGGATTCGGGACGGCGGGCTTCACGAGTGCGAAGGTCTGCTCGGTGCTCTTGGTGTCGAGGTCTGCGATAACGCTCTCAGGGAACACCATGCGGTGGCTCTTGATGTCGAACAGCTGCGTGAGGATGTGGTAGGTGCCGTCCAGCAGCACGTGGGCTTGGCATTGGTCATAGTCGCGGCCGTCCAGCTCCACCCGTGTCACGAACGCGCACTGCGTGCAGCTGTCAGCCGACCACGTGAGGGGGAGGCACTGGTGCGCCTCGTAGTCCTCGATCTCCACGCGCGCATCGGGGTGGAGCATGCCATCGTCCGAAACGTCATAGACCCCGCAGGCCCATCCCCCCGTGCCGAGGGCGAAGGAGCGGGTAACGAAGTCGGCCTGGTTCACGCCGAAGCCGCCGAAGTGGGCAGCGATGACTTTCTGCATCCCCTCATCCTCGGCGGTGATGCCCAGCTTCTCGTTCATCAGCAGGTCGCTCCACGCTTCCGCCGCCAGTGCCGCAGGGTGCAGCGTCTCGCGGTCAACGCGGAAGCGGCGCATGTTCCTGCTCACGCTGTAGTGGTACCAGTTGTTGTCGGCCGTGTACCAGCCCCAGTACTTCCCGATGATGCCGCTCATGCGGGTGTCGGGATGATAGCCCATCATCTTGAGCCATTCGATTGCGAAGGCGAAAGTGCCGCGCTCCTCTGCCATGCTATAACCCCTGCCTAATCCATACGGATGCCGCGTAGCCTGCGGCATCAAGCGTGTCATCGTCTACCTTTGGCAGTGTCTCCGTAATGTCGCCCGACGGGGTTATGACGTACTCAAGGGCGGGAATCTGCTCAGCCGCGAGCGGGCAGGTGTTCGGGTCGATGACGATCTTGGCCAACCGGTTGAACCACCGCACGCGCTCGCTTGGGGAGTTCACGCCCTGCTTGTAGGCCTTGCGCGCGTGAAGCCCCTGCTGCTGGTAGTACAGGATCATGCCCTTCGCCGCGCTATCGCACCAGAGGTCATCATCCTCCTCGTCCCATCCCTCAAGCCTCTCGGCCAGAAGCGGCGCGGTCTTCGTGTCGTGCGCCTCGCTGCCTGTGGCGCTGTCCTCATCGAGGAACCACAGCACGTGCTCGTCCACGTCATAGGCCACGCGCTCGTGAACCCACGGGTGGACGCTGCCGGCATCTACCCCGTGGGCTATGTTGTCCAGCGCCTCGCGCTCCTCGTCTGTGATGGGTCGCACCTCGATGATCTCAGGGTCGATGACGTTGGCGCCTGTGCCTGTGGCCACGCCGTCGTACTCGTGGCGGTACGCCTTTGGGTTGCGCGCCTTGAGTGCTTCGGCTACGGCGATGAACGCCTCGCCCAGCCACGCCCTCGGCGCATCCGTCCAGTGCGAGCGATGCACGGTGCGGCCTTCCTGGGGCTGCTTGCTCTCGCGGTTGACCCAGGCGTTGGCCGATACGGGCGGGTTGTAGCTGAGGAACGTCCACGTGGGCAGGTCGTCGCCGCCGCGCAGCACCGTCTGCTTCACGTTGCGGACGTAGCGGTAGCCGGGGAACTGGCTGGCCTCCTCGAACCACACGTATGCGATATAGCCCTCCTCGGGCGCCAAGCCCTTGAGAGGGGAATCCTCGGGGTTCACGTTGTCCGCTCCGAAGAAGTAGATCACGTTGCCCGTCGGCCTGTGCACGGCCTGCAGGGGCGACTTTCCCCATGTGAACTCGTCGGCCACGCCCATCCTCCGGGCTGCCTTCTTGATCTCCGCATAGACGGAGGTGCGCAGCTTGTTCGTCCGGTTGCGCATGCACAGCGCATTGCGCCCCTGCACGGTGGTCACGCCGTTCACGATCTCGGTGGCGATGTGGCTGGTCTTGAGCGAGCCGCGCCCGCCTTCCTCCCATATCTCCTCGAACTCGTGGGCGATGATGGAGCGGTGCAGGTCGATGAAGGCGCGCCCGATGAGCAGCCCGAAGTCGTACACCCTCAGGATTCCGTCACCCTTGCCCGTATCGTCGGGCAGCACGTCCAGCAGCTTGGAGCCTGTGGCCATCATTGCATCGGTGGCCGCCTTGTCGATGAAGCCCTCTCGCGCCCTCTCCACGGCTATCTTGGATGCATGGGCGTTCAGGGCCGCCATTCGGTCGATGACGGCCGCACGCGACGCGACAGCCTGCTCTGCGGCCGCATCCTGCAACTCCTTGACCCTTGCGGAAACCTTGGGCAGCTTCTCAAGGCGGCAAGCCTGCGAGTCCACCGCCGAGTCCTTCCACTTGACAGACTTCGGGTAGGCCTCGCGGTACGCTTGGCGCTGAGACAGCCCACGGGCGCGGGCCTGGCAGTATTTCTCCTGGGGGGCGGTGAGCACTAGAAGCGTTCCCTGTGCTGTGTGACGCGCTTGCACCAAGGGCACCACATGGTCTTGATGTGGTTGCGCTTGCGCAGGTGGCCGCGCCTGCGGCGCACCGGCATCATGCCCCCGCACTTGCAGCACTTCATCTGGCTGAGCGGCATGGCGGTCCTCCTATCTTGGCGGTGATTCTCTTGGATGTGTCGCAAAACGTAAGGGAGCCGCCCTAGGGAAGGCGGCTCCGGTAGAGGAGGGTCGCGGCGCGACCGGGGAAGAAGGAAAGATTCAAGAAGCCCGATCGGCCGCATTGGCATGTTCCGCCATGTGTCGCCGGTACTCCTCCCGCCTGCGCTTGCGGGTCTGGGCGTGGTGCTCCTTGTCCGCGCGCAGGTGGCAGGGTGCGCACAGGGCGACGAGGTTGGACCTCTCGCAGTTCTCAGGCGTGTGGTCGATGTGGTGCACGGTGAGCGTCCTGCGGTGCGTGTCCAGCGGCTCTCCCGGCCTGCGGCACTGCTTCCCGCACTCCTCGCACTTCCACCCCGCCTCCTCCTTCACCTGGGCTGCTATCTGCTTCCAGTCCTTCGGGTAGCGGTGGCGCTCCATGGGCATCGCGTCCACCCCCCCCCTAGCAGCACGGTGCCAGCAGCGGCTGGGGTGCGGGCGCGTCCGCCATCGTGGCTGCGGGCGCTGCGGGGCTGAGCCATTCCCTCCACGGGCGGCAGGGCATGCCCAGAGCCTCGGCGATGTCGTGCTCGATCTTCGCGCCACGGCTCCGTTCCCATCCGTCCAGCATGGCGATGCCGTCGTACAGCGGGATGGTGCTCTGGCCGTCGTTCGCGAGCATCTGGCGGATGCTGATGCGCATGGCGCGGCCCCATTCGGTTCCCTGCTCGATGTAGTGGTGCGGGCAGTCGCACTCGTAGCCGTCCTTGCGCAGGATGGCGCGGACCGCCCTGAAGGTCTCCCTGTTGTCGTTCGGCTTTCCCGTGACAGGTCCGATGAGGTAGAGGCGGGGGATGTCTCCGTAGACCACCACCCTCTCGCATCCTCCGCATTCCCTCACGGTGTTGGGGTTGGTGCCGGCCGGCACCTCCCACCCGCATTTGGAGCAGACGATGCGCGTCATGTCCGTGTTGAGCTCAAGCATGCACACGCGGTCGCTGGTTCGGCTCATTTCATCGCCTCCAATTCCCTCGCTAGCGCATCCGCCGATTCCTCGGTGAGGTTCATGCCCGCCCCGTCATCGAAGACCACGAAGTTGGAATCGGGGTGCATTCTCACGACTGTGCCCAGATCAATAAGCCACTCAGTTGGGCATTTGCCAGCTTGTTCGACTTTGACGAACTTCCTATTGCTCACGCTTCCTCCTAGAAAATCGAGTCCACCGCTTCGATGCGGCGGCCTATGTGGTTGATTACGGGCACGGCCATGGAGTTGCCGCATGCCTTGTAGCGGGGCGCGTCGGGGGTGCCCGTCTCAACGACCGTGGGCGGATTCTTGATGAATGCGACGTACCCTTCGGGGTCATCGAACTCGTCCGGGCACTTTCCCCAGTCGATTCGCTCACGCGTCTCTCCTCCGTAGATGTCGGTCCATCCGTCGGGGAATCCTTGAAGGCGCTCGCACTCCACGGGCATGAGGCGGCGCACTATGTAGCCGTTTGCTGCTACGATGGGCGCGGATCCGCCGCATTTCAGGGTGTTGGCCACGTTGACTCCGATGCCAGCGTGGGCGTTGTCATCCGCCATGCATACGGCAGGCTCTCCCGAATGGGCTGCTCTCATCGTCGGGGTCACTTCCTCAGCTGCCGATACCCCTATGCTTGAGTTCCAAGCGAAGGCAACAGCATGGCGGTCGGCGGTCGTGAGGGTGAACATCGCCCCATCGTCCTCGATGCCCAAGTGGTGGCCGCCGTTCTTCTCCTCGCGGCCGATGATGTTGCCGCTTATGGCATAGGCAACACTCGGCACCTGGTTCGTTCCCGATTCGGCAGCCCTCAGGGTGGGGGCAACCTCGTCCTGCGCGGCAACGGATCCCGCCGTGGCCGACTGCCCCGCGCTAAATCCGATGCACACCGCAGGGGTGTGCCCCTGGGCGCTCATGGTGTGGCAGGGGTCTCCCCACTGGGGGTTGCTGCCGTTCCTGGGGTCGGTCACCTGGGTGGTGTCGATCGGCAGCACATTGGACTGGAACAGCACCTGGTCTTGGCTAGTGGCCAGCGTCGCGCTCAGATCGTCCTGAATCAGAGGCCCAGAACCCCCCCCTGGGCAAGGCGATCCGGTATGGCGCAGCTTGAGCGTATAGCTTCCTGCAGGGCGGTCTTGAGCACCGGCGGCAAGGAGCGCCCGCGCCTCTCGGCTCGACGGATTATCCCCTCGCATGCAGTCGGGCTCAAAAAGTACTCCTGCGGCGCATCCGGGCACAGGATGTCCGACAAGAAACACACGGCGCCTTCTCTGGGGTACTCCGAAGAACTGAGCGTCCAGCACTCGCCACGCGAGAGCATACCCGCAGTCTTCCAACTCCCCGAGGAGGGTGCCAAAGGCTCGCCCTTTGTCCTGTGACAGAACTCCGGGGACGTTCTCCCAGATGACCCAGCGGGGCTTAGCTTCTCTAACACAGCGGACGAACTCAAGCATGAGCTGACCTCGCTCGTCCATAAGTCCAAGTCTTCGCCCTGCCATGCTGAACGCTTGGCACGGGCTTCCTCCGATGACAACATCGACGCTCCCTTCGTATTCGGTCCAATCAACTCCGGCCACGTCTCCCAAGTTGGGCACGTCCGGGAATCGCTTTGCTAGCAGGTCGCAGCAGAACGGCTCGATCTCCGAGAAGGCCACGGGGTTCCAACCGAGGGAAGCCCAGGCCACGGAGGCGGCCTCTATGCCGCTGAAAAGGCTGATGTAGTTCATTCCTCCTCCATTTGCAGGTCTCGCATGAGGTCATAGGCTTGGTCGGCCGCCTCCCAGACCTCCCAATCGGGATCGAAGCTGGCCGCAGCGTCGAAGGCATCGCAGTCATTCCCGACGGTAACGACGCTATCGGGTTCAACGAACTCGCCGATCTCGTCGCAGAAGCCATGGGCGCCGCAGGGGCACTCGTGGAAGTGGTTGCAGTCTCCGCAGTGGGCGCGGAACGTGGGCGGTTCGGGCGGGTCGACCCAGTCTTGGTCTCTCATTCCGAAGCTCATAGCGGCCTCCATCCGTCCATCCTGAGGGCGGTGAGGTAGTCGCATGCCTCGTCCAGGCGGATGTACTCCCAATGGCATGCGCAGGCTATCGCGCCATCATCGACCCAGCGGAAGTAGAGCCGGCGATGGTGGGCGAGGCCGTGGCAGTATTCGCGGCCGTCCGCGTCTTGCAGGTTGTTGCCGAAGCCGCAGAGCGTGATGGTCGGCTTCTCGATCTCGCGCCCCTCCACGAACATCTTGCCGGCGCTTCGGAACACCACATGGTGCTGCTCAAGCGGCCACGTGCGGCCGCACACCGCGCACCGCGCCATCCTCACGGACGGCTTGCCCATCATCGGCTGGTACATGGCCGGCAGAGTAGTGACCTTAGCCATTTAAGCCACCCCCCCCGCAGATTTCGCGCGGGCGACGCGCTCATTGGCCAGGGCGCAGTATTCCGGGCTGAGTTCGTACCCGATGAAGTGCCGCCCCGTCTCGATGGCCGCCACCGCCGTGGTTCCCGACCCCATGAAGGGATCCAGCACTATCGCGCCCTCGTCGGCGATCTCCATGAGCGCCTTGATGAGGTTCAGCGGCTTCTGGGTGGAGTGGATGCGCCCTTCGCCTGAGGGGGCTGCGAACTTGTACGCGCCGGGCAGGTACTTGGCACCGGCCACGGGCGTGCGGTCTATCGCCCCCTTGGTCGCCCAGACCGCGTACTCGCACTCGTTGCGGAAGCTGTTGGGCTGAGGCCGCGCGGCGGTCTTGCGCCACGGGATGATGCCACGAAAGACGAAGCCCGCAGCCTGAATCGCGTCGGTGACGTTGGCCAGCTGCCTCCAATCCGAGAAGACGATGGCGCTGGCACCGTCGGCCATCGCCCTGTAACACTCGCCCATCCAGAGCACCGACCACAGCACGAAGCTGCGCTCGTCACGGCTGTCCCCGTAGAACTCCGGCTTCTTGGCCGCATCGTTGGTCTGGTACTTCTCGGACGTTGCGCCCGACCGGTCGCCCCGGAACATGCCGCCGCTCGAATAGGGCGGGTCGGTGAGCAGCATCCCCACCATGCCGTCGGGGATGTCGGAGAGCGCCGGCAGCATGTCGCGGCACTCGATGATGTCAATCTTGGCCATTGAGCCTCCTATCCGGCCCCTCAAGGGGGACCTGCTTGCATGAGGAGGCGAGGCGGGACGCTATGGCCACGCCGACCGCCCCCTCGGTGATGTTCTTGGCTATCTCGCTGAGGCGGTAGTTGGACGTGACGATGGTGGGCAGCATGGCCTTGTCGCGCTTGTCGATGATGGCGAACAGGCGCTCGCAGGCGTAGGCCGTGTTTGAGGCCTCCTTGCCCAGATCGTCCAGGATGAGCACGTCGCAGCCGGCCGCCCGCTCGAAGAGGGCGCGGTCCTCGTCCTTGCGGCTCCGCATCGCGTCCATGAGGTCGTAGGTGGCCACGGCCATGACCCTGCGCCCCGTCTCGATGAGTTGCAGCGCCGCAGCCATGGCCAGCGTGGTCTTGTACGTTCCGTTCGGGCCGAAGATGTAGAAGCCCTGCCCCTCGGAGGCCAGGGCGGCCATCTTCGCGGCGTAAGGGTGCGCGGCATCGCGGTAGCGGAGGGGTATGCCCGCCCTCTCGATGGCGCGCTCTTTCGCCTCGGCCTGCTCCTTGGCGGCCTTGTGCCGCTCGGCCTCGGCGATTGCCTCCCGCTCGGCCACAGCCCCTGGGCAGCCGCAGTCCTCGTGCCCCCAGAAGGCGGGGATGCCGTTGAACTCGACGGGCGTTCCGTCTTCGCGGACCACCTTGCGGGGAGGCCTCATCGCGCCGCAGTGCTCGCAGCGGATGGGCTTCTCGGCCTCGAAGGCCCCGCGCCTAGAACTGGTCGTAAGCGGCATACGCCTCGGCCTCCTTCTCCTCGCCCTTGGCCTCGTGCATGTACTGCTCGAAGTGATCGGGGCTGAACAGCGTGTTGGGCGTGAGCCGCTTGCTGAACTTCGTGCCCTGCCACTCGTCGCGCTTATAGGCGATCATCGAGCGCACCTGCTCGACGGTGTAGCCGCCTGCGCAGCGTTCCAGCATGTGCCGGCACTTCTCCGGCATCGTGGTGTACGTGGTCCCGAGGAACTCGTTGAGAGCGCCGAGGCATTGGAGCCAGAACGGCGCATCTTGCAGGCTGCTCAGCATCGGGGGGATATAGGGGGGTATCTCTACCTCTATCTCAACCTCATCCTCAGCATCCGAGTTGTTCGATGCTTGTGCATATGCCTGCGCATCTGCCTGTGCATATGCTTGAGCATCCTGCTTGGCACTTGCTTCGGCATCCTGCTTGGCAGGTGCCTGCGCTTGCTTCTTGCCCCATCTGGCCTGCGCCATCTTGCGTCCGCGCTCACTAGCCTCGTCACCCATGTCGATGCGCTGCTTGAGGGCGATGAAGGTGGGCAGCCACGGAGGGCTGCCCTTTGGCTCCTCTTTGGTGAAGCGGTAGTTCGCAAGGGCGTACAGGAACGGGGCGCGCTGCTTCTCAGGCATTGCTTGGCATGCCGCCCAGAAGTCATCGTGTATAACCATTCCCATGCCGCGCCTCCTTAGAACGGGATGTCTTCGGGGGCGTAGTCGGGAGCGGCGTATTCCTCGCGCTCAGCCTCGCTGCCGCCCTGCTGCGCCGCGAGTTCCTGATGGTTGCGGATGTTCACGGCAAGGAAGTCGCTGAGCTTCACGATGTCCTCGGCTGTGTACATGTTGATCGCTTTGGGGCTTCCGTCGGGGTTGAGGATGCTGGCGGCCATCCAGCTGGTGATGCCCTCCTCTTTGGTGCCGAGTTCGATGGCCTGCCGCTTCTGATCTGCAACCTGCTGCCAGAGCGCCTTGCGCGGGTCTTCCTGAGGCTGGGGGGCGGGCTGTTCCTCGACCACGTCTTCAACGATGTACTCCACGGCCTCCTCTTCCTGAGGCTGTGGGGCGGCCTGTTCCTGCTGCCGCGCCTGGTCCATTTCCTCAGCGCCGTAGAGGCCGCCGAGGTCTTCGGGGAACGCCTCGCGCAGGGCATGGCAGAGCGCCACCTTGCGAATCATGGTCGCGGGCATCTTGCTCCAGCCGTTCTTGCCGTAGCGGTCGGGCGCGGCGTACTCGGAGAGGGCAACCTCCTCGAAGATGGGGCAGGCGTACCCGTCCAGGTATACCTTCGCCCAGCCGCCTATCAGTTCCTCGCCTTCCAGCAGCATGGAACCCTCGCGGCGCTCGATGATCTTCCTTATGCCGCCGTTTTCCTTGACCCTGCGTATGAAGGTGATGCCGGCCTCGTGGCCTCTGTACTTCTTGTTGCGCGTCGCGCGCTTGACGAACGCATCCTTGCCGGCGATGACCGACGCGGGCTGGTTGCCGTACTTGACGATGTAGGCATCGCGGGTGAACGGGTTGAGGCGCTGGGACTGACAGAGCCGCAGGAACATCTTGACCTCCTGGGAGGTGACGTTCTCCATGGCGTTGCCGTTGGCTGCCATGAGGTCGCGTACGTCCTGCTCGGTAACGCGGATGTCCTGGCCGTTGTCGGCCTTGTACTCCACGATCTCGCTACTCATCGGTGACCACCCCCGCGAACTTGATGGAGGCGCCCGTGATGCCCATTCCCTTCAACGTCGCGGCAACTTGCTGCGCGAACGCCTCGGTGCCCTGGAACTCCATGGCCAGAGACCAGCGGCAGACCGGCGGAGCGGCCGCTGTGGGCTGATCTGGGACGGGTTCAGGCTCCGGTGCGGGTTCGGGTGCCGTGCGCTCGGCCTTGACGGCCTCGGCGGCTTCCTGCGCCGCCTTGAACTCGGCCATCTGGCGGTCGCGCTCGTTCAGCTGGTCTTCCAACTCAAGCGCGCCGATGAGGTCCAGGGTGTCAGCGTAGTGCTTGACCACCTCGTCCTTGTGAGCGAGTTCCTTGGTCTGCAGCGTGTTGTAGCCCTTGAGCGCCTTCTCGACCTTCTCGTAGAGTTCATTGACGGCCTTGGCCTCGTTGGTGGAGCGGTTCAGCCACTTGTCCTCCAAGATGGCGGCGAAGGGGATAACGTCTGCGATGGGGCCGGCGCATCCCGCGTACTCCTCGGCCAGCGTTTCCCGACGCTGCGCCTTGAAGTTGGCATCGGCCTCATCAACCTGCTCCTTGATGTTTGCGCGTGCGTTGTCGATCTTTGCGGTGATGGCCTTGACCCTCGCCTCGAACTCCTTGAGCGGAGCCTCGTATATCTTCTTGACGCGCTTGCGCTCCGCCTCGATGGGCGCTTTCAGCTTGTTGAGGTCGGCCATGCAGGTGCGCCCCATCTTGATGGTCTCGTAGTCGTTGGGGTCAAGCTGCGCGCCGATGTACGGCTCGATCTGCTGGTCCACGTAGGCATCCAGCGCGGCGAGGTTGTCGGAGAACACGGCGGGGGTGTAGGTCACCTCCAGCGCGTCGGTCGGCTCGATCACCTCGGCCGTCACCTCGATGGTTCCTTCTTCTGTCATTTGGTTGCCTCCATGCAATCGGTTGCTTTCTGGTAGATGGCCTGCTCGTCCTCATCAGGCTCGTAGCCGTCGGCCTCCATCGCGTCCATAAGGGCGATGTATCGCTCGCACGCCTTTGGGCGCGGCTTGCCGGTGCCGTCGAGGATTCCGCAGCCCGGCGCGTCGTTCATGCTCTCGAACAGCAGGACGATCTCCGAGTGCCCGACGTTGAGGCGCTTGGTGCCGGTCGCTTCGAGGAACGTCTTGACCAGCGGGGCGTGGCGGTTATCGCTCTCGGCCACGAGGCGGGAGAGGTTCGGCAGGAGGCTCTGGGCGGCCAGCTGCTCGGCGAGCCAGGCGCGGCGGTTGCCCGTGCCCTCGGCGTAGAGTTCGGCCATGGCCTCGGCCTCCGCGCGGGCGCTGTCTTCCTCCACCTGCTCAGGCGCGGGCGGCTCCTCCTCAGGGGCAGGGGCCAAGATCATGAAGAATCCGGGGATGCTGTGGCGCATGGCCACGCAGCCATCGGGGAGGTCTTCGGGGAGCTGCGCGATCTTGTTGAGGTTGCACACCATGGCCATGCCCTGCGCGTCATCCACGACGGCGATGCCGCGCGCCGCCAGTTCCGCCGCGAGGTCCGTGGCCGCGCTCTCCTTCTTGCGGCGAGCCTCGAAACGCTTGGCCACCGTCTGGTACTCGCGCTCCGAGCAGTTGGTGAGCGCCTTCACGGCCTCAGGGTCATCGGCGAACTCGCCGATCGCGATGAGGCGCATGAGACTCATATCGTCGGCGGCATCCTCCACGACCTTGGCCGCGCGGCGCACCTTGGCGGCCTTCTCGACGGTGAGGCCCGACACCTCCGCCACGTACTCATCGGTGCCGAACATGGCCAGCTGGCGGACGAAGCGGCTCTCCTCGACGGCCTCGTACTTCTTCTTGGTGTTCGTGCGCACCACGGTCTCGATGACGGCCTGCAGGGTGCTCTCATCCTCAACGATGGCGGGGAAGGTCTTGGTGCCCAGTTCCTTCATGGCCATGATGCGGCTGTTGCCGGCCTTGATGCGGTAGATGCCGCCGTCGCGCACGAGGGTGACCATTTCGTCGGGGATGCCCTTGGAGCGCATCGAGCGGGCGAGTTCCTGGACGTAGGCCTGGTTCTCTTTCAGCGTGTAGTCGCGGCGCGCCAGATCGTTGCCGAACTCATCGACCAGCGGGTACACGTCCTCGATGCTGACGGTTTCGATTACGGCGCTCATTAGCGGTCACCCCGCACGATGAAGGCATCCACTACCTCCACGCCGTTGGCCTTGAGGAGTTCGATGACTTCGCGGGCTGCGCTCATCACCTCGGCGGGAGGCTCTGCCTCCAAGGCGAGGAGGCCGTTGTCCAGGTACTTGGGGAACTCGGCTCCGTGCATGTCGCTGCCTTCGGGGCAGGTGAGGTACGAGAGGACGCACGCGGCACCCTCGATGAACTCAGGCTCAAGGTCGTAGTCCTCAAGCGTCCCCACGATCTCGTCGGCGAACTCGCGGGGGATGTAGCGCCCCGCACGGTTGCGCTTCATCTTCTCAAGTTTCATTTTGTTGCTCCTAACTGGCAAAATGCCAAAAGTGTCATTGATTTACTTTTTTGCTGATGCGCTCTTTGCGCTTCTGCGCCGCCTTGATCTCGCGGCGAAGGTTCCCTGCTAGGCACTCCTCGCAGGCAAGGGCATGGGCCTCATCGGCCTTCGCCCTCTCGTAGTAGGAAAGCCCCTCAGTGTTGGGCGCCTTCGGCATCGGGTCGCGGCGCGATTCGGTCTCCGCCTCTGTCTTCTCGTAGGTGTCCCGCTCGTCAAGGGGGAGGCGCGGCAGCAGTTCCGCGATTCCTGCATGGATGTTGGCCAGCTGCTCGCGCCTGCGGCACGGCTCGCAGATGCCGTCGCGGCCTAGGTGGCCTGAGAGGCATCCGCACGAGGGGCACGGCTCAAGCTTTGGGCGGTAGTGCCTGAGGCTCACGGGAATGCCTTGCATCCTCAGCGCCTTGGCCTTCTGCTTGACCGATTCGTTCGACCTTCTGAGGTGCTGGCATATCTCCCGCCTGGGGATGCGGCCGGCGTTCTCGATCAGGTATCGCTCATCGGCGACCTTCCAGTCGTTGCGCCTTCCGCCCTTACGCATCCGGCACCTCGCAATAGGTCACCTCGATCTCAAGCCAGTCGAAGTCCCCGACGCGCGGGGCCTTGAGCGGGATGCTCGTCACGATCTGGCTGTCATCCTTGTAGGCGATGCCGTTGAGGGCATCCTCCACCAGCTTCACGATGTTGGAGGCGTCGGGCTTCATGGTGTCCTGCTCGCCCCTGCGGCGCTTCGGCCATGAGACCGGCACGTGGCGGTGGCTCACCACCGTCATCACCACGGGGCCGTCGAAGCCTGAGCGGATGAGGCCGCGAGCCGCCTTGTAGCGGTCGGCGATGCAGTCCATTGCCTTCTGGTGCTTCCGGGCGTTGTGGATGCGGGGTCGGCCGCCTCTGGTGTCCACGCGGGGGCGCATCCACGCAACCACCTCAGGGAGGTCGGCGCAGTCGCACTTGATGCGAGTGCACACCGTCTCGATCTCCTCAAGGCCGAGGTAGGCTAGGATGGGCTTGCGGGCTTGCGCCAGGTAGGGGTTCATGCCGCCTCCCCTCGGTACAGGCCCACCGCGTCCTGCCAGCACTTGACCGGGAAGAACGTGTTGCGGGCGACGTTGTCGTGCCAGACGTTCTCGAAGTCGATGCCGTGGCGGTCGATTTCCGCAGAGTTCGGGAAGGTGACCGTGGCCAGTTCCGGCCTGAACATGAGCAGGTAGCGGCTGAGCACCGACCAGAGGTTGTTGTCGAAGCGGAACTCCATGCACTCGGTGATGGCCATACCCTGCTGCTGGGCGAGGATGAACAGGTCGCCGCGCCGGATGCGGGGCAGCCCGTCGGCCTTGGCCTGCTCGCAGAGGTTCACGAGCCTGAGCCACTTGCGGGGGTAGTCATCGGCTATCCAGCAGCAGGCCTCCTCGACGCGCATGAGGGGGGTGCGCTGCACCCCGTCGTACAGCTGCTTGCAGACCTCAGCCATGGCGCACCTCCGTGAAGAAGTGCTCGGCGGCCCCGTAGCCGACCTGGTAGGCGCATCCGTAGCCCCAGAGAACCGAGGCGACGCAGAACGCCGTGACAATCACGAGGAGAACGTCCGCGATGCGGTAAGATTTGCGGTGAGCCGCTTTCCTGCGAGTTGGCGGCATCCGGAAGGGGCGGCAGGCATCAAGTCCGTGGCGGGGTTGTTCCTTCGCTCCTTCCATTCCCTGAATCGGCGCTCGTTTTCGGGGTTCTCGTAGAACCTGCCCATGTGCTGCATCAGTACGCTGCACATGGACCGCTGCGCCGGTGTCATCACGCCGCCTCATCTTGGATGTCCTCGTACTCGTAGGCGGCAGGCGGCAGCTGGTAGGAGCCGTCCTCATCCTCGTCATCGTCGGCGAAGGCCTCCTCCTGGCCGTCGATCACCTCGCCGCTGCCCGTGTCCACGAACATGACGGTCTTGCCGCTCTTGATGTTGCAGCCTGTGAAGCAGGCGCGCACTTTGACGATGTTCTCCATGGTTAGCCCTCCTCGGCCATGACGATGACGGATCCGAACTCGGCCTTGAGGTAGTAGCCGTTGTCGGTGATGGCATCCAGCACGTAGCTGGGCGCGTTCGTGATGCTCAGGCGGTTCTCGCCCGTGAGGCTTCCGATGGTGAGGCTCACCATGTCCCCCTCTTGGCGGCTCTCGCAGATGAGGCCGACCACTTCCTTGATGGCGTTGTCGTTCATGTTGGTCCTCCTCTACAGGCCCTTGATTTCCTCGATCAGCTTGGTGCCGAGGTTCGCGGCGTTCTCCTTGGCCTCTGCCTCCAAGATGGCGGCGTAGGCGGTGCCGAGTTAGGCCACGGCATACATGCCTTCGGGGTTGCTCGCGGCCTTCTCGATCGTGTTGGCCACCGCTTCCTTGACGCGGTAGGTGAGGGACTTGATCTCTTCCATGTCTTTCCTTTCTTGATTGCTAGCTTGCTGCTTTCTGCTCGCGCAGATCGTCCAACGATTTGCCGAACACTTCGGCGATGGCGCAGGCCTGCGGGAAGCTGATGCCCCGCTGCCCGTAAATCCACGCCTTGAGGGTGCCGACGGGCACGCCGATGCGCTCGGCAAGTTCGTCATACGTGATGCCCGAATCGACGCACCAGGCTCGCACGCGGCGGCCGTTGAACGTGAACTGGTCGGCCATATGGTTCCTCCTTCCTGTTGCTCGCAGTGACCTGGGGGATGCAATGCCGTGGCGGGGATTGCATCTGCCAACTCAATGGGGAGGGGTGCCCCGCCTTGTTAACGTCGTGACGGGTAACCTGACGGATGAGTTTTTGGGGTCTGCTCAAGACCCGCTGCCTAGCGGCTGAGGATGACGCGCGCGAGGTCTTCGTGGATGCGCTCATCGGAGACGCCGAACAGGTGGGCGATGAGTTCCTGCTGGGCGCATGCGCACTGCGCGGCGGGTATGACCTCCATCTGCTGGTGCTTCTCGCACAGCGTGCGGTCATCCTTGAAGGACTTGTTGGCCTCGACGGCGCTGAGGAAACGCTCCTCGGCATCTGCGGCGAACTTGATGGCCTCGCGGTATAGCTGCTCGTTCTTCATGGCTGCCCCCCTCTATTCCTGGCCCACGATGCTGAGGCGGTAGTCGTGCACCTCGTAGGTGACGCGGCAGACGGTGAAGCGGCAGTAGTCCCAAGGGTCGGCCGCGCAGTCCTCAGGCGCCACGTTGCCGCGCTTGAATCCGAACTCGGTGGCCACGTCGCGGACCCACTGGGCGGCGGCCTCGTCCATGGTTCCCACGAACACGGCCTCAAGAGCCGCCACGATCTGGAGGGCGGCTTCCAGCCCCTCGCCCGTAGCGAGGTCCTGCCCACGGTCGAATGCGTAGACCTCCTGGCCGAACTGATCGCGGACGCACAGCTTGGAGACGTTGCCGCCGTCTTGGAAGCGCGGGGTGGGGATTCCGAACTGGCTGGGGGCCTTGAAGACCTTGGCCTCGTAGGTGTAGCCCTCGTGCTCGCCGTGCACCCAATTGGAGCGGCCAGCGTCGAACTTCTTGCGGTTGATTTCCATGGTTGTTCCTTCCTTCTTTATGTACACGCTGTGTGTCTGCTCCTCTAAAATCAGATACTCAACGCATCGACTGAAAAGAAGAATAGACACTCAGAGTATCTATGTCAACCCTAGAGTGTCTAAAAGTTGAAAAAAGGAGGCGGAGCGTGTACTATTCGGGTTGTCTGAAATATCCCGAAAGGCGCAAAAATGGAACTTAAACTGATGCAGTTGCGCAAGGCTGCGGGATACAAAAGCCGCGATGCTTTTGCCGCAGTTATCGGCGTTAAGCCACTGACCTACAAGACCTGGGAAACGGGTGAGCGCAATATGAACTTCGCGCAGGCGTGCATGGTGGCCGATGCGCTCGGCTGCTCGCTTGACGAGTTGGCAGGGCGCCCCCAGTACGCCGGCAGCTATTCCGATCGGCGGCAGGCCGTCCTGAACGATGACTACGCCCACCTCTCCGATGCGGGCAAGGATGCCGCAGCCGGTGCGGTGCGGGGAATCCGCGCTTCCGAGGGCGTGCGCCGGACTGAGGAAAAAAATGCGGGCGAAGGGGATGCGCCTGATACTGAATCCCAGGTATCGGTAGCGTAGGGAACCCCATGGAGTACAGCCTCTGCAAAAAGCCAAGGCCTGGGCGCCGCGCCGCATCCTACGCGCGCTTCTCCTCCCACAACCAGAGAAGCGAGAGCATCGAGATACAGCACGACAACAACCTGGCGTACTGCGCCATCGAAGACCTCGACGTGGTGGCCATCTACTCGGACGAGGCGAGGTCCGGGCGCAACACCAACCGCGCGGACTTCCAGCGCATGGTCGCCGATGCCAAGGCGGGGCTGTTCGATTACGTGGTCATATATAAGGTAGCCCGAATCATGCGCAACCGCGACGAGATGGCGCTGCTGCGCATCACGCTCAGGAAGCACGGGGTCGAGGTGCTGTATTCAGGCGAGAGCATAGGCACCGGCTCGGATGCCATCCTGCAGCTTGGCTTGAAGGAGGTGCTGGCCGAGTGGGAGAGCGCCCAGCTGGCCGAGCGCATAGTTGACGGTATCCAGAAGAACGCCGAGAGGTGCATGGCCAACGGCCAGCAGCTGTACGGCTGGGATATTGTGGAGGGCTATTATGAGATAAACGAGGCCGAGGCGGGGGTGCTGAGGCGCGCGAAGGGCATGCTTTTCAACGGCAAGACCGTGGCGGAGATTGTGAGAGCGTTGGAAGGCCATACCACCAAGCGCGGAAAGCCCATCACCCACAACGCCCTGACCAAGATGCTCAAGCGGAAGCAGAACGCCGGGGTGTTCAGCTACGCGGGGCACGAGAAGGAGGGCGGCATGCCCGCCCTGTGGTCCATGGAGGAGCAGCGTATGATCTGGAAGATGCTGGGGGACGAGACGCGGCCGCGCAGGAAGGCCGGCAACGCCGACTTCCTTCTCACGGGCAAGCTGTGGTGCGGCAAGTGCGACACGCCCATGACGGGCACCAGCGGCACCGGCAAGTCGGGCAAGGTGTACTACTACTATCAGGACAAGAAGGGCTGCGGGCGCAAGGTGCGCAAGGAGGCCATCGAGGAGAACGTGGCCGAGGCCGTGCGCGCCGCCCTGTCGGTGGAGGCCAACCGCGAGAAGATCGCCGACCTCATGTGCGAGTTCGAGAACGAGCGCGACGATACGCCGCAGAGCGCCATCATCGAGGGCGAACTCAAGGAGATAACGCTGGCATACGACCGCATATGGAAGGCCATCGAGCAGGGCATCGCGCCGCCGGGCGGCAAGGAGCGCGTGGACGAGCTCAAGGCGCGCGAGGAACTGCTGCAGGAGGAACTGGCCACAGCCAAGGCCATCGAGGCGGTGAAGCTGGACCGCGACCGCGTGCTGTTCATGTTGGAGAGCATGGCCGAGATAGATGACCCCAAGGCGCTCATCGACGTGTTCGTGTCGAAGGTGGTGCTCACCGGCGACGATGATTTGCATATATTCCACTACTTCGATGATAATGGCGGGGCACTTTCGCCAGGTGACGATGGAGGGGGCGGTGTTCTCCCAAATGTGAACATGCTCCACCATCCTTTCCCATTTGCATCTGGACAATACCTTCCCCGCAAGGGGCGTTCGGCCTTGTGCTCGGCCATCGAAAAGACGTGATGCTTCGCTTATATCACGCTTTTCTCGGCCTGCGGAATCGGCCTCAACCCCTCACGGGGAAGGACTGTCTTCTGGGTGAAACGAGACGGCAACGGGATGTTCGTTGGAAGACAACGAATGGCCTGTGTTGGATCCCCTCACTTCGGATGAGGTCATCATGTGCACAGCTAACGGGATCGACCAAAGGAGTGAATCATGACCGTTATGGATTCTTTGAAGCATGCAGCGAACGAAGCCAAAGAGGCTGCGGAGCGCGCTGGTGAAGCTGCCAAGCCATTCTTGGATGACGCAAAAGAGGCTATCGGCAATGCGGCTGAGACCGCAAAGGAGAAGGGCGGCGAGGCTCTTGAGGCCGCCAAGGAAAAGGGCGCTGATGTGATGGCTGCTGCCAAGGAGAAGGGTTCGGCAGCAGCGGAGGCCGCTAAGGAAAAGGCCGAAGAGGTCACAGGCAAGGATCTGGACGGAGACGGCAAGATTGGAAAGTAGGAAGAGCAAGGCGTAAACGCCTCTTCCCGGAGACCATCTCTCCCCCTACGAATGGGCGGGTATCACTTAGGTACCTGCCCATTCTGCTTGTCAGGCCGCCTTTGCCGTCAGCCGGTTGCAGAGGAGGGCGGCACCCAGGGAAATGGCTGCCGGCACAGGCAAGGCACCCAGCCCCAGGCCATAGCTGCCTGTAGCCATGAAGAGCGCGGCCAGGATCAAGGGAAAGGCGAAGTTGAAGGGCATGAGCGTGAAGCTGGAGATACCGATGTTCATGGCTACGGACCGTTGGCCATAGACGGTGCGTACGAAAGAGGTGTTGATGGTGGCATAGCCACCATAGAGGATGCCTTCGGCGAACAGGCTCAATGCCAGCCCTAGGATGCTTCCTGCCGAATAGGTGGCGAAGAGGCCAATGCCTATGAGGATGCCCAGAGCAGGAAGCGCCACCATCGTGCGCGTGCGGCCCAGGCGGTCATAGAGCACCCCCACGATGGGCCTGCCACAGCCATTGCCTACAGAGAGAGCCGCCACGGCGGTAGTGCAGAAGACAGAACTCGCCCCCAGGTCTGCCATGAGGGGTGCAGCCTGGGCGATGATGGCTGCAGCCGCTCCCATGACCAGCACCTTCCATAAGGTATAGGCCCAGAAAGAGGATTGGCGGATCATCTGGGAGCCACTCAGCCCCTGATCATCTTCGCGGGCCGCTTGGGAAGATGAGGGATCAGTTGCCGTTGCCTTCGCTTTTTCTGGCTTATGGAGGAAGGGCATGGCCAGCAGTGCCACGGCCAGGGCGATGCCCGCAAGGATGAGCATTGCGCCGCGCCAGCCCAGAGGCGAATGGATGAGCGCGGAGGCGGCGGAACCCAGCACCATGGAGCCCATGCCGAATCCCATGAGCAGCACGCCGGAAGCCAAGCCGGTCTTGTCAGGGAAATGGGCGAACGTGGAGGACATCCACAGGTTGTAGGACAGGCCGGTACCAAAGCCGCAGAGCACACCGTAGGCTAGGTATACCTGCCAAAGTTGGTTAGCGAAGGAGGTCAAGACGAAGCCGCAGGCAATGAGCCCGATGCCCAGGGCGAAGCAGACGCGCAGGGGCAGGCGCTTCGACAGCTGCCCGTTCGCCAGCATGCCGCAAGACCAGAGCACCATGGAGACGGAGAAGGTAAGCGAGGTTTGGCTGCGCGACCAGCCGAATTCTGCCTCTAACGGTTGCACGAAGATGGACCAAGCGTAGATGAGTCCCAGGACCATGAGCACCGCGGTGCCGCAGGCAAGGATGGCGAAGCGATCATGGGTCAGAGATGTGGTCATGGCTCTTCGTGAGGGTCTTCCGATAGGTTATAGGGCAAACTCAGTATAGTCTTCTGAGTACCTAAGGGCGCCAGACGTTCCAGAGGCTCAGGAGGGGGTATGCTCTTGGTTCGCTCCTCGGTGCCTGCTCGCTTACAGAAGCGTGCCAGATGGGTGAAAGGGTGTGCTGCACTGGAGCCATAGGCTTTAATAGGCGCCGGAGATAGCGAATGAAGACGCAGGTAAGGAGGCACCCATGAGCTTTCTCATCCGTTGGTTGGTGACGGCTATCGCTGTGGCGGCAGCTGTGTGGCTGGTACCAGGCATCGAATTGATCGGCGGCGATTCAGCCTGGGTCGGGATCGTCATCTTCGCACTGATCCTGTCCCTGGTGAACATCTCCGTGAAGCCCTTGATGCAGATCCTGTCCTTGCCCGTCACCGTGGTCACCCTGGGAATCTTCTATCTGATCGTGAACACCATCATGCTGTATCTAGCAGCATGGCTGGCGAACGGTCTCTTCGGGATAGGGTTCTGGATCTCAGGGTTCGGTAGCGCGTTCTTGGCCTCTATCGTGATATCCATAGTGAGCGCGTTGGTGAATTCGCTGATCGGGAATGACTGACAACGAAAGCGCTGGGAGGCAGGGGCACGGTACAATGACCCCATGGGTTCTTTCCTTGCCTCCCTCACGCGCACGCAATGGCTGCAACTAGCAGCCATCTCAGCAGTTCTCTCGTTCTGCTGCGTCTTCGGTATCTCATACACCACCGGTGAGGGCTTTGCCACTCTGTCGCTCCCCGTGGAGCTTCTGCTCACCGGTTTGGGCATCGTACCCTTCGCCCTGGTCATCTTGGTCCTCAACTTCGCTCTGGACAGCCTTGGTCAGCGCACCCCTCGACAGAGGGGCGTTGCCTTTCGCCATCCTGCCCTTGTGACCTTTGCGGTGATCCTCCTTTGCTGGCTACCTTGGCTCATTGCGAACTTCCCGGGCAGCAGCTATTGGGACACCTATTGGCAGATGTGGCAGGTGTATCCCGATGCGCATCCCGTAGCGTTGATCCAGTGGGCGCCCGTGCGCCAGAGCACCCTGACGGATGCGTGGCTGGTGGACCATCATCCGGTGCTCACCACGCTGCTCTTCGGCGGCGCAGCCTGGTTGAGCGACCAGCTCACCGGTACATGGATGGCGGGCGTCTTCGTGCTATCCACGCTCCAAACGTTGGCCTACGCTGCGCTCTTCGCGGGGATGCTCCGCTCGTTCCGCCGTTGGGGCACGCCTCGTTGGGCGCGCATGGGCATTCTGGCATTCCTCTGCTTGATACCCGCGGTGCCCACGTGGGCAAGCTGCGTGGTGAAGGATTCGGTCTTCGGCCTCTTCTTCCTGCCTTGGTCGTTGATGCTGGCGAACTGTGCCCGAACGCGCGGCCGGTATCTGACAACCCGGCGCATCATCCTCTTCGTGGTGCTGGCGCTGCTGATGTGCCTGACGAAGAAGACAGGCATCTTCATCGTGGGGATCACGACGGTAGTGGCTTGCGTTCTCTTTTGGAAGCGGAAGCCTTTGGTGAGGGCGTTCGCTTGGCAGGGGGCAACGTGCCTTGCTGTGATGACGCTGTTATTGCCACTGATCATCTTCCCGCTGGCGAATATCTCGCCTGGTGGCAAGCAAGAGATCTTAGGACCTCTGTTCCAGCAAACGGCTCGCTATGCCCAAGCCCATGAGCTGACCCCGGAAGAGGCGCAGGTCATCGATGCGGTGGTGGATGTGGAGCGCGTGCGCGAACACTATCAGTTCGATTTCCAAGATGGCGTCAAGTATTACTATCGGGTGGATTCCACCCCTGCTGATCTGGGTGCATACCTGGAGCTTTATGCCGCCCAGGGGATCCAGGATCCGGAAGCCTATTTCGCGGCCATCGCGTCTCAGGCAGGGATGTATGTGGCGCCCACCACGTTCCTCAATATCCGG
The DNA here is from genome assembly GCA_910588905.1 of uncultured Eggerthellaceae bacterium. Lineage (GTDB taxonomy): Bacteria > Actinomycetota > Coriobacteriia > Coriobacteriales > Eggerthellaceae > MGBC163016. The sequence continues at coordinate 35,512 of CAJURZ010000006.1, forward strand.
ATGGTCACGGTGGATACCAAGCTGGGCGAAGAAGACCGGCCTGTGCTCTGGAATCCGCCGGAGCTGGATTGGTTGCGCAAGGGGCTGGATGAGCTCTATGGGGCCATTGCATCCATTCCCGTGTTGAACCTGCCGTTCCTGACGGTAGTCTATGTGCTCTGGATCCCGGCAGTCCTCTTGTTCGCGAACTTGCGCAAGCACCTTGGCTTGGGGGTGCTCTTCGTGCCACTGGGTGTGGTGGTGGGGTTCTGCGTGATAGCCCCCGTTTTCGACGCGCGCTACGTTTGGCCGATGTTGCTGGCTGCCCCCGTCCTGTTGGCTGCCTGCACCGGCACCCCTCTTCGCAACGGTCCTGAAGCGGGCATGCCCATCTCTGAGACGCGCTCCTGCACCTCGGCGGCTGTCTCCTCAATGGCTTCGCTATGACCGGTCAAAGCCGCGAAGGGTGCGAACTGCGCTGCCCGGTCTTCCATGGACATAGGAGGATAGGCGGATTCAGGGCGGGTGCATTCCAGGATATCAAGGTACTTCTCAACCTCCTTGCTCACGCTGAATGACCTCCTATCTGCTTGTTCCGCTGCCGGGCCGTGGCCCCTTCTTTGAGGCTGGTGGCCTTCAGCACGGCATTCTTCCCGAACTTCTCCTTGATGCCCAACATGGTCTCTTGCAGGGTGCGCTCTCGCTCCAACTCTTCGGCGGGGATATCATCCTCATCCCCGAATAACGTCAGCTGATCGGGCCGCTGGCGCAGTTCCTCCTCAGTGGCTAAATGTTCTGCGGAGATGGAGATCTTCCGTGCCAGGAAGCGCGGTTCCACCAGCTCATCGAAGAGGCTCAGCACCGCCCGGCTGATCTGCTTGGCGGAAGAGGTCGGGGTGGACAGGCGCTTCGTGCCGTGGGCATGCTTGGGCACTAGCCGACCGTAGTGGTCCTCTACCACCGGGTACGCCTGGAGGTCCTGGGCGTCCTCTCCAAGGCGCTCGGCTGAGAGGCTTGTCCGGTCGTAGCCCACCGTGAGCACCAACAGATCCGTCTTCAGCCCGGCTGCTGTCAGATCCAAGGCTAGCTGCTCTGCCATCTCCCAGGCTACCAGCCGCGCATCTTCGAATCCATAGGGTGTATGCAACACTTGCCCGGCTACTGTGCTGCGGTCGTGCGGCTGGTATTCCTTGATGTGGGCCATGGTGACCGGTTCCACGCCCCAAGCATGATCTATCAGCAGTTCGGCATTCTTGCCGAAGAGGTCGAACAGCACCTCTTCGTTGAGCCGGTCTCCGGAAGCCCCCAACGAGCAGCGGGCCACATCTCCCATGGTGAACATTCCTTGGCTTGCCAGCCTGCGTGCGTAACCGGAACCCACGCGCCAGAAATCCGTAATAGGCTCGTGGCTCCACAACCGACGCTTGTAAGCCGCTTCGTCCAGAGCCGCGATGCGCACCCCGTTCTCGTCCGGCTCTTCGTGCTTCGCCAGGATATCCATGGCCACCTTCGCCAGATACAGGTTGGTGCCGATGCCCGCCGTGGCTGTGATCCCGGTAGTCTGGAGGATGTCCGTGATGACCTTGGAGGCCAGCTGCCGCGCATTCAGGCGGTAGATGCGCAGGTAGCTGCCTGCATCTATCAATACCTCATCAATGGAGTAGACGTGGATGTCCTCCGGAGCGAAGTAGCGCAGGTACACCTCGTAGACGCGGGTAGAATAGTCAAGGTAGAGAGCCATGCGCGGCTTGGCTGCCAAGAATGCTAGCTTTGCCTGAGGGTGACGGCGCACGATGCTATCTTCGAAGGAGGAGAAGGCGAACTGAGCGTTCCGGTTCTGCTGCCGCAATCTGCGCAGACGGTCCTCGTTCACCTGATCCACGCGTTGGAGCACTTCGAAGAGCCGCGCCCGGCCCCCAATGCGGTACGCTTTGAGCGAAGGGGAGACGGCTAGGCAGATGGTCTTTTCCGAACGCGCAACGTCGGCTACCACCAGGTTGGTGGTGAGTGGGTCCAGCTCCCGTTCGCGGCATTCCACGGACGCATAGAAGGACTTGAGGTCAATGGCTATGTAGCGAAAATCCGAACGCATGTACGCAGTATATCAGACGTCCGCGTGATCCTGGGACTAATGCCCTCCCCGCAAGGGGCGTTCGGCCTTAGGCGTCACGGGTGTCAAGGCACGCTTCGCTCATAGGCCTTGACACCCATGGTTCGTGGCTTACTACGATGGTAAGCCACGAATCGCCCATCGAAAAGACGTGATGCTTCGCTTATATCACGCTTTTCTCGGCCTGCGGAATCGGCCTCAACCCCTCACGGGGAAGGGCGGCTTGCCGCCGCATTGGCGCACTCCGCGCGAAATATATTGTGCGGCGCACAGGGTCACCTTGCTCACAGGGTAGATTCGCCGCTTGACTAACACCCGCTGCTTACGCAGCGGGGAGGGTCGAACATGTTCGACCCCTACGTGGGACATGTCAGGTTTCCATCGGATGAACCATGCAGGTCAGGATGCCTTGTAGGGGCGGATCTTGATCCGCCCGATGGTGCGCGTGGTCTTCGCGCAACGCATCTTCGCGCGAAGCGCGACCCATCCAATCCTTTGGTGACAGATCGGGGATCTTCCGACCGCGTGGGAGCGTGTGGCCTACAGTGAGTGAAACGCGGATCGGGGGATGGGGACATGCAACGAGAACGTGAGATCGTGAAGGCAAGCCTTCTGGGGATCGCCGGGAACGTGCTGCTCGTGGCCCTGAAGCTGGTCATCGGGTTCTTCTCCCATTCCATCGCCATCATCCTAGACGGTGTGAACAACGCCACCGACGTGCTCTCCTCCGTGGTCACCATCATCGGCACGAAGCTGGCGGGCAAGCGTCCTGACAAGAAGCACCCCTTCGGCTATGGCCGCATCGAGTACCTGTCATCCGTGGTCATCGCGGTCATCATCCTAGCGGCGGGCCTGGTGTCCTTGCGCGAATCCATCCTCAAGATCATCCACCCCGGCACCCCAAGCTATTCCACCATCACCATCACGGTCATCCTCGTGAGCATCCTCATCAAGGTGGTGCTCGGGTTCATGTTCAAACACTACGGGGACAAGACCCATTCCGAAGCGCTGATCGCTTCTGGTGTCGACTCCAACAACGATGCCTTCATCACCGGTGGCACTCTGGTCGTGGCCCTTGTGCAGAATATCTGGGGCGTCAACATCGACGGCATCGTGGGACTCGTCATCTCCATCCTCGTGTGCAAGGCAGGCATCGATGTGCTGCGAGACTCCCTGGCACCCATCATCGGCACACCAGAGAGCAAGCAGCTGGTATCGTCCCTCAAGGAATACATCCGCCAGTTCCCCTCCGTGCAGGCTGTCCACGATGTGGTCCTAGACGATTTCGGGCCCCATAGGGTCGTCGGAGCTGTGCACATCCAGGTGCCAGATGACATGACGGCGAAGGAAGTGGGGGAGCTGACGCGGCAGATCACCCAGGGGGTCCGACAGAAGTTCGACGCTCAGATCACGGTAGGTATCTACACTGACAACACCACCGGGAAGTACGCGCCTATGAACGCGGCATTGCAGCAGCTCTGCTGCGCGCAGAAAGAGGTGCTCAACAGCCACGCCTTCTACGTGGATGAGGGCAGCAAGACCTGTTACTTCGACCTGGTACTGGACGTGTCAGCCAAGGATGATAAGGACGCCCAGGCGGTGATCAAGGGAATGAAGGCTCAGTACCCTGATTTCATCTACGACGTCCAGATAGACACGGACTATTGCGAATGATCGATCGTGCAGCCGCCCTGCGGACCGCATAACCGCTCTTCGTCATCACGAAGAGCGCACCGTGTCGATAGCCTCCTGAACACTGGGAGCGATCCCTTCGCGCTGACCCTCTTCTGCGCTGCCAGGAACGGGAGCCCCCGCAGCTTCCTCAAGGGCTACCTGCTCTTCGAAGGCGCGGTCGCCCTCGGACAGGCGGGACGGCGGATCCACTGGGAATTCCTCAGCCGGGGTGAACAGCGAGACCACGGGCACGATCACCAAGGACAGGATCATGCAGAGGGCGCCGCAGTTGATGGGGCTGGCAATGAGCGGCGTCCCCGCGAAACCCATGGCCATGTTCACGGCCGTGAGCCCCACGCCTACGATGAACGAGCACCACACCGCTGCCTTCGATACCTTCTTCTTGTAGAGGCCCCAGAGGAACGGCCCGAGGAATGCGCCTGCCAGGGCACCCCAGGAATAGCCCATGAGCTGAGCGATGAACACGATGGACGAGTGGTATTGCAGAAGCGCGATGGCCGCCGATATGGCGATGAACACCACCAGCAGGCCGCGCATGGAGAAGAGCTGCTGCTTCTCGTCCATGTCCTTCACGAAGTTGCCCTTGATGAGGTCGATGGTCAAGGTGGACGATGACGTCAGCACCAATGAGCTTAAGGTAGACATGGAGGCAGACAGCACCAACACGATGACCAGTCCTATCAGGAGGTCCGGCAGCGTGGAGAGCATCGTGGGGATGACGGAGTCATAGATGGGCGTGCCATTCGCCGCGTATTCGATCTGCCCTTCGTAGAGCCGCCCGAAGCCGCCCAAGAAGTAGCTGCCTCCCGCCACCACGAAGGCGAAGATGGTGGAGATGATAGCCCCCTGTTTCACGGCCGGGCCGCTCTTGATGGCGTAGAACTTCTGCACCATCTGAGGCAGCCCCCAGGTACCCAAGCTGGTCAGCACCACCACACCCAGCAGGTTGAACAGGTCAGGGCCGAAGAAGCTGACGAAGGGCCCTTGCATGGCGCTGCCATCTGCGGGGATCTGGGAGAGCTGGGTGATGGCCTCGGAGAAGCCCCCGTTCGACAAGATGACCGCCACGATGACCGCGGTGATGCCCAGCAGCATGACGATGCCTTGGATGAAATCATTCATGACTGTGGCCATATAGCCGCCCACTACCACGTAGATGCAGGTGATGACGGCCATGCCTATCACGCATACATCGTAGGGCAGGTCGAAGGCCATGCCGAAGAGGCGGGACAAACCGTTGTATACGCTGGCGGTGTAGGGGATCAGGAAGATGAAGATGATGGCCGCCGCCGCGATGCGCAGTGCCTTGGAGCCATAGCGCTTGCCGAAGAACTCCGGCATGGTCTGCGCGCCCAGCCGATGGGTGAGCTCACGGGTGCGAGGGCCCAGCACCCACCAGGCCAGGAGGCTGCCCAGGATGGCGTTGCCGATGCCCGCCCAGGTGGCCGCGATGCCGTATTTGAAGCCGAATTGCCCTGCGTATCCTACGAACACCACGGCGGAGAAGTAGCTGGTGCCATAGGCGAAGGCGCTCATCCAAGGCCCCACTTTGCGGCCGCCCAGAACGAAGCCGTCTACGGTGGAAGTGGAGCGACGACAATAGATGCCCACGCCCACAGCAATGGCGACGAACACGATAACGAGCAGAATCTTGACGGTCATCAGAGGTCCCTTTCCCACGGATCATTGCGCTCGTTATATACAGGAAATGTTTCCAGTCTGTTTACTGGCTCTGGTAAAGAGTGCTGAACGGGGGCATCCGAAACGTGATAGGAAGGGAATATCGGAGGCGGAAACGGAGAGACATTCGCTATCATGGGACCTTGCCCTCTGTGAAAGGATTCCTATGGCGAACAGATCTTTGGCGAAGGCCCCCGAAGACACCACGATATTGGTCACGGGAGGTGCCGGGTTCATTGGCAGCCACACCGTGGTGGAGCTGCTGAGCGAGGGCTACCGCGTGGTAGTGCTGGATGATCTCAGCAACTCGTGCGAAGAGGCCCTGGATCGGGTCCGTCGGATCTGCAATCTGGACGAGGCCGATGACCGGCTCACCTTCATCCATGCTTCCATCCTGGATGAGCAGGCGTTGGAAGATGTCTTCGCCACGTTCCCTATTGATGCCATCATCCATTTCGCAGGCTTCAAGGCCGTGGGTGAGAGCGTGGAGAAGCCCTGGGAATACTACTGGAACAACGTGGCCGGTACGCTGGTGCTGACCGGCGTGGCGCGGAAGCACGGCGTGAAGAACCTGGTGTTCTCTTCCAGCGCAACGGTCTACGGGGACCCGGACACCATGCCCATCACAGAGATGGCCCTGAAGCGCGATGCCACGAATCCCTATGGGCATACGAAGAGCATGCTCGAACAGGTCCTGTCTGACCTCTACCGGGGCGATGACGAATGGAACGTGGTGCTGCTGCGTTACTTCAACCCCATTGGCGCCCACGAGAGCGGGCTCATCGGCGAGGACCCGCAGGGCATCCCGAACAACCTGGTGCCCTTTGTAGCGAAGGTGGCGGTGGGAACACTGCCCGAGCTGGGCGTCTTCGGAGATGATTACCTCACGCCGGACGGCACGGGGGTGCGCGATTACATCCATGTGGTGGATCTGGCGCGGGGTCATGTGGCCGCTCTGGATTGGATGGCCGGACGCGTGGGCACGGGCATGTCAGAGGATCCGTATTCCCTGACGGGGCAGCCCGCGGCAGACGGCACGCGCCGGGGTGTGGGCGTGTTCAACCTGGGTACGGGCACCGGTTCCAGCGTGCTCGAGGTGGTGCAGGCCTTCGAACGGGCTTGTGGCCACGGAATCCCCTATACCGTGAAGCCGCGTCGAGCCGGGGACATCGCTGAGAGCTACGCCTCCTGTGATAAAGCCCGCGAAGAGCTGGGTTGGGTAGCGGAATATGATCTGGATCGGATGTGCCAGGATTCCTGGCGTTGGCAGAGCAACAACCCGAACGGATACCGGAGCTAAGGCACCGAAGCCAAGGGAAAGGTGGCAGTCATGGGAGAAGAGCGCGATACCGTGCAGACAGAAGAGCAAGCGGACCAGGTGGAGATGCAGCCCGCAGGGGCCGAGCTCACGTTCACGTTGGAGGACGATCAGGGCAACGAGATGCAGTGCAAGCTGCTCTACACATTCCATGCATCGCACAACGACAAGTACTATCTGGTCTACACTATCGATGATCAGCAAGAAGGCACCGAAGAGGTCAGCGCTTTCCGCTATATCCCGGAAGAGCTCGAAGCGCTGATCAAGGGCGAAGACGTGGATGTGCATCTGGAACCGCTGGCTACGGAGGTGGAGTGGTCCATCGTGGCGGATACGCTTCGGCGGGTAGCCGCTGAAGGCAGCACGGTGGATGCTTCAAGCGTCACTTCGAACGACGGCCTTCTCTCTGAGGAAGAGGCATAAGAGGCATACGAGGGATCATCTTCGAAAGGGAAACACCATGACCGAGCAGTACCCCCAGAACGGACAACCGCCGGTAGCACCGCAACCCACGGATGCGGGTTATCAGCAAACCTATCAACAGGCGTATCAGCAGCCAACCGCTGATACCTACCAGCAAGCCTATCAGCAGCAACCCAACCAGCAGGCTACCTACGATCAGGCTGCTTATCAGCAGCCTGTCTATCAAGCAACGCCTCAGCCCTACCCTCAGCCGTACCAAGAGATGGACAGCGGCAGCTTCGGCTGGGCCGTGCTCGGGTTCTTCTTCCCCATCGTGGGCCTCATCCTATTCCTCGTTTGGAAGCAGTCCAAGCCCAAGTGCGCGAAGATGGCGGGCATCGGCGCCTTGGTGGGGGTGGGCATCAGCGTTGGATTCAGCATCCTGGGCGTGATGATGAGCCTCATCTTCATGCCGTTCTACATGTTCTAGGCTCTCGTCTGGCTCAGCCTGACAAGCATCGGCCTGCTGGGAGATGCGCTACCGTCCGTGGCGCTTCTTCAGCAGCGCTAGAGTGGCGGTGGCCAACAGCGGCATGAGCAATACGGTTATGCCGCCGGCCGCCACCAGCACCGAAGCCGTTTCGGCATCCATGGCCCCAGTTGTGGTGGCAATGGAGGTGACTGCCACGATGAGCGGTAGCGCCATGGTGCAGTAGAGGGCCACCGTGGCCCGGGCCGAAGGGTCCATATCGCGCGTATCCGGGTTCAATCGCAGGGCGTTGTAGATGGGCAGCGCCCGCACCAGCAGCAGCATCCCTATGAACAGGAAGAGTGGTCCTGGCCGTTCGACCACCGCCTGCGGGTCTATCCCCATGCCGCTTACAACGAAGAACAAGGGGATGAAGAATCCGTAGCCAATGCCGTTCAGCTTACGTTCCAACCCCTGGTCGCCGTGGGGCATGATGAAGCGCAGCACGAAGCCAGCGGCGAAGGACCCCAGAACGATATCCAGGTCGAACAGCGCTGAGACGGCCAGCAGTCCCACGAGCAGCACCATCACCCCTCGGACTGCCATCTGGGAGTTCGTCTCCGCGTTGCGCGACACGAAGCCCGTGAGCGCCGTCCCCCGTTCCCAGAGCCGTCGCGGTACGACAGCGGCCAGCACCGCGATGATGGCGAAGGCTGCAAGGATGACGACGGTCACCCACGTTTTGCGGGTGGACATCACCAGGGCGATGGCGATGATGGGGCAGATCTCTCCCCAGGTGCCATAGGCCACGATGGAATCCCCCAGCCGCGTGCCCATCAGCCCTCGGTCGTGGAGGATGGGGAGCAGCGTGCCGAAGGCGGTGGTGGTGAGCGCTATGGCCGCAGCCATCCATCCGATGAAGTTATCGCGCATCTCCGGCAGGATGGCCGTGATGCCGATAGCCAACCCCAGGGTGACGAGCCAGGTCATGAAGCCGTACTTCCCTTGGCGATCCGCCATCTTCTTCGGGTCTATCTCATAGCCTGCCAGCAGGAACAGAAAGCCCAATCCGAGGTCAGAGAGGAAGGCCACGGCGGTGTCGTTGCTGGCGATGCCAAACACGTTCGGCCCGATGAGCATCCCCGCTAGCAGCAAGAACACCGTTTCAGGGATCAGCTTCTTGGGGATAACGGCTGCCAGCACGGGGCAGAGGAACGCCACCGCGCAGATCACGAACAGGGTGATGAGCTCTGTTTCCACCGCATCTCCTTCATCCGGTCTTGATGCCCGCTCCCCAGGTTAGGCCCGCTCTTGGATGAGCCCCTTCCGGTAGGCCGTCAGCAACCGCTCCAGGTCAGCCACCCGCTGCTGCAGTCGCAGGCCTGTGTCCGTGTCCGCCACTAACGTGCGCTCTTCCACCCGCTCCACCACGCGCCGGGAGGAATGGATGTCCAGCTCTTGTTCTACCGCAGCTGCGGCGGATTCCAGCGGTTCATGGGCAGCCAATACGAATCCGTAGGAATTCGAGATGAGCGTATAGCCTGCGATCCCCGTGGTGGGCTGGTAAGCCCGGGAGAACCCGCCGTCGATGGTCAGCACGCGACCACCGCACTTGACCGGGTCTTCGCCGTCCTTTGCCTTGACCGGCACATGACCGCAGATGATGCGGGAGCGGTTCGGGTCCATGCCGAAATCCCGGAAGATCACGGCCATGGCCTCCGGATCATCCGTCAAGGAGTAGAACGGGTTCTTGACCTCTTTGCGGGCTTCCTTCTCTGCTATCAGATACAGCTCGAAGGTGGCCATCTTGCTCTTGGCGAATTGGGGGGATGAGGGAGAGAGCCACATCCACCAGAGCAGATCGCGGCTGCGCTCTCGTTCGGCCTCGTCTTCACTGAAGAAGGCGGCCCGCACGGCGTGGTCCAGCACGTCGTAGAGCGCACGTCCCGCATAGGGCTTCCCGAATACATTCGCTTGCTTCAGGCTGCCGTCCTCGTTCAGCGGCACGCAGGCGTGGAATAGCAGGTTGCCGTTGGAGATCTTGTATAAGCTGCCTGCCTCCAGGAAGATGCGCATATGACGTTGCAGCTTCTCTGACCCCGTGAACGCCTGACAGAGGCGCTCCAGCACGCGCTCTTCCTGGGGCGTGAGGCGGTAGGGGTCCAATGGGTCTATGGTGGGGAATACGGTGTCGGTCAGCTCGTATACGGTGCCGTTCACATCAACGGTGCCACGTTCGTAGTCTATCCGGTGCAGCAGTCGTCGGTCGTCCAGCTCGAATTCGGGATGCTCCGCGATCAACTGGCCCTCCACCTTGAACTGGATCACGGCCATGGCCTTCTGGATCTTGACTGCCACCTCATGTTGGCGCTCGGGCAGATCCGGGTTGCCCTTCAGCCCGAATGCCACGCAGGGGTCGTCCCCGTAGGCTTCCATGGCGAAGGAGGCTAGCGGCAGGATGTTGATGCCGTAGGCATCCTCGAGGATGGATAGATTGCCGTAGCGGGCGCAGTTGCGCACTACGTGGGCGATGCATCCCCGCTGCCCCAAGGCAGCTCCCATCCAGACGATATCATGGTTGCCCCATTGGATGTCGAGGCAGTGATAGTTGGCCAGGGTGTCCATGATGGCATCGGGCGCGGGCCCACGATCATAGATGTCCCCCACGATATGCAGGTGGTCTACGGCGAAGCGTTGCACGGCCTGACAGAGTGCTTCGACGAAGGCGCGTCCTCGGCCCGTATCCAAGGCGGCCTGGATGATGGTCTGGTGATACTGCTCCCGATTGACCGCATGGTTGTTCTCGGTGGTCAGCTCCTCTATGGCGTAGGCGAACTCAGGCGGCAACGCCTTGCGCACCTTCGATCGCGTGTACTTGCCCGAAGCCTGCTTCACTACCGTGATGAGCCGCTCGATGGTCTGGCGGATCCAGGCTTCTTCCTCCTGAGAGGTCATATCGCCTAAGATCAGTTCCATCTTCTCTCGCGGATAGTAGATCACCGTGGCCAGTTGGCGTTTCTCAGCTTCGGTCAGAGCAGGGCCGAATGCATCCTCTATCTTCAGGCGGACGGAACCGGAGCCGTTCTTGAGCACGTGGGCGAAGGCATCATATTCTCCGTGGATATCCGAGGCGAACAGCTCTGTGCCCTTCGGGAGATCCAACACCGCCATGAGGTTGATGATCTCAGCTGACGCTTCAGCGATAGTAGGGAACTTCTCAGCCAACAGCTCCAAGTAGCGCAGTTCGTCTTGGTCCATGGGTCTCCTCCGGACGGCAGGTGTGTTCCACCCATTATGCCTTAAACGGACGGGGGTGCAGAGACGCACGTTCTTTCCAGATATGCTATGTTGCCAAGGATCGTAAACCGCAGTTCGAAGGATATCTATGCAACCGCTTCCGTCACAACAACTCAATCCCAAGATCAAAGCCGTTTGGCGTATCAACGACGCTATCTGGATCATCATCTGCTATCTGATCTGCATGGTCCCCTGCGCTATTATTGCCGCCGCGGAACCGGGCGAGGGGTGGCCCCTTCTCCTCATGGCCATCTTCACGATCCTCTTCGTCGCGCTGCTCATCCTCTTCTTGGTCATCTTGCCTCCGGTTCGCTATGCTCGTTGGCGTTATCAGCTTTCAGAGGATTACCTGGATATCGCCCGGGGCATCTTCTGGCGCAAGCGCTTCATCATCCCGTTCATTCGCGTGCAGAACACCGATTCGCGCCAGGGTCCCATCCTGCGCGCCTTCGGTTTGTCTTCCGTCACAGTGTCAGATGCTGCTGGTTCCCATGAGATCCCCGGCTTGGACAGCTCTGAAGCGGAAGCGCTCCGAGACAAGGCCGCTGAGCTCGCTCGCTTGGCAAGGGAAGATGTCTAATGGAAGAGCAACGTCAACGCGTCCATCATAGCTACATCTGGCTGGGCAGCCTTCGCTCGTTGGGCTGGGTGCTGCTCGTCTTGATCGTAGGGTCGTTCTCTTCCCTTGCGAGCTTCTTCACCACGTTCACCAGCGGGCCTCAGAACGCTCTCGCTTTGGCCCTCATCCTGGGTTTGATCATCGGCGGCGTGATCGTGCTCTTCGGTTTAGTGGTAGGCATCCATGCCTGGACCTACCGACACCTCTGGTACGAACTAGGGCCCGAGGAATTCAGCCTGTATTCGGGTATCTTCACGAAGAAGCGCATGCATGTGCCCTATGCGAAGATCCAGTCCGTAGATCAGAAAGCCAGCCTCATCCAGCGCATCTTCGGGGTGTGCAACATCTCCATCGACACAGCGGGCGGCGCAACCAATAACGCCATCCTCGTCCCCTACCTCACCAAGCAGCAGGCAGACACCTTGCGCTTAGGCCTGTATGCTCGCAAGCAGCAGGCCGCGGCTCCTGCACAGGCAGCGGCGGGAGTGCCAGTGGCACCGGCGATGAGCCCTGCGGTCATGGCGAGCGGGACGGCTGGGGTTGCCGTGGCGAATGGGGCCGTATCGGCTACGGTGCCCAGTGTTCCTGCGGCCCCTGATGCACCGGGCTCCCAAGGCAACATCCTGGACACCGGTGTAGCGGTGTGGGATCAGGTGGGCGGTATCTTCGCGGGGGATGTGGTGAACCATGAGCCCGTCTCCTTTGAGTACAGGCTCTCTAATAAGGAGCTGATCCTCACAGGCCTCTCCAACAGCGGCGGCTTCGTGGTGGCGGTGATGGTGGCGATCGCAGGTTTAGCTCAGTTCATCAGCGGCGCCTTCGACATCTTCCCCGAAAGCGGTGACCTCATCACAGGCACCCTGGCCACTTCCTCGGAGCTCTTCGGCCTGGAGGCGGTCATCGCCGTGAGCGCTTTGGCCCTCATCGGCGTAGCGTTGGTGGTGTGGCTCCTCTCCGTCCTGAACGCCTGCCTGTCCTTTGGCGGCTTCCACGCGCGGCGTCGTGGGGGTCGGATCGAGATAGAGCGCGGCTTGCTCCAGCATCAGACCCAAAGCGTCAGCATCGACCGCATCCAATCAGTGATCGTGAAGCAGACCTTCGTTCGCAAGCTCATGGGCTATTGCGAACTTAGCCTAGGCAAAGTGGATGCTGCCAGCCCTGAGGATCAATCCGATCAGGGAAGATCCTTGGCTCAGAACGGCATCGTGATCCATCCGTTCCTCAAGAAGGCCCGCGTACAGGAGATCCTGGACGGCCTGGTACCGGAATTCGCTGACATTCCCACAGACGAGCAAAAGCTGGCGAAGGCTGCCTTGCGCCGGGGTCTGATCCGGCGCTGCCTTTGGCAGGGCGGAGGCTTCTGGCTCCTGGTAGTGGCGGCATTGCTGCTGGCGGGGATATCCTTTGCCCAGAGCGAAGGCATCTTCAGCGTCACCGTGGATGATCTGATGGCTGTGTATTGCCTGACCATAGCAGCTTACCTGCTGATAGGTCTAGGCGTACTGCTCATGGTGCTCGATGTTGTGCGCACGGTGCTCTGGTATCGAGAATCCAGCTTCGCGGTGAATCGACGCTTCATGCGTCTTGTGAACGGGGGGCTTTCTACGGAGAGCATCACCTTTCCCCGGGTGAAGATCCAGTACGGATTCACGAAGGCGAATCCGCTGCAGCGCAGGGCGAAGACGGCCACGATCAATGCTTGCACAGCAGCGGGCGTGGGAGGGAGCACCGCCTCTCTGGTGGATGTCACGGAAGCGGCTGCGGCTACGTGGCTGGAGTGGCTCAAGCCTCGCAGGCCTCAGAGGTAGCGGCATCAATAGAGGCAGTCGGGGGGGTGCTCGGTCTTAGTCCTGACGGGCATCCCTCGGTATCTTTCAGAGTGCTTCCGCTATCATGTTCCTGCTCAGGGAAGGAGGCGCGATGGATGAGATCGAAGGGTTGCTCAATACCTGCAAGGTATTGTTCGACAACAGTCTGCAAGCAGTGGGCGTTGCTCGTGTTCTGGTAGACGACCAAGGCGAACCCTACGATTTCCATTACGAATACCTCAACCAATCCATGGCGAATGTCAGCGGCGCTGCTATCGAAGATCTCATAGGCATCAATGCCTATGAGTATTGGGGCAATGATGACATGAGCTGGCTGAACCATTTCGCAGATGCGGCGTTCCAGGGCAAAGCCAGCGAATTCGAGACCGTAGCCATCCTCTTCGAGCAGTTCCATCATGTCTATGTGACGCCTTTTGCGCCGGGGTACTGCACCTTTGTGATCCAAGATGTCACCGAATGGCTGGACAAGGATCCGGCCATGGACGACGATCTTGCCGTGGGTTTGTTCTACCTGGATCTGCGCACCCTGCGTCTGATGCTCTCCTCCAGGACCCAAGAGCGCTATGGTTTCGAAAAGCGCTATATCCCTGTGGCCACCTTTGCAGAGCGTCTCTTCCAACCCGAGGAGGCTTCGCTCATCCAATGGCAGGCGGAGCGGTTACCCCTCGAGGTGCGCAACATCCACTTCGAAGGTCGATCCAAGGACGGACGATGGCTGCGGCTCAATTCCAGCCCCATCGTCCAGTCAGAGCGCTTCGTGTCCTGCCTGATCGAAGATGTGACCGGCCTCAAGGAGGCTGAGGAGCGTAGCGCCCACCGGATGGATGTCATCGAAAGCCTTACGCGTGAGAACTTCGCGCTCTTCGTGGTGGATATGGTTTCCGGTCAGGTGGATATCTATTGCCAAGCCGAAGACATGCTTGGGGAGGGATTCGTTCGCTCTCTGGTTGACGACAGCTATGGCGAAGAGCGGGAACGCTATCTTCGCACGGTGGTTGCTCCGGACGACTACGATCAGGTTTCCGCGGCCATCAGCCGAGAAGGCCTTGAGGCATTCTTCGCGTCAGGGGAGCTAGAATCCACGGTCACGTTCCGACGGATCCTCAACGATGAGGAGAACCACGTAGAGGTTCGCATCCTGAGCCTTTCCGGACATCCACGTACAGCGGTGCTGGCCGTGCGCAATATCCATGCTGAGATAAAAGAGCAGCTCCGACAGAAACGTGCGCTCCAGAAGGCGCTTGAGCTGGCCCAGCACGCCAGCGCGGCTAAATCGACCTTTCTCACGAACATGTCCCACGATTTCCGCACCCCTATGAACTCCATTGTGGGCTTCACGGATCTTGCTCTCGAGCATACAGACGATCCGGCACGCATGGCCGATCACTTGCGAAAGATCAAGCGGTCGAGCAATCATCTCCTCTCCCTCATCAATGACGTCTTAGATGTGAGCCGCATCGAGAGCGGTGCCATCAGCCTTGAAGAGGAAGAATTGGACCTGGGAGATCTTGCTCAGGAGATGGAGGACATCTTCTCAGGAGAGGCCTTGCGTAAGACCATCAGCTTCACCGTTGATGTTTCGCGCCTGCGCCGCACGAAAGTAGTGGCTGACCGGCAGCACATCGGGCAGATCCTGGTGAATCTCATTGGCAATGCATTCAAGTTCACGAGCGAAGGCGGCTCTGTTTCCGTCGCGTTCGACGAGTTCAACGAAGCCCAAGCGAACTACGGTGCCCATGTGCCTGACGGCTATGGGCGTTTCGAGTTCATCGTCACCGATACAGGCTGCGGCATGGTGCCGGAATTCCTTGAGCGCCTCTTCGTTCCCTATGAGCGTGATGGCTTGGGCGAGGTCAATGCCACAGAGGGAACGGGCTTGGGGATGCCCATCACCAAGAATCTAGTCGAGCTTCTGGGCGGGGATATCGAAGTCAAGAGCGAGGTAGGGAAGGGGAGCGAATTCGTGGTCACCCTACCCTTGCGCTTGGCATCAGCGGTGACCGAGCAGGACGCTCCTGCCAGCCAAGCCCCTTCGCTCCCTGTAGAGGTTTCCGTCTCTGATTTCTCAGGCAAACGGGCGCTGGTGGTAGACGATGATGACCTTTCCCGGGAGATCACCCATGAGATTCTCCAGAAGGTGGGCTTCGCGGTGGATGAGGCTGCCGATGGCACTGGAGCCGTAGACAAGGTGCTGACGTCCAACCCCTCTACCTACGACGTGGTGTTGATGGATATGCGCATGCCAAAGATGAGTGGAGATGAGGCAGCCCAGATCATCCACGCTGCAGACCGAGAAGACCTCCAACAGCTGCCCATCATCGCGCTCACAGCAGACGCCTTCGAAGAGGGTCGCAAACGCAGTCATCGGGCTGGCATGGTGGCCCATATCACGAAGCCGTTCAAGCGCAAGGAGTTGCTAGACCTCCTGGCCCGATTCACATAGGCCGATCGCGCGTGATCCTGGGACGTATCGGCTTCAAGGGGTCAGGGTGCGTTCGATATATTCCACGGCATCTCGGAGGGCGCGCAGGGCGCAGGCATCATCGCGGAAGCTAACGGTGATCAGCGCCAACCCTTCGGATTCGCTCACCCAGGTGGTATGGCCCGCAAAGGTGGCTGCGGTCTCATCGGGAGTCTGGGCCACCTGTAAGTCGATGATGAGGTGTTCCAGCAGGTGCGCCAGGGAGGTGTGTTCCAGCACGCTGGCGAAGGTGGGACCGTGGGGGTTCACGCAGGCGTGGAGTGGCAGCTGAGGGAAATCCGCCACTACCCGTTGGGCTAACTGCGGGTTCGTGTACCGCGCGTCCGGCCGCAGCCGTACGCAAGCGGTCAGCTTCCCAGGCGAGATGGCAAGGCGCTCCACCGTGACGGGGGCCACCGTTCCATATGATCCCATGCGCTCCATGATGGTCGATGATTATCGCAGGGGCACGGTGCATTTGCCACCCCGTTCAAGGGGCTGAGGGGCTGCTGTGCCCAAGAGCCCGGGAAAGTGGTTGTAGAATAGCGGTCGCTTTCGCAAAGATCGAGCACTATCAGGAGCTGCCTTCATGAAGCAAGAGAATATCCGCAACGTTGCCATCATCGCCCATGTTGACCACGGCAAGACCACGCTCGTGGATCGGCTGCTCTGGGCTTCCCATGTGTTCCGCGAGAATCAGCAGGTGGAAGAGCGCGTGCTTGACTCCAATGACCAAGAACGCGAACGCGGCATCACCATCCTGTCCAAGAACATCTCCATCGCCTACAAGGGCGTCAAGATCAACGTGATAGACACGCCCGGCCACGCTGACTTCGGCGGCGAGGTAGAGCGCGTGCTCAATATGGCCGACGGCGCTCTGCTCATTGTGGATGCCTATGAGGGGCCGAAGCCCCAGACACGCTTCGTCCTGTCCCATGCCTTGGAGCGCGGACTTCGCATCGTGGTGGTCGTGAACAAGATCGACCGTCCCAATGCTGATCCGGAAGGTGCGGTGGATAAGGTATTCGATCTCATGGTCGAACTGGGGGCATCCGACACCCAGTTGGATTTCCCGGTCATCTACGCTTCGGCAGTGAATGGCTATGCCCGCCGGGAGCCGAACGATGGCAACGCTGACATGGTGCCTTTGCTCGATACCATCCTGGAAGAGATCCCCGCGCCTGAGGTGGATGAGGATGCTCCGTTGGCTCTGCAGATCTGCACGGTCGACCATTCCAGCTACGAAGGGCGCATCGGTGTGGGGCGTCTGCACAGCGGTGTCATCCATGAGAAGGAGAACGTGCTGGTGGTGAAGCCGGATGGCAGCCAGAAGACAGCACAGATCCGCAAGGTATACACCTTCGAGAACCTGGGCAAAGCCGAAGTGGATGCAGGGGTGGCAGGAGATATCGTGGCCGTCATCGGCATCGAGGACGCTGATATCGGGGACATCGTGACCGATCCTGAGAGCCCTGTGGAGATGGCGCCCCTCGCGGTGGAGGAGCCCACCATGGCCGTGGTCTTCGAAGCCTCCACCTCTCCTCTCGTAGGTCGCGAAGGTGACATCGTAGGTGCTCGCCAGCTGAAGGAGCGTCTGCTGCGTGAAAAGGAGAGCAACATCTCCATGCGCATCAACGAATTGGAAGACAAGAGCGGCATCGAGGTGGCCGGGCGCGGCGTGCTGCACCTGTCCGTGCTCATGGAGACCATGCGGCGGGAGGGCTTCGAGTTCCAGGTAGGACGCCCCCGGGTGGTATACAAGACGGAGAACGGGCAGAAGCTGGAGCCCATCGAAGAGGCCACCATCGACGTACCCAACGACTACGCAGGCAAGGCCATCGAGGTCATGGGAACCGCAGGCGGCATCATGGAGGACATGGCTTCGGACGAGACCATGACCCACCTCACCTTCCGCATCCCCACTCGTGGCACCATGGGCCTGAAGACGCGCATCCTGAATGCCACCCATGGCGAAGCGGTGCTGTTCCACCACTTCCTGGAGTACGGGCCCTATTCCGGTGAGATGACCGGTCGCAAGAACGGCGGCATGATCGCCATGTCCACAGGTAAGGCAGTGGCCTACGCCTTGGATACGCTGCAAGAGCGCGGACGGCTGTTCGTGGGACCGGGGGACGAGTGCTACGAGGGGATGATCGTGGGCGAGTCTGCCAAAGAGGGTGACATGGTGGTGAACGTGGAGAAGACGAAGAACCTGGGGAACCAGCGCTCCTCCACGGCAGATAAGGCCATTCAGCTCACGCCTCCGGTGACCTTCACCCTGGAGGAAGCACTGGAGTACATCGAAGACGATGAGCTGGTGGAGGTCACTCCCGAAAGCGTTCGCTTGCGCAAGCGCTTGCTGTCTGCCACTGACCGCAAGAAGGCTGCGAAGAAGTAACCCGGCATCAAGATCGGACGCCTGTGCTCGCCTTTGCGCTCAGCGGGTCATGCCCACTGGCCGCGGGTGGGGCACAGGTCTCCGATGATGCATTCAGCACAGCGAGGGTGACGGGCGCGACAGAACTCGCGGCCGAAATGGACCCACTGGTGGTTCACATAGAGCCAATCGCTGCGAGGGAATACCTTCAAGAGGATATCCTCTACCTTTTGAGGCGTGTTCGCCGAGGGTCCTGCCAGCTTCAGCCGGTGAGCGATGCGGTACACATGAGTGTCTACGGCGATGCCCTGAGGGTCTTTGAATGCTTCGCACATGACGCAGTTAGCCGTCTTGCGTCCCACGCCCGGAAGCTTCTGCAGAAGATCCACGTCAGCAGGCACCTCTCCGCCGAACTCTCCCATGACGGTCTGCGCCAACGCCACCAGATTCTTCGCCTTAGCGCGAAAGAAGCCGAGCGAATGGATGATCTCCTCGATCTGGGCCGGATGAGCCTGGGCCATGGCTTGAGGGGTAGGAAAGCGCTCGAAGAGCGCGGGCGTTACCTTGTTGACGGCGGCATCGGTGCATTGGGCTGAGAGCACCACGGCTACGGTCAGTTGGAAGGGCGTCTGGTAATCAAGGGAGGCCTTTCCGGGGCCGTAGTAGTCGAACATACGAGCTTCGATGAGCGCCGCGCGCTCCCGCTTCGATGCCAAGGACTCCCGGGCCACGGTCACTCCTGGCCTGTCATATCCTCAAGGGATTCGAACGGTTCCAGCTCTCGCTCGACCACCGCATCTTCGATGGCGCACTGGATCACCTGGGCTAGCATGCGCAAGGTGACGCCAGAGTTGTCCGGGAGATGCAGGCTGACCACGCGACGATCTCGTTCGGCCAGGGCCATCATGTCACCCACCGCTTGCGCCTTCGCCAGCGCTCCCAGAGAGGGCGCCTCGCATCCTTCAGGAAGCGGGACATCCTTCAGCTCATCAGCCGAGAGGGTCAGGAACACCCCGCAGTTCGGGCCGCCCTTTTGCAGCTGGCCCGTGGAATGTAGATAGCGAGGCCCTACCTCCAAGCAGGAGACCACGCCGAACTGGCTGGCAACCTGATGGCGGATGGTCTCCAGCGCCTCGCGGCGCCCTTCGCCCGTGAAGGGGAGGAACGCATTCAGCGCGAAGTAATCTCCCGGTTCAAGGGACAAGAACAGGTTGAGCAGCGTGTCGTAGAGCCGGGTGCACTCGGCGAACATCGGCGCTTGGCGCACTTCCACCTGGCCCATATCCACGTCTTCCGTGAACGGCTCTACGTAGTCCGGGTCAGGGATGCCCGCGCTCAGGTTCTCTAGCACCACGGCTTTGGTGGAAGCCACGTCAGGCTGGTCGAAGGGGCTCACCTTCATCAGATAGCCGCACATGGCAATGGCGTATTCCCACATCACGAAATGCTCCGCCAACTCCATGACGCTGTCTATCTTGTAGTTCTGACGCGGGATGTTCGGATCTATGTAGGCTAGGGACATCTCGAAGTTGCGGCTTTCGTCCCAGAGGTCGGTCTTGGTCTGATACATGATGACGGAGCGATCCCCGGGATCCTCGGTCAGCAGCAGAGAATCCACCTCGATGTTCGGCAAGATGCCCTGACCGTTCTTGCCGAGGGATTCTGCGACCAGCTGCTCTATCCACAGGCCCAGCACGCGACCGCGCTTCGGGGTCAGGAAGCTGAACTTGTTGCGGCCTTGCTGATAGTTGTCGAACAGGAATGCTGCCAAGTTGATGGCGGGATTGTCGATGGCATCCTCAGAGCAGCGCACTTCGGCTTCCCGGGCATGGGCCAAGAACTCTGAAAGGTCGATGCCTACCAAAGCTGCAGGCAACAGTCCGAAGACGGTAAGAGCGGAGAAGCGGCCTCCCACTTCGGGCAGGCCATGGAACACCCGTCGCCACCCTTCGCTCTGGGCCAATTGGTCCAGACTCGTGCCAGGATCCGTGATGGCCACGAGATGCTTTGCCATGGTGGCGCCCATTTCCGGCCCATATTCTGCTCGGATGGCAGCCAATAGGCTTCGCGGCTCTATGGTCCCGCCGCTCTTCGAAGAGATGATGAAGAGGGTCTTCTTCGGATCGCAGCCAGCATAGAGCTCACGGATGCGTACCGGAGAGTCAGAATCCAGCGTGCGGAAGCGCAAGCGATTGTTGTCCTGCTGGTTGTATTTCGTGATGGTCATGGGCGCTTGGGTAGAGCCACCTTGGCCGATGAGCACCACGGTATCGATGCCGTCAGCGGCTATCTCGTCAGCGAAGCGCGTGAGCTCATCGATGTTGCAGCCGGGGTTGGCGGCCAGGTCGGTCCAGCCCATGAAGCCGCGGGCGAATTCCTTGGCCTCTTCTGAGAAGTCATACAGCGTTGCATCCTTCTTGAGGATGCGGCTTGCCACGTAATCCTTCACCAAGGTCTTTGCGGAAGGATAGAGCTTTTCCATGTCTCCGGAGATCATGTTCCAGCCTTTCGGGTTCCAAGTAAAGTTGCTCACAATTCTACCATCCCCGGG
>CAJURZ010000006.1:56308-91385 GCA_910588905.1 uncultured Eggerthellaceae bacterium
TCTGTCAGGTCGTGCGTGTTCGGCCTTAGGCTGCATGCATGGTTGCCCGTGGGGGTCAATCGTGATCGACCCCCGGGCGGACCACGGTCCGCCCCTACAAAGGACCGGAGACATCATTCCCGTAAGAGCCGACCCCATTCGGTCCTAGGCTGCATGCATGGTTGTGCGTAGGGGCCGAACGTGTTCGGCCCGAAAGCTCATGTTATGCAACCGTCACGCAACCTTAGGATTGCGGTTGAGGATCCCTTCGCCTCTATGCGTACACTGCGTATATATCGTCTGTGGGAGACCAAAGGAGGGAGCATGGCAAGAGACATCACCCGTCGCAGCTTCGTCAAAGGAGCCGCAGCTGCGGGCGGCATGGCGGCCGTTGTGGGCGCATCGGCGCTGGCCGATCCCTATCCCCCTGCCGCTAAAGCCTTCGCCGAACAAGCGGGCGACGAGGGCATGTGGGTGCGCACCACGTGCTCGCCCAACTGTACGGGCGCGTGCGGGACGAAGGCCTTCGTCCATGATGGCCAGATCAAGATGATCGATCCGGCAGCGGATTATCCCTACCCTGCGTATAACCCTCGTGGTTGTCTGAAGGGGCTGTCCATCAACACGCTCGTACACGGTCCCGACCGCCTGTTGAACCCTCTCGTCCGCGACGAATCCACCGGAGAACTGCGCGACGCTACCTGGGATGAGGCCATCACCAAAGCGGCCGAAGGGTTGAACGCAGTAGCCGAGAAGTACGGTGCTGATTCCATCGGTGTCATCTGGCAGGTGCAAGGCACGGGCCATGTGCAGAAGGGCAGCATCATCCGCCTGACGAACATGATGGGCTGGTCGGCCATCGGCTGCTATGAGATGAACGGTGACCTTCCCATGTTCTGGCCTGAGACCTTCGGCTGCCAGAGCGAAGAGCTTGAAAGCTATTGCTGGGAGGACTCCCGCTACACCATGGTCTTCGGTTCGAACGTCATGGTGACTCGCCTGCCGGATGCCCAGTTCTTGAACCGGTCGCGCGAAGCGGGCGGGAAGATCGTCACCTTCGATCCGAACTACTGCCCCACGGCCGAGAAGTCAGATGAATGGGTGCAGATAGCCCCTGACACTGATGCGGTGTTCGCGCTGGCTGCTAGCAAGCACATCATCGATGAAGGCCTCTACGACGAATCGTTCATGGCGAACTTCACGGACATGCCGCTGCTGGTGAATGCGGACACGGGAAAGCGCATCCTGGCCGAAGAGGTTGCCGGGCTCACTGCTGTGGCGGCACCGGCTTACCGTTCAAGCTACGTAGCCATCCAGGACGGCGCACCCGTGGCCACCGATCCAGAGCACCTGGGCAGCACGGGTGCCTATCAACTGGACGTGGACATGCAGCTTCCCTTGAAAGACGGCAGCACCGTCCATGCTCGGAGCGCTTGGTCGCTCTTGCAAGAGCGCCTGGCGGCCTACACACCCGAATACGCCAGCGGCATCACGGGCATCCCGGCTGAGGACATCATGCGCATTGCCGAGGAATGCGCCACCATCAAGCCTATGCACATCATCTTCGGAGGCGCTGCCACCCAGTGGTATCACGGAGACCTGAAGGGCCGTGCCCTGGCGCTCATCGCCTGCCTGACGGGCAATATCGGACAGCTGGGCGGGGGCATCTCCACCTATGTGGGGCAGTACAAGACGCGCTTCATGCCCGGCAGCTGGTTCAATCCGCCCAAGCTCCAGAAGAAGGCGGCTCCGTTCAACTATGCGGTCACGGGTCGTACCCCCACCATGAGCGCTACGTTCCCTCAAGCGGGCTTCAAGGGCTTCGTCATCGGTTGGGGAAACCCGTTCGATCAGCACGACGTGGACAACTGGTGGCGTCGAGCGAAGGAGAGCGGAGAGCTGGAGTTCGTCGTGGTGTTCGATTTCCAGCGCACCACCAGCGTAGACTATGCTGACGTCGTCTTCGCATGCCCCACCTGGTATGAGAAGCTCGAGCTCACCACCACGCCACTGCATCCCTGGGTGCAGATCCAGCAGCGTGTTGTGGATCCGCCCGAGAATGTGCGCGAAGAGATCTGGATCTGCAAGGAGCTGGCCTGCGCCATCAATCCGGACCTGGCGGATCAGTGGCCCGTCTTCAGCCCTGAGGAGTCTCAGCGGACCTCCGAAGAGGTGTGCTCGATGCTGTTGGAGAAGGGTGGCTGGACCATAGACCAGATCACCTTGGACCAGCTGCGGGAGGGGCCCGGCAAACTAGCCCATGCCAATCCGGGCGAGAAGAAGATCCCCTTTTGGGAGCAGATCCATGAAGGGCAGCCGTTCCCCACGCTCAGCCGTCCGAACCCCTTGGAAGCCACCGCGAAGTTCGTGCGCTCAGGGCGCATCCAGTTCTACCGGGACGAAGACATCTTCCTTGAGCTGGACGAACAGCTCCCCTGCTACAAGCCTGCCTTCGAGGACACCGAATGGAAGGACGATCCTCAGGCGAAGGAGAAGTACCCCTTCGCCTACATCACCCGGAACTCCGTCTTCCGCGTCCATTCCACCTATGTGAACAACCCGTTCATGCTGGAGCTGCAAGATGAGACGCCGAAGGCGTGGATGAACCCGAACGATGCCCATGCTGTGGGGCTGGAACAGGGAGATGTGGTGGAGGTCTATAACAGCCGAGGCAAGGTGACGGCGGCGCTCGTGTGTGATCCGGGGATGCATACGGGCCAGGTCATCTTCGAGCAAGGCTGGTGGAGCGAATACACCGATGATTCCAGCTACAACACACTCATCTATCCCTGGATCAATCCCACCAACGAGGTCTACTACCTTTCCAGCGTGTGGTCTCCCAACATGGCCTGGAATGAATGCGTCTGCAATGTGCGGTTGGTAGAGCGTGGCGGCGCACTGAAGGAGATGATGTCATGAGGTATGCCATGGCCATCGATCTGAACCGCTGCATCGGGTGCCGTACCTGTGCGGTGGTGTGCAAGAACCATAACGCGGAACCAGAGGGCATCTGGTGGAACCGGGTGTTCGCGTCGGGGGCAGCTGACTACGCCACATCGGTGGTGGTCCGCTCTGATGAAGACGGCCCCCGCATGGAATTCACGCCGGTGAGCTGCCAGCATTGCGAAGACGCGCCTTGCCAGACCGTTTGTCCTACCGGGGCAACCTATACGGATGAGGCGGGTACGGTGCTGGTGGATTACGACCGCTGCATCGGGTGCCGCTATTGCATGGTGGCCTGCCCCTATAACGTGCGACAGTTCAACTGGAACAAACCGCAGATGCTCGAAGGCGACGAAGGCCCTTATGCCTATGGCTGGCCCTTCGAGGTGCGCCAGGATGGACGGCTCGTCTATACGCCGAAGCGCCCAGAGGGGGTGGCGGAGAAGTGCACGTTCTGCGTTCAATACACCGAACAAGGCCAGGATCCGGCCTGCTGCGTGGCCTGCCCTGCCAATGCCCGCATCTTCGGTGATAGCGATGACCCTGATTCCGCATTTTCGCGCTACGTGACCGACAAAGACCTCTACGTCTTGGGCGAGGAATACAACACCCACCCCAAGGTGGTCTATGTACCCTCCCAACGCAACGGAGGCGATCACGTGGGTTGGGATGGCGAAGGGGCAGCAACTCCTACCGGGAATGAGGAGGTGGCCTGATGAAAGAGCTGATGAAGGGCACGAGCGGCCGCTGGATCTGGGTCAGCCTGCTTGCCATGGTCATAGGGTTCGCCTGTTGGATTGCCATGCTGAACCTGGGGCTTCTAGGTACCACGGGGCTGGGCAATATCTTCAATTGGGGGATGCTCATCTGCGTCTTCGCGTTCCTCGTCGGCTTCGGAGCGGGTGGCCAGCTGGTGGCCTCCTACGCCGTGCTCTCCGGCCGTGAAGGCCTGGCGAAGTTCGCGCTGCCTGCCCAAGCCTTCGGATTGGCCGGGGCGGTAGGAGCGGCCGTGGCCGTGGTGATCGACTTGGGCCAGCCGTTCCATATCTTCAGCATGCTCATCCATCCCAACCTCACCTCCCCGCTGGTCTGGGACATGGTGGCCCTCACGGCGTTCATCGTGGTGGCTTTCGTGGGGATGCTCGCTCTGGCTCGGGATTGGAAGTCGAAGCGCGCGTGGATGATCGCGGGAGTGGTAACGGCAGTGGCGTTGCAGTTGGTGGAAGGTCTGTTGTTCGCCACCCAAGGGTCTCGCGCTTGGTGGCATAGCTACGTGATGCCGGTGGATTTCCTCGTGGTGGCTTGCGTCTGCGGCCTGGCGCTCATCTGCGTGATCTGTGCGCTGTCGAAGGAGCCGGGCGCCCTTGAGGCTGGTCGTTCCTTCGCTGGCCTGCTCTTCTGGGCCGTCATCATCCACGTGGTGCTCGCCTTGGCGGAGATAGCCCTCTTGGCATTCGAAGGAGGCCCAGGAGCTGAGGAGGCGCTGAGCTTCGTGTTCCGCTATGGCGCTCTGTATGCCTTGGAGCTGCTGCTCCCCTTAGGGGCGGTCATCGCGCTCAAGGTGCGCCTTGGCGAAGCGAACAGCCGGAAGCTCACCGTCTGCGGCGTTCTGGTCATCATCGGCATGTTCTGCCACAGGCTGATGCTGCTCATCCCAGCCCTTTCCGGCGTGACGCTGTTCACTTGGCTTTCGAATGAGCCCTCTCCGGCCTGGGGGTATCCCATCTCCACCGGGTATCTGGCTTCAGCCCAGCAGACCTTCGCCCTGAGCCAGGCCTACGTGCCCGGGGTGGTGGAATGCCTCAGCTTGCTGTTGCCGTTGGGCCTGGCAGCGCTGATCGCAATCGTGGGATACAAGCTCGCGCGATCCTAGGAGCGCGCTCAAGGAGATGCTCCCGACACTCAAGGGGTGGCTTTGCTACCATGAAGCCATCTTTTGAGCGAAGGGAATCTCATGGGTTGTTTCGACGACGTCACCGGTAAGCTCGGGTTCGGCCTCATGCGCCTTCCGAAGACGGAAGGCGCTATAGATATCGACCAGGTCATCCCCATGGTGGATGCGTTCCTTGCGGCCGGGTTCAACTATTTCGATACCGCCTGGGCCTACGTTGGGAGCGAAGAGGCCACGCGCAAGGCGTTGGTGGAGCGCTACCCCCGGGATCGGTTCCTTCTGGCTACGAAGGCGGCGCCGTGGAATCAGTGCGAAACGAAGGAAGACGCCCATCGGCAATTCGAGGACTCCCTTGAACGCACGCAGGCAGGTTACTTCGACTACTATCTGATGCACAACCTGGGCAGCGTGCGCACCCAGGCATTCGACCGGTTCGGTATGTGGGAGTTCGCCCAACAGAAGAGGGAAGCGGGCCTCATCAGGCATCTGGGCCTGTCTATCCATGATGACGCCCAGGCATTGGATACGGTCCTCAAAGCCCATCCGGAAGTGGAATTCGTGCAACTTCAGGTGAATTACCTGGACTGGGAGAACCCTGTCCACCAAAGCCGTGCCTGTCTGGAAGTGGCCGAGGCTCACGGGAAGCCGGTGGTGGTGATGGAGCCCCTGCGCGGCGGCCTTCTGGCGGATCCACCCGCGTCCGTGAAGCAGGTGCTGGAAGAAGCGCACCCTGGCATGCCCTTCGCCGCCTGGGGGTTGCGCTTCGCGGCCAGCCAACCGGGGGTGAAGGTGGTGCTCTCGGGCATGAGCAGCCTCAGTCAGATAGAAGAGAACATCCAAGCCATGGCGGGCTTCACGAAGATGACCGCTGCTCAGGAGCAAGCCATCCAGCACGCCCAAGAGGAATTCGCGAAGTTCGATCTGATCCCCTGCACGGGTTGCGATTACTGCGCCAAGATCTGCTCTGAGAATATCGGGATATCCGGGGCGTTCCTGGCCATGAATGCCCATACCCTCTTCGGCAGCCATCGGACCGAATGGGTGGTGGGGGCCGAACGCAAAGGGCGCTCCAAGCCCGATGCCTGTCTCCGCTGCGGTGCGTGCGAAGCGGTCTGCCCTCAGAAGATCCCCATCGTGGAGGAGCTCATCCGCGCCGCTCAGGTGCTCGATCTATAGCCAAACGCGCGGGGTGAGGCCCCCTTTCTTCAAGGGTCGTGAAAAGTTCGTGCCCCGGGACCCTTAAGGCTTTCGTGGGCGCAGGGGTTGTGCGAAAATGCTGCGATACGTCATTTTTCACGAAAGCGAGTTCGCAACCTATGAAGAAGCCTTTCGCAACGCTTGCCGCCACGGTCCTTGGATGTGCTCTGGTGTTCGGCCTTTCCGGGTGCTCTTCGGAAGAAGAGAACGCTGAGATCCTGGAATCAGACACCGGCCTCACTGGCGGCGTGGCCGCTACCGTCAACGGCACGGATATCGAAGAGGATAAGGTCACGCGCGCTATCAACAACATGCGCTTGAATTACAACTATGCCGAAGATGAGGATTGGAAAGAGTATCTCAAGGGCCAGAACGAAACGCCTCAGAGCATGCGCGATCAAACCCTCGGCACCTTGGTCAACCAAGAGCTGATCCTGCAATTCGCTGATCAGCGGGGCGTCACCGCCACGGACGAAGAGATCCAATCCTACGTGGATAAGATGAAGGAGAACTACACCACTCCCGAGAAGTGGGATGAAGCACGCAAGGAAGGCGGCTTCGAAACGGACGATGACTACAAAGAGGCGCTGCACTACTCCATCCTTCAGCAGAAGCTCCTGGAAGGGTTCGAGCAGGAAACCCAGCTCACTGACGATGCGCTGCTGGTGAAGGCTCAGGAATCCGCCGCCACCTACTCGGGGGCGAAGAAGTCTAGCCACATCCTGTTCGCCCTGGAAGACAAGGAAACGGCTGAGGATGTGAAGAGCCGCATCCTTTCAGGGGAGCTGGCCTTCGAGGACGCCGTGCAGCAGTATTCCACGGACGAGGGCTCTAAGGAGAATGGCGGTGACGTGGGCTGGGACCGTCTGAACCAATTCGTCACGGAATACAGCGAAGCGCTCACGAACCTGAACGCCGGAGAGGTGACGAAAGACCTGGTAGAGAGCAAATACGGGTATCACATCATCATGGTGACCGATGTGTTCGAAGCTCCTGAGACCATCGAGAGCCTGGACCAGGTTCCCTCTGAGATCCTTGAGGAGATCCGCACCACCAGCTCTGAGACCGACTCCCAGGATGCCATGGAAGACTGGCTTCGGGAGATGAAGCTCTCCAGCGAGGTGACCATCAATCCCATGCCCGAGAACGTGCCTTACAACGTTGACATGAGCGATGAATACACCCAGGAAGAGATAGACAAGATCAACCAAGAGGCAGCTGATGAGCTTGCGGGCAAGGTAGCCGACGAAGAGGAAACGCTGGCCGCAGAGGGTGCTGCTGATGATGTAGCTGCAGCCGAAGGCGATGCTGCAGCGGCCGCAGAGGCAGAGGTTGCTCCCGAGCCTGAGACCACCGAGGTAGAACCCGAGACCTCCGAGGGCTAGCCTTTCCGCGTGATCCTGGGACGTTCCTGAACTCACGTGCTCTGCAAAACTATCATTTCGAATTCGTAGGGGCGGATCGTGATCCGCCCTTTTCGTGCCTGGGGTGGATGCCCTCCCCGCAAGGGGCGTTCGGCCTTAGGCTTCGGACAGGCGAAACCCATGATGATGTATATCATGGGTTTCTGGTCCTCAGAATCGGCCCCAACCCCTCACGGGGAAGGGCCGTCTTCGCGTGACGCACCTTGAGCGAAGCGTATTCATCTGAGATATACCCGTAGTTCAGAACGCCCGTTGGGGCCGACCATGGTCGGCCCGATGGCATCAGGAATGGTGGCCCTGTCCATGGCGGCGATGCTGTCCCAGGCTTGGGGTGGGAGCGTCCTCTGCATCGCTTGCGTCGGTCGTATCTGCTGCATCGGCTGTGTCCACGGAGCTCCCGTGAGCGGCGGCGCAGGCATCTTTGATCTGATGCATGCTCATGGAGGCGCACTCTTCCAGCGTATAGGAGCTGTCGGCTTCTATGAGCTCCTGGGCGGCTCGGTATCGGCCCATGCCCATACCGGCATGGTGTGCGCTCTCGCGCGTGGCCTCATCAGTGCGGTGGCACTGGGTCTGGCATGGAAGGCTGGCAAGCTGCTGCTGGCTCTGGGTCAGCAGTTGGGTGGCCTGGGCTTCGTCTTCGCTCACCACATCTACGGCAACCAGGGCATCCTCTGCAGCGTAGGCTTGGAATCCCTCGCATGACAGGACCGTGTCCAAGGCATCCTCATAGGGCTTGCCCGTGAGCGACGGACAGCTCTCAAGGAGCGCACGGCCGTCATCGTTCAACGATTTCACATCAACGACGCGCTCGAAGCGGTTGATGGAGAATTCGATGGAGGGATTGATATCCAGCCCTACGAAGGCGGTCGGGGACGTGTAGGTGTTGTAGCCAAAAGCCCCTACGCATGCCAAGATGAGGCAGGCGGCAATGGCGGCCGCCCAACGCCTTGCGCGCTGAGGGTGCCGACGGTTCGAGGTTGCTCGTTCGGGGGCTGCTGTTCGGCTTGCGGGTATCTGGGAAGTGCTGCTACCTTCGCTCACCTGACTGGCGCGGCGGACGGCTTCGATATGGGCAAGGGCGGATGCTTTCGCGCTCTCGGGGGCCTTGAGAGCATCGAATGATCCGATGACGCGCTGATCGAGGTCATTCATGAGAGGGCGCTCCTTAGCTGGGCTCTGCCACGCGAGATCCAGGAGTAGACGGTGTTCACCGGTGCATCCAGCATGGATGCTATCTCGGGTGCGGAATAGCCTTCGTAGATGGAGAGGTAGAGGGGTGTGCGGGGCGGATCATCGAGCGCACGCATGGCTGCCACCACCTCGCTCGTCGCAGACCCAGGCTGGATCGCGGGGTCGGCTTGCACGGGTGTGGCTTCGGAACCTTCAAGACCGTCAAGGCTGACATTCTTCCGAGCGGCGCGTCTGAGCTGATCGCGGCAGAGATTCCTGGTCACGGTGATCAGCCACGCCTTGCAGTGCTCGTCATCCTCGAACGTAGTGCTGTCTGCCAAGGCATACTTGAGGAATGCGTCTTGGAACGCATCTTGCCGGTCTGCTGGCTCGCGAAGATGCAGAGAGCAGACGCGCCATACCGTATCGGCATGGCGCTGCATCGCGGCTTCTATGTCCGCTGCATCCCTCAAGCCAGCTGCACAGAGAAGCCTGAGCAAGGATGAGCTCGGAAGCTGATGGTCTTAGCGACCGCCATGATGGCCGCCGCCGTGTCCGCCATGGTGACCAGAGCCGTATCCTGATCCATATCCGTTGGAGCTGCCGGTGCCAGAGGAGGATCCAGAGCCGCTTCCGCTGTTGTAACCGTAGCCATTGTGGTGAGCGTGGCCGGTGTTGTAGCAGTATTCGCCATGGTTGTCGCAGTAGCCATCGCCGTTATGGTCGACGAAGTTGTCACAGATGCCGTCATGGTCGTTATCCACGTAGCCATAGGAAGGTGCAGGGGTGACCTCAGGTTCCACGGCATCGGGCTCTGCCGGTTCAGGCGCGGTGACCTCCGGCGCCTCTGGGATGTTCGGTTGAGCTGCAGCCTCAAGCGCTTGCTTGTTGATGTCGTCCCAGGCGCGTTCCGTGACGACCTGTACGGTCTTCGGTATCGTGCCGATGCCATCGGTGATGATGTAGCTATCGGGCACGGCCTTATTGGATGCAGCGAACGCTGCGATGGGCATGGCTACCATGGCCACGGCGATCCCTGCTGCGATGAGTCCCTTCTTCATGACATCCTCTTCCTGTGAGACTGACGATATATGAAGAACACGATCCAACCCTGTGAATCCTTGCAAGAAATCTCGATCTTTGCAAGTGTCATATTGCGATACATGGGATCACGGTCGTGTCAAACCATATTCGTCATCGCTTTGTGATACCATGCTCCGTCCCTTGCGACGTTGGCCTCCTCTTCTTGAGAGCTCCAACCTCTCCGACACCCCCTGGATCCTGATACCCAAGGAAAGGAGAGACGTATGTCCACAGACCCCCTGCAGAGCAGCCTCTCTGTCGAAGCGAAGGGCGAGAAGGCTGCTCCTATCAACGAGCCAGGCGCTCCCGGTGCGTCTCAGGATGATGGCTGCGCATCAGAGGAAGAAGAGCATCTTGCCTCCACGCTGACCAGGATCGCCGCGGCTTTGGAGAAGGCAGCAGCAGTAGCCGATGGTATGAGCGGTGCCTATGCAGATGTGTCGCGATACATGGCGCAGTTCCGTGGAGAGCTGGCTCCTGAGGAGATGCAGCAGAGCCGCCTGGAGCTTGCTCGCATGGGAGGCCATGCCGAGGCGGCTCATCTCTCCCTCGGTGCGCTCGAGAAGCTGATGGATTCCCCGTACTTCGCACACGTCGATTTCGAAGATGACGAAGATGAGGGCATATCAGCTCTCACGAAAGCCTATATCGGTCGATCCGCATTCATCTGGGGAAGCAAGACGGTGGTGTCCGACTGGCGCAGCCCCGTAGCATCATTGTTCTACGACTTCGAGCCCGGACCTGCTTCCTTTGAAGCGCCAAGCGGCGTGCGTCAGGGACGCCTGACACGCAAGCGGCAGATCCGGATCGAGAGGGGGAAGCTCTCCTATGCCATCGACACCGATTCCAGCGTTCGCGACGAGATGCTGGCCCAAGCGCTCTCGCGCACAGCTGATGCCAAGATGCACGACATCGTCTCTTCCATCCAGAAAGAACAGAACGCGATCATCCGCAATGAGGGTGCGCGCACCTTGGTGATCCAGGGAGTGGCCGGTTCAGGAAAGACATCCATCGCCCTTCATCGAATAGCCTACCTCCTCTATCGACAGAAGGAGACGCTGACGTCGCGGTCGGTTGCCATCGTGTCGCCGAGTCGCGTGTTCTCCAACTATATCTCCGAAGTGCTGCCCGAGCTTGGAGAGGAACCGGTACAGGAATGGAGCATGCACGATCTTGGTGCATTGTTGGTGGGGAAGGCAGCACGGGTCCAACAACCGCTCTCCTACGCCGATGAGGATGACAGCGCGCGGCGGCCGCGAGCGGAAGCGAAGGGGAGCGTCCGCTTTGCGCAAAGCTTGACGGCTTGGCTCGATCAGGCTCTGGCGGGAATGCTCGCAGAGCCCCTGTTCTGTCCGGAGGATCTTCCTGTAAGCGATGGCGCCGTGAGTGCTGCGTGGCTGGCGGAGCGCTTCGATGCCTATGGGAGCCTGCCCTTTGGCGAACGTCTCGACCTGATGGCTGAGGATGTGGTCGCCCATCACGGAGCGCAGAGCTACGGCCGGGCGTTCGTGCGAGGGGGCGGCGCACCCAAGCGGCGCGATATCCGCACGAAGCTAGGGCGCATGATGAAGGCGAAGGATGCCGTAGCACTCTATCGCCGATTCCTGTCTGATACAGGCCAGGGAAAGCTGTTCGCACGCCCCGAGAAGGGAATGCTCGAATGGGAGGATGCGTTTCCCGTGGCGCTCTGCCGCTGGGCTTTCGAGGGCGCTGCGGCTGTTCCTGAGGCGCTGGCGCTGCGACACGTGGTCATCGACGAGATGCAGGACCTAACGCCGATCCAGCATGCTGTCATCGCGCGGATGCTCCCGGGCGATAAGACCATCCTCGGTGATGTCGATCAGCTCGTGGATGGTCGTTGTGGCTTGACCATCCAGGACATCGCGGGGATGCATGAAGGGGCGGAAGTGGTGCGCTTGCTCCGGAGCTACCGCTCTACTTGGGAGATAGCGGCTCTTGGACAGCGCGTGAAGCCAACAGAAGGCTTCCAGGCGGTCGAGCGCCATGGCGAAGAACCGCGCTTCGTGCGCTGCAAGGACACATTGGGCGTCTTGGACGCGATCGACGAAGCGCTTCGCCGGTGGAAGGAGGAGGGCCGAAAGACCATGGGGATCATCTGCAAGTCAGATGGCTTAGCAGAGCTCTATGAAGCGGTCATCGGCACGCGCTGCGAGGTGTCGCTCATTACGGATGCGACGACGGTATTCCCAGAGGGCGTGGCGCTCTGCTCGGTGCGCCTTGCGAAGGGGTTGGAGTTCGATGAAGTCATCCTCTTGGATGTTGACGATCGTCAATACGCGACCGAAGCGGACCGCAACCTTCTCTATGTGGCCATTACGCGGGCGCTGCATCGCATCACCATCCTCTATCGCGATCAGCCGTCGCCGTTGTTGGGGTGAGGGAGCAGCGAAGGCGCACCCCTCCTGTATCTTGTGATCGAAATGGATCTTAGGAGGGGTCGATCTAGATCGACCCCACAGGGGTGATGCATTGCCTGCGTAGGGGCCGACCTTGGTCGGCCCGGGGTCGAACACGTTCGACCCCTCCTACAATGGGTACGTCAGCGTGCTCTCTTGCGGATGGGGCTGGCGGCGATAGCCAGCAGGAAGAGGATGCAGGCCACCACGCCTGAGGCGGCTAGCACGATGAAGCCCACGGCGAAGCCGACGTTCTGCATGATGGCTGCGGCGATGAGGAACACCGCGGCGCCTCCCAGATAGAATGCGCCCATGCCCACGGCGTTGATGGCCGTGTAGTCGCGCATGCCGAAGAGCTGCGGAATGAAGAGCGCCGGCAGGATCTGGACAGGTCCGATGAACGCGCAGAGCACCAGCCCTCCATAGAGCAAGGGACTCCCCGCATTCGCAAGCCACATCACCAGCAGCGTGATGCCTGCGGCGAAGCCCGCGAACACGATGATGGATGACACAGATGCCCCCAGCTTCTCAGATACCTTGCCCGACACCAGGCTCACAACAGCTACCAGCAACGCGAAGATGGAGAGCAGAGTGACCACGAAGGACGGGTCCAGGCTGCCAGACGCCAGGAAGTTCGACGAATAGGCGGAGAATCCATTGAGCGGGAACGAGGCGAACACCATGGCTGCGAAGAACAGGTACAGTGCCGGTGTGCGAAGCGCCTCTTTGAGCGTGATGCCAGCGGGTGCCTCGGGAGGTGCAGATGCCGCTGCGGCAGCCTCGGCCTCTGTCAGGTTCGCCTCGCTGAGCGCATCTTCGGCCTGGACAGCGTTCGGGGCCGGAGCGGGGGCAGCCAGCTTCGGCAGGGGGCCGATGAGCACGAGGTTGGAGAATATGCCCAGCACCAGCACGAGGGCGGCATAGCCGAAGATGATGGTGCGATAGTCAAGGACTTGCAACAGCATGGATTCGATGAACACGAGCCCGGCGATGATGAAGCTCATGACCCCCACCACCACGCCGAACACCGTAGGCGTCCTCTCACCATAGAAGCGCGAGAGCACGCCAGCAGCGGAGGCGTGGGCGCCGATGGCCAGCACGATGCCGTTGATGACGTTGCCGATGTACCACATGATCGGTCCCGTGGCTGCCGCGAAGAGCAGGAGCGCGCAGGTGGTGCAGATGCTCCCGATGAGCAGGCACCATTTCGGCGTGAGCTTGTCGATGAGCTTGGTGCCCACGAGGCTGCCCAGGAAAGCGAATATCGTAGCGAGCATGGGGCCGAAGGCGTAGGTGACAAGGTCGATGCCCATGCCCTCTACGAGGAGCACGGCAATGGCATTGAGCAGGGAGGTGGAGCCCATGCCCACCGTGAGGATGATGGCGCACCCTACCGCCGCCATCATCGGGCGTCTTGAAGCGACACTCATGGTCGTCCTCCTTACAGGGGATGGTAGTGGGGCCGCGCGTGGCGGCCCCGAAGAGATCTATCCGCCAGGTGGTGCGGCTTAGGCGGTGTAGATGGCGCAGTGGCGCCCCTTGGCCTCTTCGACCAGCTCATCGAAGGGACCGATCTTCAAGCATTGGGCCGCGCAGCCCGTGACGCAGAGCGGGTTCGGATCCGCGTCGTAGCAGAGCTTGCACTTGTCCAGCACGGGCGCGATCAGGTGATACTGGCGCAGCTTCCCATCCACCAGGAAGGGCTCGCGGCGAACCACCTTCAACCAATCCTCGTGATAGGGATACCGGTAAGTCTCCCGGCAGGCTGCCTCGCAGCCGTAGCACCCGATGCAATCATCCAGGTCAAGCAGCAGGGCTATCCCGCCTCCATCGATACGCTTCATCACATATCACCCCTTCCGGGCTCGATCTTGCAGAGGAATGAGCGCATGGCTGTTGCGCCATAGCCGGGCTCGGCCGGTTCTGAGGGAACGAGGACGTTGCCGTTGGCCTTGTCCCACCCATAGCCAGGCAGTCCCAGAGCCTCGCACTCGTCACGCCATGCTGGGCGCGGGATGAACACGACGCCCTTCTTCGCTTCGCGGGATACCAGCGCCTTCGAGATGATCTTGCCGCGCGGTGAGCTGATGGTGATCCATTCGCCGTCGGTGACGTGATAGGTCGCCGCGTCATCGGGATGGACGACCACGAAGGGCTCGGGATAGAAGAAGCGCTGAGCGGGAACGTTGGTCCATGCGGAATGGAAGAAGCTGTAGACGCGGTGCCCCGTGCTGCCGATGAGCGGGTACTCCTTCGCCAGCTCCGGTTGGCTCAAGGGGCTCTCCGCCGGTTCGGTGTAGTCGGGCACCGGGTCATAGCCGAAGGCGGCCATGGCGGGAGAGGAGAACTCGATCTTACCCGTAGAGGTGGGGAAGCCGGGAGCGCCGTCAGGGCGCAGCATGCCCTTCTCGTACTTCTTGTGCACGGGCTCTGCGCTCAGGTCGGCGCCGCCTGCCAAGCGCACGGGTGTGGCCTGGAATTCCTCCCAGGTGAGGTCGAAGCCGTAGAACTCCTTCAGGCGCCAGAGGACCATCTCCTTCTCGTCAGCCCAGGGCCACTGCTCGGGGTTCATCCGCTTGCCCCATTCCAGGAAGAACTTCCAGTCATCCCAGCACTCACCCGGAGCAGGAACGGCTTGGTCGAAGGCTAGGATGAAGGGGCCATCCAGCTCTTCGTCATAGGTGCAGCGCTCGGACCAGTCAGAGGTGGGGAGCACGATGTCCGCCAGTTTCGCCGTGGGTGAGAAGTAGAAGTCCTTGACCACGATGAGGTCCAGGTTGGGACTGGTCATGGCCTGATAGGTGAGGTTGGTGTCCTCGTAGCAGAGCAGCGGGTCATCAGCGATGGCGACGAACATCTTGATGGGGCGCGGCTCGCCGGTGATCATGGCCTTGAACACGGTGTTCGGATCGTTGGAGCGACCGAAGGACTTGTAGAGGGGATGCTCCTCGCCGCCGAAGGTGAAGAGCTCTGGACGGCCGGGGTCGAGCGCGCTATCCCACAGGGTGATCTTGTCATCCAGCATGACGGAGAATGCGACCGGCACGTTCACGCCGCCGGGGACGTCGATGTGGCCCAGCAGGCCCTGGAGGCACGCGATGGCGCGGCCGTTCTGGATGGCGTTGGTGTGCATGCAGCCAGGCCCCAAGCCCACCATCATGCCAACGGGTCCTTGCGTTCCCATCATGCGCGCAGCGGTGGTCACGTCCTCTGGTTCGATCCAGCAGATCTCCGCAGTATGCTCCGGAGTCCACTCCTCCACGCGAGCCTTCAGGTCCTCGAAGCCGTAGGTCCAGTCCTCGATCCACTGCTCGTCGTACCATCCCTGATGGATGATCTCGCGGATGATGCCCAGAGCCAGTGCGCCATCAGTGCCGGGGCGCGGCTGGATGGCCAGGTCTGCGTGCTTCGACATGTCCTGGAAGCGCGCATCGATGACGATGAGGTTCGCGCCGCTGGCCTGGTTATCCAGGATGCGCTTCATGATGCCGCGCTCCATGGCGGGGTTCTGTCCCCAGAGCACCATGGTGCCTGAGTTGGCAAGGTCGCCGTCGGCGGGGCTGAAGATGCCGAGCGAGATCGCGTTCGGCAGGATGTGGGGCATGAGGCACACGTGCGTGGGCACGAGCGACCAGCCTTCCAGGCCAAGCGTCGAATTGAGGCGGCAGTGCCAGTGGTTCGTGGTGCGGCCTGTGCCTTGGCCGGTGATGATGGCCTCAGGGCCGTACTCCTCGATGATGCGCTTCGATTCGCGTGCGATGGTGTCCAGCGCCTCATCCCAGGTGATGCGCTCCCATTCTCCACTGCCGCGCTCGCCTACGCGCTTCATGGGGTATAGGATGCGCCCCTCGGTGTTGTTGTGGATCTCGCGCTCGGACATGCCGGCGCCGCAGATCACGCCGAACGATTTGGGATTGTCCGGGTCGCCTTCGATCTTGACGATCTCGTCGCCGTCGGAGTAGACGATCACTCCGCACCGGGCATGACAGGTGGTGCATACGGTCCGGGTCTTCTTGATGGGCATTCGATCACTCCTCTCAAAGTGAGGCCATCATGAGCGGGCGGTGCGCCAGCTCGATGCCCCTGACTATATGAGCGCGCATCTGCTGCGGCAAACAGGCAAAAGTTCCGCTCATACAACCTCGAGTTGTAGCAGCCCTCTGGAACGGAGAGTTGACCTGCCGTATCATGGATGGCATCCCCGCACGGCTCCATAGGTTCATTGCGAGAAGAGACGCTCATGAGGTTCGAAGCGCTTGCATACTTTCTGGAGATAGCCGAATCAGGCTCATTCACCCAAGCATCGAAGCGGTTGTTCGTGTCCCAGCAAGGATTGAGCAAGGCCATCAAGGCGCTGGAGAAGGAGCTGGGCTGCCGCCTCTTCGAGAAGGACGGCGCTACGCTCAGGCTGAGCGCTGCGGGACGGGCGCTCGCGCCGCATGCTCGCCAGTGTCTTGCTGACCTCGATGCCCTGCGCGAGGATATGGGTCCCTTCGCGCGCATGGCTTCTCCGAGGCGTGTGGCCAGAGAGGCCCTACCCACATTGCACGCAGCAGCTTTCGTGACAGATTCGCTGTTCTCCCTGCTGGATCGAGAACTGCGTCGGGCAGGTTTGCATGATGTGACCATCATCGAGCATTCCTACGCAGAGATCCTTGCTGCTCTTGAGATGGGGAGCACCACGCATGTGTATGCGCTGGGCCTGCCCTCGTCCCATCGCGAGGAGCTCATGCGCATCCCGCATGTGGTGTTCGATCCGCTCTTCGAGACGGAGATCATGTTGGCGGGATCGCGCCAGTTCATCCATCCAGACAAGGGCGCGTTCTCATTGGAGAAGGTGTCGAAGCTGCCGGTGGCGTACTACAACGATCCTGTGCTCAATAGCATCATCAGCGAGATGTTCCGAGAGCATCCCTTGCAGAACGTGGTCACGCATGCGTCGAACCCCTCCCGCATCTCCGAATACGTTGCGGGCGGGAAGGCCGTGACCTTCACCGATAGCTTGAGCGATTACCTCTCTCGCGACAAGGATGCCATCATCAGCGCTCCTATCAAAGGGGCTGCGCGCTTCTTCGTGGGCTTCGCATATCTCGATCACGCGAACGTGTCGGAGAGCTCCATCGGCTATGTGCGTGCCTTCAAGGAGTGCTTCCGTGCACGGTGCGCGACATATCTATCTGAGCGACGCCCGTCTGAGTGAGGACGCTGCTCTGCGCTCAGCTGACGAGGGCGAAGATGACTCCCACGAATCCTGCTGTGAGGATGATGAAGCTCACGACGAGGATCCACGCTGCAGGTCGCGCCCAATTGAGCGTCCAGCCGATGCCGAACCGCTCTGGCAGGAAGAGGCTTGCGTCGTCGGGATTGAAGTAGATGATGCCACCCTTCCAGTGCTCGTCATCATCTTCGGGCATGCCCTCAGGTGCGTTCATGCGCTTGAATACGCGCGAACCCGCCTGACCATAGACGATGGAGAGCCCGACGGCGCTTGCGACCATGAGCACGATGACGAAGAACACGATCGCCCCAAGGATCGCCAGCGATGCGATGCCCACTGCTGAGAGCAGGAACAGCGCGCCGATGGTGGCGGATAAGAGCAGGCCGAATGCGAGCAGGTAGATGTTCCATGCTCGTGCATAGAGACCGTAGGCGATCGCTGAGGTGGCCGGTGCGTTCGGGTCAGACCATCTCCGGGAGCGGTTGATGCTCCAATGGCACAGAGCGAAGCAGGCTCCCGTGAATCCTTCCACCACCAGAGGGAATGCTATGACCGCAGGTCCCTTCGGCATCCAGTCGCTCACCTCGCCGTCGAATCCGATGTGCATCGTGATCATGTCGGGCATGGCGGGATAGCAGAGGATGCCTGCGATGAGCGTGGCTGCCATGACCACGAGGTAGAGGAGGTTCCACCAAAGGGATATCTGAGGAACGGCTTCTGTGCCGATGATCGCTGCCGACCTCTGCGTGGTGGCGTTCCAGCCCTGCTCATGCTTGTAGGCTTGCACCTTGCGGCGGAAGAAGAGCATGAGCAGGTAATAGGCAATGAGCAGCACTGCATCTGCGCTCGGGATGAGCCAGTCCAGGGCATCCCATTCCGTGTCGGCTCCGGTTGCCAAGAGGAACAGGGCAACGGCGAAGAGCACGAGGGTGATCGCGCACATGATGAGCGAGAAGCGGCGCTTCAGCTGGCGCAGGTATGGGTCCTGCGCGGCGGCTGCAGGGATCGTGACCGCGAAGCACTCTTGGCGGCGCATCAAGTAGGGCATGAACGCCAGCAGCAGCCCCAAGATGAGCACGAGGCTCGCCAGGGATCCATAGGCGACGAAGAGGAACGAAGTGGCATCCATCAGGGCATCACGCCTTCGCAGCGCCTGTGGCGCTCGTGGTGGCAGAGGAAAGGGATGCGCCGCCACGGAGGAGGCTGCCGCCCTCTTCGCGGGTGCTGTGCAGGTTCTTCTTCGCGGCCTTTCTCGTAGATGCGGTGCGAACGGCCTCGGGTCGATCCAGGATGTCGTAAGCGCGCGTGGCTTGGGCGGCCGCGCATTCCAGGAATGCTCCACGAGACCCCCCCCGAGCGCGATGGGCCAGGGCCAGCTCGAAGAGATCATCCTCCATGCGAGCGAGCGCCGCTTGGGCTGCATCGGCGCGATCCTCGTCGCAGGGATCGGCGATGTAGGCGCCTGAGCGTCCGCGCATGAGCACGTACCCCTCGTCACGCAAGACCGCATAGGCCTTGTTGACGGTATGGAGATTGATGCCCAGATCGCTGGCAAGCGACCGTACGCTGGGAAGCGCGTCTCCCGGTGCAAGCTCGCCTCGAGCGATGGCCTCGATGACCTGATCGCGGATCTGGAGGTACAGGGGTGCTTCCGAGCGCTGGTCTATGCTCAAGATCATGGTACTCCTCCTCACGTCATCCGACCGTGTCGGCCTTCATGGTCTGCTTCCAGAGCCCTCCGGATGCGGCGATCCCGATCGCGGCCATGGCGAAGGTGCCCATCTGTCCGAGGAGTGCGGTGCTCGTGAACCCGAGGATGGTGAACACGGTGCCGCCAAGGACAGTGACCACTACGGGGATCCCGCGCTTGACCGGTTCGTAGGGGCTCGTCCAATCGAAGCTCGGGTGTGCGACGTCCAGTGCAAGCCCCATCGTCGCAGATAGGAGGGCGGCGGAGGTGGTGCAGAGGATGAGCGCTGCTGCGGAGAGGGCGTCAAGGCCGAACGCTGCTATCACGAGCGCGCTGCTGATGAGGGCGGTGGGGATGGCGATCATCAGACCGAAGGCGAGCTTCGACCCCAAGAGCACCTTGTCGGGCACGGGTGCGGTGAGCATCAGCCAATGAGCCTTTCCCTCGAGGGATACGGATGCGGCGGTCGTGGAGGCGATGCTGAGCATGAAGGCGAGAGGCCATGGGAGGAAGAGCGTGATGAGGGGCCTCATCTCTTCCGGCACGGCATCCATGGGCGCGGTGCCGGAGGCGGCGAAGGCTACTGCTGCGATGCCGGCTACCAGGGCAAGGGCGAATCCCATGCATGCATTCAGGAAGTAGATGGGGGTGGTGGTGAGCAGGCGGCCTTCCTTCGCCAGGAGCGCGCGGAAGGGCGTGCGCGGCTTCTGGGCAGCAGCTTTGGTGGCGGGTCTTCCAGGGTTGCTGGATGCGAGCCGTTGATTCACGGATGCGAAGAGCTTGGTCAGGGTGACGATGGCGATGAGCCCGATGCCCACCGAAAGGCCGGCGAACCCGAGGAATGCTGCAAGGCTGCCCGTCGTGATAGCCTGCGCTGCCCATGTCCCTGGGGGATAGATGCCCTCCAGAGAAGAGAAGGCCTGGGCTCCGATGCCGTCTAGACTGTCTGGGTTGGAGGAGAAGACGACAGATGCTGCCACGAGACCAACGAGCGCGATCAGGGCCAAGCAGCTCATGAGCAGGTTCGCATGCCGGAATCGCGCAGAGACCAAGGCGATCAGGGCAGCCAGGAGGACGGCCACAGCCATGGGGATGATGGGTGCCAAGAGCATGATGAGCACGGTGAAGGGGATGGCGGGTGCAGGGATCGGGGTGCTCAGGGAATACACGACCATCATCGGTGCCATCGCCATGATGCCGAAGAGCACGCTCAGCCCATAGAGCGGGATGAGCCGAGAGAGAACCACGGTGGATACGGGAACGGGGAGGGACATGACCAGGTCGTAGTCCTTCAGGGAGAAGAGCGTTCCGTTAGCCTTCGTGAATGTGCTGATGATTGTTGCCATGGCGATCAAGGTCACGCCGAGCAGAGGGATGTATGTCCCTAGGTCAAGCGACAGCATGGATTGGGCAATACAGGCCATGTACGCGATGACGGCGGCACCGATGAGCGCTGCTATGAGACAGATGATGCCCAGCACCCGCTTCGTCTTGATGCCGTTCTCATGGAGGCGCTTGTTGATGCCGAAGAGCCCGAGGAACTGGACCTTCAGCAGGAGAGCAAGGGGCCTCATCGAAGCACCTCTTCGTCCTGGTCTACCATGTCAAGGAACACCTCTTCCAGGCTATCGTCGCCGACAACGCTGGCAGTGGGGCCAACGGCTTGGATGCGGCCGTTCTTGATGATGGCTATCTCATCACAGAGCTTTTCCACCACCTCCAGCACATGGCTGGAGAAGAAGATGGCGGAGCCGCGTGCGGCCAGCTCACACAGCATCTCCTTCATATGGAAGGATGCCTCGGGATCAAGGCCAACGAAGGGCTCATCCAAGACCAAGAGGAGCGGTTCGTGCAGGAATGCGCCGATGAGCACGAGCTTCTGGCGCATGCCATGGGAGTAGGCAGAAATGAGGCTTCCCAGGTCATCGGCGATACCCAGTCGCTCTGCATAGGCACCGATGCGCTGGGCGCGAAGGTCAGCAGGCACCTCGAAGATGTCTGCCATGTAATCTAGGTACTGCATGCCGGTCAGGAATTCGTAGATGTCGGGGTTGTCGGGGACGTAGGCGGTCAGGCGCTTGCAGGCGAGGGCGTCGGTGATGACCGACTGCCCAGCGATGCGGATGTCTCCTGAATCGGGCTTGGCCACTCCCACGATAGAGCGGATGAGCGTCGTCTTGCCTGCGCCGTTTGGCCCCACGAATCCGAAGATGCATCCGGCAGAGACTTCCAAGGACACGCTGTCCAGCGCACGCTTCTCCCCGAATACCCGGGTGACATCCTTCACGACCAGGATGGGGCGTCCTGTCTTGCGATCATTTCCCATGGTGTGGCTCCTCCTTCAGGTTCCTATGGTGAGATGATGTATTGTTATATCTATACTATAACAGATGGAACAGATTGACGAGAGAGAGAAGAGGGAAGAGCGAACGCAGTCGAACCCTCCGGGTTCTCATCCCGTCGGGGTAGCTGCTTTATGCATAAGGGAACACATTCAAGATAGTGTCATGTACTGGCGGAGAGGCAGGGATTAGCTCGCGTCAAGTTTCCGCAAAACATCGCTACGCGATCTTTTGCTCAGTCGCTTCGCGACACCTTGACCCTCGCTGTTCGCGGTGGGCATCTGACGATACACCGCGAATCGAACCCTACGGGTTCTCATCCCTAACGGGTAGGTGCTCTATGCGCAAGCATGAGATCCAGGGTTGCATCACGAACTGGCGGAGAGGCAGGGATTAGCTCGCGTCAAGTTTCCGCAAAACATCGCTACGCGATCTTTTGCTCAGTCGCTTCGCGACACCTTGACCCTCGCTGTTCGCGGTGGGCATCTGACGATACACCGCGAATCGAACCCTACGGGTTCTCATCCCTAACGGGTAGGTGCTCTATGCGCAAGCATGGGATTCAGGGCAGCATCAAAAACTGGCGGAGAGGCAGGGATTCGAACCCTGGATACCGCTTAACACGGCATAACGGTTTTCGAGACCGCCGCATTCAACCGCTCTGCCACCTCTCCGCAAAGTCTCGTCATTATGCCACAAGACGTTCTTGGATATGCAGCGGTATTGGCAAAGCTAGCGAGGGTTCTTCTGGTGCACGAGATTCACTCGCCGCGCGGCCGAGCAACCTATGGGCTGTGAGGGCAAGCGTAAAAGGGAGAAGATCGTGTGTCAGAAGAAGCCGCAGCGTCAATTCATTACGCGGTCCGCGCCGCGGCCGCGTAATAGAAAAAGTGGCGGAGAGGCAGGGATTTGAACCCTGGATACGCTTTTGGCGCATACACGATTTCCAATCGTGCTCCTTCGGCCAGCTCGGACACCTCTCCGTGTTCAGCGGCTGCGATCAGCAACGCAGAAGTATAAACCAAAGCCGCGTCACTCTTCAACAGGTTCTTGAGAATCCACACGCCTAAAGGAAGTAATCATTCATCCACATTGGGGGATTGCTGTTTGCACATGGATTAAACTAGGGCGAACCATCGAATCGTGGAAAACCAGTCCAACCCTGTGCGAGGAGGGCCCCATGGCTGACCGTACTGTTGAGAATCCGGGGACTGAAGTCCCTCAGATGCCTGAGATCCTTGAGCGTGTGCTGCTGTATGCCATTGACGAAGGCAAGCAGAAGATGGAAACAGGGGATGAGATCACCCCGTTCACCTGTTTGGTGGTCCATGAGAGTGTTTTCATTGAGACCCATCCGGGCAAAGAGGCCCAAGAATGCTTCACCCTGGCCCAGCATACGGTGCAGGGAGCGCGCGGGGCTTCAGCTTATGCCTTCTGCTATGACGGTTACATTGAGACCAGCGAAGGCGTGAAGGATGCCATCATCTCCGAGGGAGGCATCCCGGGAGATGCTGATGGCTATGCCATCGGCCTGCTCTACACCGTTGGCCCTGATGGGAAGCCGCAGTTCAATGACAGCCCTTCCTACATAGGGAAGGCCCCGAACTTCATGGATAACCTGCGGGATGCCACAGAATATGCAGAAGGCGAGATAGACGCCCGTTACACAGACGTGCTCGAGGATTAACGGCGGGTCATATCAGGTTCAGATGAAGGAATCTGACAGATCGAAGGTGAAAGGGCGCTAAAAGGCGCCCTTTCTCATGGAAGGACCAAGCGGATCCTTGGGTAATAGCACAAGGATCTTGATCGAACCATGGTCGCGAAAGGCAGCAGATCCGCCAAACATCTGTCAGATGCGCTGGGTATGGTGTTCTCGTGGCTTCGGGGTGGCTCGCATCCAGAGCGAAAACAATCGGCCAAACAGTGGCTCTGCAGATCGGGCGCCTCGAAGCAGCTCATCAGATCAGTGTGGAGAAGATGGGCGAGATGGTTGCGAAGCGAGGCTGTTCTGCTAGAATAGGCGGGCTGTCCTGCTCCGGGACCACCTGACCGGAGCCGTTTAGACCAGAGGAGGTGAGCTGATGAAGGCTTACGAACTGCTGTATTTTGTCGCTCCGACCACTGAAGATGACGTTCGCGCTGCGGTGCAGACGCGCATCGAGACTGTCGTCAAGGATGCCAAGGGCCAGATCGACAACGTAGAAGACTGGGGAAGGCGCAAGCTGGCCTATGAGGTCAATGGCTTGACGGATGCCGATTACATCCTCGTTGATTTCCACACTGATCCGACGAACATCGCAGAGCTGGATCGCGTTCTGCGCATCACCGACGCTGTGGCGCGTCACATGATCG
Organism: uncultured Eggerthellaceae bacterium; assembly: GCA_910588905.1. Taxonomy (GTDB): domain Bacteria; phylum Actinomycetota; class Coriobacteriia; order Coriobacteriales; family Eggerthellaceae; genus MGBC163016. Next base: position 80,021 of record CAJURZ010000006.1, read on the forward strand.
TTGCACGTACTGACCGAGATTAGTTTGGGATTCGAAGAAGGAAGACTATGAGCATCAATCGAGTTGTCATCAGCGGGAACCTGACCCGTGACCCAGAGCTTCGCACAACGGCATCGGGAATGCCCATCATGTCCCTGGGCGTGGCGGTGAATGACCGCCGCAAGAACAACCAGACGGGCGAGTGGGAAGATTACGCGAACTTCATCGACTGCACGATGTTCGGTACCCGTGCTCAGAACATCCAACGCTTCCTTTCCAAGGGGACGAAGGTCACCATAGAGGGCAAGCTGCGGTGGAGCCAGTGGGAGCGTGACGGGCAGAAGCGGTCCAAGATCGAGGTCATCGTGGATGATATCGATTTCGGCGGCAACCGCAATGGTGGCGGCAGCGACTCAGGCTCTTTCAGCAATGATGTCGCTGCGTACAGCGCTCCGTCGACTCCGGTTGTTGACACGTCGTCTTCCGTGTACGACGAAGACATACCATTCTAGAAAGACCGAGGTAAACCATGGCCGATTACGCTAAGCAGCCTCGTCGCAAGCAGTGCCAGTTCTGCAAGGACGAAACTGAGTTCATTGATTACAAGGATACTCAGATGCTGCGCAAGTACACCACAGATCGCGGCAAGATCAAGCCGCGGCGTGTCACTGGTGCCTGCAACCAGCACCAGCGTGACATCGCGAACGCCATCAAACGCGCTCGCATCATGGCGCTCATCCCTTACTCTGTTCCTGCGGTTAGCGGGCGCGGCGACCGTCGCCGCAATCGTTAGGAGGTAAGAGATGGAAGTCATTCTGCTTAAAGAGCTTCGTGGACGCGGCGGTGAAGGCGACGTCATCAACGTCTCCCGCGGCTTCGCGAACAACTACCTCCTGCGCCAGGGCTATGCCGTCAAGGCAACCCCGGGCAACCTCAAGCAGCTGGAGCAGCGTCGCAAGAACATCGAGCAGCGCGAAGTGGTTCGCGTGGCCGATGCCACCGCGCTGGCCGAGAAGCTTGCCAACGCTACCGTGACCATCATGGCTCAGGTGGGCGAAGAGGGCCAGCTCTTCGGCTCTGTCACCGCTCCCATGATCGCCGATGCCATCGCTGAGCAGTTCGATCTTGAGATCGACCGTCGCCGCGTTGAGCTGGGCAAGCCCATCAAGGTCGTAGGCGAGTACGAGATCCCTGTCGGGTTCTATCGTGACATCAAGGCCAACGTCAAGGTGGTCGTCACGGGTGATTCCGTGGAAGATGCAGCTGAGAACGCCGAGGCAGCCGGTGAGGCTGTGGCGGATGCCATCGAAGAGGCTGTGGAAGCCGAAGCGGTGGCCGAGGAAGCTGCAGAAGCTGTTGAGGCTGCAGAAGACAGCGAGTAGCCCTTCAGCATCAAAGTTTGCAAAGAGCCTCTCTTCCCGGGAGGCTCTTCTTGATTGAGAGGTCCTGATGCCTGATAACGCTTCTGATAGGTCGGCTCGGTCCACCGGAGTCTCTGCGGAGAAGCGCGCTCAGCTACCCGCGGATGTTGAGGCGGAGAAATCCGTTCTGGCCGCTTGTATGCTGAGCCCGGATGTCTGCGACGAGGTCATCATCTCCCTTAAGCCCGAGAACTTCTTCCGCCCTGCCCATCGCACCATCTTCGATGCCATCAGCGAGATGGTCCGTGAAGGATTGAATCCGGATGTCATCTCCTTGGCGGACAAGCTCTCTGTGAAGGGGGCGCTGGAGACCATCGGCGGGCGCATCTATCTGACGGACCTGAATGCCAACACCTTCGCCCTCACGAACTGGCGCAAGCATACTGACATCGTCAAGCGCACGGCTATCCAGCGGGAGCTCATCCGAGCGGCTGCTGAGATCAACGCCCTGGCCTATGATGCGCCGGAGGATCTCAACGAAGTAGTAGATGAGGCCGAGCAGACGCTCTTCAATGTGACGGAGAAGCGCGTCTCCAGTTCGTTCCAATCCATGAACACGCTGGTCACAGAGGCTTTTTCCGAACTGGAGAAGATCTCTCAGCAGCAAGATAAGATGATCGGCGTGCCTACCGGATTCAAGGATGCGGATGACCTGTTCCATGGCTTCCGTCCTGGGGATCTGGTGATCCTCGCAGCCCGCCCAGGTGTGGGCAAGACGGCCTTCGCGCTGAATCTGGCAGTGAATGCGGCTAAGAGCGGCACGGCCGTGGCCTTCTTCTCCTTGGAGATGAGCGCCAGCCAGCTCACCCAACGTATCCTCTGCGCAGAAGCCCTCGTATCCCTTAACAACGTGCGCTCCGGCAACGTGAAGAAGGGGGACTGGGGAGCCATCGTCGACGCGTCGAACCGGCTCTCTCAGATAGAGATGTACATCGATGACACCCCGGGCCTCTCTATCATGGAGGCTCGTGCGAAGGCCCGTCGAGAGCTACGGCATGTGGTGGGAACGAGCAAGAAGGGCCTCATCGTGGTGGACTACCTGCAGCTCATGCAGCCGCCTACGGTACGCCGGGACGGCAACCGTGCCGTTGAGGTGGGCGAGATATCCCGTGGCCTCAAGGTACTGGCAAAGGAGATGGGGATGCCCGTCATCGCTTTGTCCCAGCTGAACCGTGCGGTGGAGCTTCGTGGGAAGAAGAAGCGCCCCATGTTGGCCGACCTGCGTGAATCCGGCTCTATCGAGCAGGACGCTGATATCGTCATGTTCATCGACCGCTCCATGAACGAGGAAGAGGCCGAGAGCAGTGACCGCCCTGACTTGAACCAAGCAGAACTCCAGGTGGCGAAGCATCGTAACGGTCCCACTCGGGATATCATGCTGTCCTTCAGCCCCGAATTCACCAAGTTCGGAGACTGGGTGGACAATTCCTACGCAGGGGATTATGTCTGATGAAAGATGAGCGCGAAGCAGCGGCCCAGGAAGAGTCTCAGCAGGCGTTGAAGGCTACAGCCGCTGAGCTGGTCCGTGACCGCCAACTGACAGAGCGCGAAGAATCCCTGATGCTGGCCTTGGCCAAGCAGATAGGGCTGGATTCCCGCATCCGCGTTCATTATTACGTGAAGATCGGCGTGTCGGTCTTCCTCTGCGCGCTGCTGCTCTTGATCGGCGTGCCCGTCTTCATGGAAAGCCGCGTGACCGGCAGCTTGGCCTATACGGCTTTGGGCGTCGTGCTCGTAGGCTTCGGCCTGTTGCTGGCCGTGGCGGCGGTGGTCCTGCTGTTCCGCCCTCCGTTCAAGAAGTAGGTCTCCTCCGAACGTTGTGTGGCCGCCGCTTCATGCCTGCGCATATATAATGGTCCGCAGGTAAGGCTACCCGGAAAGGCGGAGACATGCCATCAACGGTTCTCGTCGGCACCCAATGGGGCGACGAAGGCAAGGGCAAGATCACAGACCTGATCGCTTCGGATTACGACTTCGTCGTGCGCTATCAGGGCGGCAACAACGCCGGTCATACGGTCATCCATGGAGATACGAAGCTGGCACTGCACCTGATGCCTTCAGGAGTCATGTATGAGGGAGCGGTTCCCGTCATCGGTAATGGCGTGGTGGTGGATCCGGGCGTGCTGGTGAAGGAGATGGCGCTCCTTGAGGCCGAAGGCATCTCATGCGAACGCCTCAAGATATCCTGCGATGCCAACGTCATCATGCCCTATCACAAAGTGCTGGATGGTGCGGAAGAGAAGCGTCTGGGGGATAACCAGATAGGCACCACGAAGCGCGGGATCGGGCCTTGCTATCAAGACAAGGTGGCCCGGCGCGGCATCCGCATCCAGGATCTGATGGATGAGAAGATATTCCGCCTCAAAGTGGAAACAGCGCTGTCCCAGAAGAACCCTATCCTGAGCAAGATCTACGGGCTGCAAACCTACACGGTGGAAGAGATCTGCGACGAGTACCTTCCCTATGCGCGCATCCTCAAGCAATACATGGATGAGACCACCCAGCTGTTGAACGATGCCCTGCGGGCGGGTAAGAACATCCTCTTCGAGGGTGCTCAGGGCACTATGCTCGACATCGATCACGGCACCTATCCCTACGTGACCTCCTCCAGCTGCTGCGCTGGTGGTGCTTGCACCGGTTCAGGCGTGGGCCCCTCGGCCATTGATAAGGTGCTGGGCATCTGCAAGGCCTACGTCACCCGGGTGGGCGAAGGCCCTTTCCCCACTGAGCTCACCTTCGCCGAAGATGGCGGTACCGGTCAAGACGCCGAAGACGGTGCGCTCCTTTGCGAAGCGGGACACGAATTCGGCGTGACCACTGGTCGGCGCCGCCGCTGCGGTTGGTTCGACGCGGTCATCGCCCGCTATGCCGCCGAGGTCAATGGTCTCACTGATATAGCTCTCACCAAGCTGGACGTGCTCTCTGAATTCGACACCATCAAGGTGTGCGTTGCCTATGAGTGCGAAGGCAAGCGCTACGATTACTTCCCTCAGCAGCAATCCGTTCTCTTTCATTCGAAGCCGGTCTACGAAGAGCTGCCCGGTTGGAAGGGCCAAGACATCTCGGGCTGCCGCTCCTACGAGGAGCTGCCTGAGAACACACGTGCCTACATCGAGTACCTGGAGAAGCTATCCGGGGTGCCCATGAGCATCATCTCAGTGGGGGCCGATCGCGATCAAACCATCTTGCGCGGGTTCTAGTCCCGTAGCCGCTGTTTATAATGGGCCGACATCATCTCTCACGGAAGGACCTCCCATGAAGATCCTCGTTCTTGGTAGTGGTGGTCGTGAACACGCCATCGCTTGGGCTCTGGCGCAGTCACCTCGTACGGATGCGCTCATCGTAGCTCCTGGTAATGGCGGCACGGATGGCATCTCCCTGGCTGCGGGAGGCTCATCTCAGAACGCGAAGCTGGATCCGCTGGATCCGGAGGAGGTCCTGGGCTTCGCTCAAGACAACGGCATCGAGCTGGTGGTCATCGGTGCCGAGGCTCCGCTGGTGGCGGGCGTGGCAGACACCTTGCGTGCAGCTGGTCTCAAGGTCTATGGCCCCAATGCGGCGGAAGCCCAGCTGGAGGGTTCGAAGGACTATGCCAAGCGCTTCATGGATGAAAACCAGATTCCCACGGCAGCCTACGCCACATTCACCGATGCCGACAGCGCACTGGCCTACGTGAATGAGCAGGGCGCACCCATCGTCATCAAGGCAGATGGTTTGGCTGCGGGCAAAGGCGTGGTAGTGGCTGAGACCTTGGCAGCTGCTGAAGAGGCAGTCCGGGCATGCTTCGACGGCGCTTTCGGCGAAGCTGGCGCGAAGGTGGTCATCGAAGAGTGCATGCGCGGCCCTGAGTGCTCCATGCTCTCCTTCGTCACCGGCGGCAAGAGCTTCCCCATGGCGCCCTCTCAAGATCATAAGCGCGCTTTCGACGGGGACATGGGCCCGAACACCGGCGGCATGGGCGTCTACTCCCCGGTGCCCATCGTGACCGACGACGAGATGCGTCAGATGGTCGCCATCATGGAAGAGGCAGCGGCCGCGGTGCCCGAATACCGGGGCACCCTCTACGGCGGCTTCATGCTCACCGCAGCTGGCCCGAAGATCGTAGAGTTCAATGTGCGCTTCGGTGACCCGGAGACCCAGGTGGTCCTCCCTCGCCTCGAATCTGACCTGGTAGATGTCATGGAGGCCGTGGCCGATGGCCGCGCTGACGACATCCATATGCAGTGGTCCGATCAGTGGGCTGTCTGCGTGGTGCTGGCCAGCGAAGGTTACCCGGGATCCTACGAGAAGGGCAATGTCATCCTTGGCGTGGATGATGCCGAAGCCATGGAGGGCATCACGGTCTTCCATGCAGGCACTGCTCGCAATGAGGATGGCGAACTGGTCACCGCAGGCGGCCGCGTGCTCAACGTGGTGGCTGTGGCTGATAGCTTCGAAGAGGCGCGTAACCGGGCTTATGAGGCGTGTGATGTCATCCAGTTCGAAGGCAAGCAGCTTCGCCGGGACATCGGCCTCAAGGCTCTCATCGGCCGCTCTTCCTGGGAGTAAGCTAAGGCGCTCTGACGCTGCAGTCGGGATAACCTTCCCTCCCCGTAAGGGGCGTTCGGCCTTAGGCTTCATGGGTGTCAAGGCACGCTTCGCTCATAGGCCTTGACATCCATGGTTCACGGCTTACTACGATGGTAAGCCGTGAATCGGACAGGCGAAACCCATGATGATGTATATCATGGGTTTCTGGTCCTCAGAATCGGCCTCAACCCCTCACGGGGGAGGGCCGTCTTCGCGCAACGCATACTCGCATGATGCGAGTTCCGTAGTAGATGCAGGCCAGGTTGTCACGTAGGGGGCGAACGTGTTCGCCCCCTACGCCGCACCGTTAATATTCCCGGCGTTTGGAACGGGACAGGATCCCCAAAGCGGTGCGGTACTTATTGACGGTGCGTCGGGAAACGCTCATGCCGCGCTCCTCTAGGGCATCTACGATCTGGGCATCACTCACTGGGTGTGCCTTGTCTTCCGCATCTACGATCTGTTGTATGGCTTGCTTCACCGCTACGGCAGAAGCGTCCTCTCCGCTTGCGTTGCTGGCTGCTCCTACCCCGGAGGTGAAGAACCCGCGTAGCGGCAGCGTGCCCCGGGGTGTTTCCAGAAAAGCGTGCTGGGCGATGCGGCTCACAGTGGCCTCGCTCACCTCAGCCTTCGTAGCCACTTCGAGCATGGTGAGCGGGCGCATGCCAGCGGGCCCTTCGCTGAAGAAAGCGGCTTGAGCATCTACCACTGTTGCGCTTACGGCAATGAGCGAAGCGCGTCTCAGATCCACGGCACGGATGACCCCCTCGGCGCCATGGAGGAGCGCCATCATGCGCTGGGCAGATGTCTTATCCATGGCGCGAGGGTCTATGGCGTCCACCAGGGCTTGGTCGATGATCACCTGGGGGAATGCACCTTCCTTCACGCGTACCTTCCAGCGGCCGTGTCGCTGGAACACTTCGACTTCCGGCAGGATGGACCGACGTAGACCATCGGCCATATTGGCCGGGTTGGGATCCAGTTTTCGCAGGCGTTCGAAGATCTCCTTGACCTCAGCCACGGGAACATGCAGCTCTCCAGCAATGCGAGCGAAGCGCCCATCAGCCAACTCTTCTAGGCGTGTGCCTATGATGTGACGCGCAAGAGGATCGGCATCTCCGACAGCTTCCAGTTGGGCGATGAGGCGCTCAGGCAGGTTGCGGGCTCCGATGCCAGCGGGAACGCATTCGGTCTGCAGCTTCTTGAGCACCCATTCCACATGGTCTTGGGTCACGGAGAGCCCGGTAGCCAAGGTGGCCGTATCGATGAAGAGGTACCCCCGCTCATCCAGCCCAGAGATCAGATGATGGGCTATTTTGAGGTCGATATCTCGGTGCAGTTCCAAGCAAAGCTGCTCATAGAGGCTCTGCTCGAGGGACCGTGCCTGTTGGGGCATGGTATCAAGGAGCTCATCAGGGCTCTGAGGCGCTTCTCGAAAGTCGAAGGATGCAGAGGGGTCGGGAACCGTTTCGGAGGGTCGCTGGCGAAGGGAAGCTTCATCGAAGGCAGCCTCTCTGGGCTTTTCGGTCTCTTCTTCTTCGGCGAAGGAGAGGAACGGATTCTCGGAGATGGCACCCGCCAAGAACCCTTGCAGCTCTAAGGAAGACATGGCCATGATCTGAATGCCCAGCTTGAGAGCGGGGGTGATATGAAGATGTTGAGACGAGCTAACGTCTATGCCAAGATTCATCAGCCCCTATTCCCCCTTTACGCCAACGGAGAGCTCATCGGCGAGGAGCAAGCTTACGCGAAGGGACCTATCAAAGGGAGCTGCCTTACGGGGCTGTCTCATTTTTGAATCGGCCGTCTCAAAATGTGACAAGGCAAGAGGCATAATGAGACGAGGTCTGCCGCCTTCGACACCGCACAAAGGCTGATGGAGCGCAGGGACAGGCCCTCTGTTCAAGGGCTCATATCCTTTTATCATCGCCCATCATTCTGGCATGGTTCTTGCATATCGAAGGGGTGAACGGCAAAGCCCCTAGATTCTTTGCCTGCCATACTAAGGGATCTGATCGTGCATCTGCAGGTGCCTGCTGGTTCACTGAGATCTTGATCCCGCCCCCTAAGGAGCCGGGTAGCTTGTCCGCACAGCAAGCCAGCCTGCAGGTGACAGTGCTTTCCCACCTGCAGGCGCGGCCGGCTTCGAAGGCGACAGAGGCTTCGAAGCCTAAAGAAAGTCGTTGGATTCGGTCGGGGAATCGCTAGAATCAACGGCTTAAAGATTCGCTGGCAACGCCTGCTTCGAACGGGGGGACCAAGGAGGGAGCAGACACGATGAACGCCTACGGTTTCGAGCTCAATCCTTTCATGGTTCCGCATCGAATGGATACCGATCAACATAATAAGGAGCACTGGGATGCTATCGTCGACGCTCGACGGCGCTTCATAGAAGAGGATGTGACTCCTGAGGTATCAGGCTGGCTTCAGCCGGAAGTGATCGATTCTTGGCGCCGCTGCAAGAGCCTGGGGATCGATCCTGACGTTGTCGATCTTGCAACACCCCTTCCTGACGAAAAGCTCAAGAGCATCGCCTTGGCCTACACGGAGATCGTCGAGGCTGCGCGTCCGCTCATCGGGCTCATCGACGATTTCAACCTTGCCAATGATTACATCTTCGAGCTGGTGAGCCGAGACGGCGTCACTGTCCTGCGCACCGGTAACATGGACCTTCACTCCATCATCGCGCGCAACAGTGCCATGAATGAAGAATCCATGGGCACGAATGCTCATACGCTCAGCATGCGCAATGCTACACCGGTACAGCTTCTGGGACCTGAGCATTATTGCTCGGCTCTCCATGGGCTGGCTGCGCTGGCATCTCCGGTGTTCGACAAGGACGGCTCGGTGGTAGGGTCAATGCTCCTGACGCAGCCCTTGCCGGAGGACCCCTGGTCTTCGGAGTACCAGCGGCTGCTCTCCCACGCTCTGGGCTTCATCACCTCTATCTGTTCAGCGCTGGAGCATCAGATGGTCTTCCAGAAGAGCTTGGCCGTCATCGCCGATGTAGATCAACGGCTGGAGGCGGCTACGGCTGCAGGGGACCGCACGCGGCATGTGCTTGAGACAGCCGTGGGGTCCAGCGGGGATTCGCTGTTGATCGTAGATGCCGTTGGCATCATCCAACATGCAAGTCCGGAGGTCATCCATCTGCTGCGCTCCGTCCGAGACGGTGTCGTGGGCAAGCCGGTAGAGAATATCTTGGGTATCGAATGGCCGGAAGGCTACCAGCCGCTTTTGGACAGCCCGGGCGTGGAGCTGACCACTAAGCTGGGTGAGCGCGTCTTCGGCATCCGAGGGAATGCGGTGCGCGGTGCTGCTACGGGTGGGTTCGAAGGGCTGGTCATCCGCGTCAGCGAAGTGAAAGAGGTGCCGCGGCGCAGCAAGGGTCATTCAGGTGAGGTGGCGCGCATTCACTTCGAAGACATCTTGGGCACGAGCTCGGCCATACGTGAATCCACCGCTTTAGCTCATCGCTACGCCCTTACCTCAGAGAACATCCTCATCATCGGTGAGAGCGGCACGGGCAAGGAGTACTTCGCCCAGGCCATCCACAACGCCTCGCGTCCCAACGGACCCTTCATGTCCGTGAACTGCGCTGCCATCCCGCCACGCCTCATCGAAAGCGAACTCTTCGGGTACGAGAGTGGCGCGTTCACCGGGGCTGATAAGGCAGGTAAGCCAGGCAAGATAGAGCTAGCAGACGGCGGCACGCTCTTCCTGGATGAGATCGGCGACATGCCGCTGGAGCTGCAAGCCACCATCTTGCGCGTACTCGAGAACAAGAGCGTCATGCGCCTGGGCGGGAAATCCTACCGACGCGTAGACTTCCGGGTGGTGGCCGCCACCAACCGCAGCCTGGCGCAGATGGTGGAGAACGGCCAGTTCCGCGAGGACTTGCTCTATCGCCTCTCCATCCTCACCGTGGCGCTCCCGCCGCTTCGCATCCGCACCGGTGACATCCTGTTCTTCGCGTACTACTACTTGAACGAATGCCGCCGGAAGACCCACGAGGGCCCTACGCGCTTCACCCCTGCTGTGGAGAAGCTGCTGGAGGAATACCCTTGGCCGGGCAATGTGCGTCAGATCAAGAATGCCATCTATTCAGCCTTCTATGCAGCTGTGAGCGACGAGATAGACATCTCGGATCTACCTCAGTACCTGAGGGATGGCACCGCGGCCCCCTTCATGGATCTTGCGAGCTTCGCTTCGGGGGAACAAGACGGCCAGGCTTCTGCTCTCCGGCCTGCGGAAGAGCGAAGCGAAGGGCAGGGCGAAGAGGATAAGCCCATCACGCTCCCCAATGAGATGCTGCGTATGGATTCCGTGGAAGGGGCGGCTATCCGCTTGGCCCTGACCTATGCCCAAGGCAATGTCACCCAGGCAGCGGAGATGCTCCAGATCAGCAAAGCCACCCTCTATCGGAAGATCAAAGAACACAAGCTCCGCTGAGACGGTCCTCCTGCGACAAGCTATTTCATTTTGAGACGAGTGACCGTCTCAGGTTGAGACGCTTTGCGATTCGCTGCCAGTCACCTTTCAAGAACATCCCCGTTCACTCTCTTTTGCCAAACTGGCACGCTTCTTGCAACTCCTTTAGGCAAGTGCGGATACCAGCCTTATCCGCAAGTGCATTTCGAGCTCGGCAGAAGGCGTCGGGCCCTAGGAGAGGAGGAAGCAATGGCAGAGGAGACGAGGAAGGATCTGGACAAGGATTTCCAGCAGAACAGGAAAGACGCGAAGATGGCTGATCCGGAAAAGAACAAGCAGGCCTGGCAACAGAAAGCCCAGGATGCCTCTGGTCGTGACTGGACGAAACCGTTCCGTCCCACACTGAAAGACGGAGAAGTCTAGGAATCCCCAGAAGACTGAAGAGTCAGGAGTAAAGAAGCTATGGTTACTAATGGCAAGATGACCAATGAGCTGGAAGGCGTCAATAAAGACGTCTATAAGACAGATTGGCAATGGCAGGAGGGCGAATACACGGTCACGCGTACCAACATGTGGACCGCGCCTGGCTGCCACAATGGCTGCTCTGTCCTGTACTACACCAAGGACAACAAGGTCGAGAAGATCGAGGGCGACCCGCTGTCTCCCTACAACCAGGGCCGTCTGTGCATGCGCTGCCTGGACGTCGTCGAGACGTTCTATCATCCCGATCGCCTGAAGTACCCCCTGAAGCGCGTGGGCGAGCGCGGCGAGAACAAGTGGGAGCGCATCACGTGGGACGAGGCTTACGATGACATCGTGAAGCACGTCCGCGAGGTCCAGGAGCAGTATGGCCCTGAGTCCATCGTCTCCATGCAGGGCACCGGCCGCAACATCTGCTGGCAGACCCCGTACCTGAGCTATGCTGGCTTCGGCAGCCCGAACTTCGTTCTCGGCTTCCTCTCAGG
>CAJURZ010000007.1 GCA_910588905.1 uncultured Eggerthellaceae bacterium
GTATCCCACTGGTCGAAGATCTCAGGGTTCAGCCGCTTGCCCATCTCCAGGATGATCTGCTCGTCAGATTTCGCCTCATAGAAATCACAGACCTTCACCATGGCTCGGGCGGGAGTCCACCAGGTGCGGGCAGAGTTGCGCTCTGCGCTCATGGCCACCGGCAGCAGGATATCAGCCAAAGCCACAGAGGTGGGGGTGATATAGGGATCAGCGTTCACGATGAAGGGGATCCGCTTCATAGCCTCCATGGTGCGCGCCACATCCTGAGAGGGGCACGACAGCGTATTGGAGGACTGGATCCACATCATCTTGATGGGATAGGGGAAATCCGTCTCAATGGCCTGGAGCAAACCGTCAGAGGAGGCATGGGCAACGAAATCGCCACCCTCGATGCCCAACGCGAAGCGGTTGTTCAGCTTCTTCGCCCGCCACTCGGGAGGAGTCAGATCCTCACCGGAAGCATAGCCCGCATTGCATTCGAAGGCGTTGTGCACCAAGATGTTGCCACCGGGCACATCCACATTGCCGCAGAGTGCCATGAGATCGCAGCCTGCCAAGGTGAGCGCCATGGCGGAGAGCTGCTGATCGAAGGCTAAGCCCCACTGGATGGCACCCGGCTTGGCGGATGCGTAGAGGCGGGCGGATGCGCGGATGTCATCAGCATCCAGATCGCAGATCTCAGCCGCCCACTCCGGTGTCATGTCCTTGACGGACTCTGCTAGCTCTTCGAAGCCAGCACACCAAAGCGAGACGAATTCCTCGTCATAGAGCTTCTCGGAGATGATGACGTTGATCCAAGCGCAGGCCAGAGCCGCGTCCGTTCCCGGGCGGACCTGCAGCCAGTACTCAGCCCGAGCGCCCCACCAGGTGAGCCGCGGGTCTATAGAGATGATCTTGGAGCCCATCTGCACGCACTGGACCAGCCAGTGACCGATATAGCCATCAGCATTGGAAGCCAGCGGCTCATTGCCCCAGACCACGATCACCTCAGGTGCCACCCACTCAGGGTTGTTGTAGCGGTCTGGGTGGGTCTCAGAAGCGTCCACGATGGGGAAATCGCCGAAGGGGGCGATGGAACCACAGATGCGCGGCATATAGCAGGAGAACCCGGTGAAGCCGAAGGTAGAGATATTCGGGGTCTTCAGGGCCGCTTGGCCGAAGAAGGGTACCTGCCAATTGATGTTGCGGCCCGTACCATGAACGCAGATGATGGCATTGCCGCCGTCTGTCTCCCAGATCTCCTTGACCTTGGCCTCGATGGTGTCATAGGCCTCATCCCAGGTGATGCGCTCCCACTTGTTCTCTCCGCGCTCACCGGCGCGCTTCATGGGATACTTCAACCGGTCGGGATGGTTCACGGATTCATCCATGGTCAAGCACTTGATGCAGAGCTTGCCGTTGGTACATGGATCGAGCGGGTCGCCCTCAATGCGCTCCAGCTTCCCGTCTTTCACATAGAGCAGCACGCCGCAGGAGGTGTGGCACCCCGGAGGCGAATAGTGGTAGGTGCGGGTGACGGTATAGCCATCCTCCTCCCACTGCCATTCCCCTTCGTGGTAGGCCTTGCGGTCTAGGCTGTCTAAGAATTCCTTGTAATCTGCCATTACCCCTCCTTATCTTGGGTTGGTCAGGCTTGATAGGGATCAGGTGTCCTACTCCCACTGAGCCCGGATCTTCTTCTTTTGCGTAAGGGCGATAGCCACCAGCACGGCGCAGATGATGAGGATCACGATGCCGCCGAAGAACGAGCCGACATAGCTCCCAGTGATGTCATAGCACGCACCCACAGCAGCCGCTCCGAAGCAGCCGATGATGCCGGACATGCGGGAATAGGAGAGTATCTGTGCGAAGTACTTCTTGCCGAAGATCTCAGAGAGCAGCGTGGGCACGGATATGGTGATGATCACCGAATTCATGCCGAAGACGAAAGCCGCTACCATGAGCGGGATCTGATCCTGCAAGAACGAGAAGCCAAGCAGGGATGCAGCAGTGATCCCCAAGGTGATGTAGGTAGAGGCCGCCACCCCTATCTTATCCGTCACCCAGCCCATCACGAGCGTTGCCACGGTGTAACCCAGCTGCGCCAAAGCCAATATCTCCGCTCCGAATGCGGCGGTGTAACCCAGCGACTCTGCGAACCCGGGCAGATGATTGTTGTAACCGCTGAAGAGCGCCTCGATGCCAGCGTAGACGAAGATGCAGACGAACGCCAAGGTGACGATGGCCTTCTTCGCGGGCATGCCGTGGATATCCTTTGCTTCCTCTTCCACCGTCTCACCCTCATCGGCACCATAGGACTTGAGTCCCATCTCCTCAGGATGCAGCCGGAACACGAACAGGGTCCAGGGAAGCACGAGGACGCAGATGATGAGGGCGATGGAGGGATAAGCCAGCCTCCAGCCGATCTCTCCGATGAGCCACGTACCCAAGATGGGGAAGATCACACCACCGATGCCGGAACCGCACATGGCGATGCCCAAAGCCGTACCGCGCTTCTTCGTGAACCAGTTCTCGATGAGCACCGTAGAGGCCACGACGAAGACCAGAGCACCAGAGATGCCCAACACGATACCGCCCACATACCACTGCCAGAGCTCGGTCATGAGCCCCATGCAAGCCTCGGTGGCCGCGATGATGAGAAAGCATCCCGTGAGGAATGCACGGAAGTTCCATTTGGGCAGGAACTTCGCTACGAACGGGTAGGTGAAGGTGGTGGCGATGAAGTAGAACGTCAGATACAGTGCGAGCGCTCCTCGGTCGAATCCAAGGTCCTCGCAGATGGGGACGAAGAAGATACCGCCTGAATTCATGATGGCCCCTAAGGCTCCTGCCTGCAAGAAGCAGCAACCGATCATCACGATCCAGGCGTAGTGGATACTCCCTTTGGTCTGAGACAAGAGAAACACCTCCGAATGAGAATGGAGCCAGCGCTCCCGCGTGGGCGCCTGTCAGGCTCCGCGGATTGATGGGGATCAGTTGGGCATGAACCACATGCGCCCAGGAGAATGCAGGAGCATCTTGTAGATGAGCTCATCTGAGCTAAGCCGTTTCTCCATGGCCGGGCCCTCCTTTCCTGGAACAGGAGATGCAGATAGGGAAAAGCCGCGTCCGTCTCCTCCCTCGGCACTGGCGGACCAGCACCGAAGGAGGGCTTAGGCGCTCTCCCAGTGAGCTTTCTGGGTCTTCTTGGCAGTAACGTAGGTGATGAGGATGAGCACCATGGTGATGGCAGCGATGACCGCACCGATGGTGAAGGCGCCAGAGTAAGAACCCGTAGAGGTGTAGAACAGGGCGATCACAGGAGCCCCGAACGCTCCACCCAGACCCACGCCCATCATGGCGTAGGAGAGCACCTTGTCGAAGGGGCGCTCGCCGAAGTGATGGCGCACGATCATGGGAACGGAGATGGTGACCAGTGCGTTGTTCATGCCGAAGAAGAACGCCGTGATGGCCATGGTGACCTCATTGGTGGCCACGAAGGCCCAGCAGAGGAACGTGATGATGGTGATGATGAACAGGATGATGGTGACGTTCTTGGCACCGATCTTGTCGCACAGGTAGCCGCCACACAGGGAAGCCAGGATATAGCCCGCCTGCAGGAGGGTCATCAGCGTTGCAGAGAACGTAGCGGCCTCAGGCCCCAGGACCTCCATGCAATTGGCCTGCACGTAGGAGTTGAAGCCGCCAGGGAAGGAGATGCCCACGCAAGCGATGATGAGGATGAGGAAGGTGATGGAGCCCACAGCGTACTTCAGCGGCACGCCCGGCTTGGCACCTTCGGTCACCTGCTCTGCATCCATTGCCGGACCATAGGGCTCAAGGCCGCTCTTGGCCGGATCGGTGGAGAACACCGTGAGCGAGAAGATGAGGATGAGCAGCACCAGCACTGCGTTCACATAGTAGACGCCCTGCCAGCCGATGGACTGGAAGAGCTGGGTGAAGACCAGCGGGAAGATAGCCCCGCCGATCCCCGAGAACAGGTTCGCGATGCCCAGATAGCGACCTGCGATCTTGCCCGAGAACCAGGAGTTGATGAATAGCGGGCAAGCATAGATGAAGAACTGGCCGCCGAAGAGGCCCATGAGCACACCCAGGGCTGAGAACTGCCAGGTCCAGTCAGGAGTGGCGAAGGTGAACCCGATAAGGCACAGCGCCACCACGATGACATCGATGGACAAGAACAGCTTCGAGTTCTTCGGCAAGAGGATGCCGCCCAAGAACGTACCCACAAGAGCTGCGATGCCATACATGGAGATCCACATGACATAGGACACCATATCCACACCGGCAAGCACCGGCATGAAGGCGAAATAAGCAGAAGATGAGTTCAGTACGGTGCCAAGGCCTACAGCCTGCATGACGCAGCAGCCTATGAGCACGAGCATCGCACGCTTCTTCGATTGAGCTTGGATATCGGTTGACATTGGTGATCCCTTCCTTTCCGTTGGCTATGCTTCGGTGGTGGTGTAGAGCGCGAAGCGCGTCTTGCCGTCCATCTTCTTGATGAGCTCTTCGGTATCCCCGTAGTACATGCACCAGGCCTGGCAGTGCTGGACGCACATGGGCATCTTGCCCTTGGACGTGCGGTCTTCGCACATATCGCATGCCTTGGTGATCACCGGAAGCCACGTCCACTCCCAGTGGTTCGGGGCCGGAACACCCTCGTACTCATAGGGGCCCGTCTCGGTGAGCTTGATGCCGAACTCGCCCTTGGGTAGGTCCAAGTGCTTCTTGCACGCTACCTCACAGCTGTGGCAGCCCGTGCAGTAGTCGTAGTTGATGAGTATTCCCTTCATGGATGTACGCTCCTTTACGGCTTCATCGGCTCGAAGTCATCACGCCAACCGCCCCGTTCGACGATCTGGACGCCTGCGGGCGTGTCGCCCTCTTTCCATTTATATATGCGGCAACGGGTGCACTTGATGGGGCTGCCGATACCACCAGGACCTGCTTGGAAGTTGCGGGTCAAGTTGTTCACGTTGTACTCGAAGCAGTCGTAGAGGTTAGGAGAAGCGCCCTCCGTCTCAGGCTTCCACCAACCGTGCTCTGCGGAGATGCAGTCATCCGGAATGCCCTCGAAGACCTTGACCATTTGACGGCAACGACCCTCATGGTTCTCCATCCAGATCCAGTCGCCATCCTGCAGGTCGTAGTCTGCTGCCGTCTTCGGAGAGACCTTCACGAGCGGTTCAGGATGGAACTCGCGCATGGTCTCAGCCATGCGGTGCTCGGTGTGGAAGAACTCGTAGGAACGAGCGCCGTTGATCATGTAGAACGGCAGCTCCTCCATGATCTCAGGGGTGGTCTCCCAGGTCTCCGGCGCTGGTGTGTAGATGGGCATCGGCGGGATCCCCCAAGCAGTGAAGATGGAGGGGATGAGCTCGATGCGGCCGGAAGCCGTATTGAAGCCCTTCTGACCATCAGGCCGCAGAAGACCCTTCTCGTGCTTGTCATAGGTGGCGTTCCACTCATCGTAAGCATGGCCGCAGGCGTTCTTCACCAGCTGATCGAAGGTATAGGGGCACTTCGTCGATATGGTGGGGCCGCCTTCTTCGGACACCGAGGTATGACCCCAGTCCTCATCGGTGGCGGCAGAGAAGTTCGCCTTCTTCACCTGGCCATCCTCCCCTACCACGGCAAGGTCGGTCAGCAGGTAGTCGTTGATGAAGTCTTCCGGGGAATCCCAGCGGACGAACAGCTCAGGATTCAGGCGCTTGCCCAGCCAAAGGGCTATCTCCTCATCAGACTTCGCCTCATAGAAGGAGGTGACCTTCTTCATGGCGCGCAGAGGCGTCCACCAGGTACGAGCAGAATCGCGTTCCACGGACATGGAGACCGGCAGGATCAGGTCAGCGATGGCGATCATCGTAGGGGTGATCATGGGGTCGGCGTACACGATGAAGGGGATCTTCGACATGTACTTGTAAGCGCGCGCCGCAGCACCCTCATGACCTGCGAAGGCATTGCAGGACTGGGCATAGAGCATCTTGATGGGATAATCCTCGCCATTGACGGGGATCTTCTCCGCCTCCAGTACAGAAGCCATGGCATCGCAGTTGGACATACCCACGAAGTCCATGCCCTCATCCCCCACCATCCACTTGCGGAACTTGCGGGCCAAAGCGCCCTCGTCCGCATAGAGGTCAACGGAGGAGTATCCGGCATTGATGTCGAAGGAGTTGTGCACCAGCACATGGGTGCCCGGCTTCTCGATGTTCCCGCAGATGGCCATCAGGTCGCAGACCGCCTCGGTCCAGTGCATGGCGGATGAGGTACCCGCGTCGAAGACGAGGCCCCACTGGATGGCACCCCTATCAGCATTGGCATACAAACGGGCGGAGCCCACGATGTCATCCACCGGTACGCCGGTGATCTTGGAAGCCCACTCAGGGGTGTACTGCTTGCAGTGCTCCTTCAACTCATCATAGTAGGCGCACCACAGCTCCACGAACTCATGGTCGATCAGGTCCTCTTCCATGATGACGTTGAGCCACGCCAGGGCCAGGCAGCAGTCGGTGCCGGGATGCGGACGAAGCCAGTACTCGGCGCGGGCACCCCACCAGGTGAGCACCGGATCGATGGAGACGATCTTCGTGCCCATCTGGACGCAGACATTCAGCCAATGGCCCAAGTAGCCATCACCGTTGGACTTGAGCGGCTCATTGCCCCAGACCACCAGCACATCCGGATTCTTCCATTCCGGATTCGCATACCTGTCGGGCAGGGTCTCAGAGGCATCAACGATGGGATAGTCACCCAAAGGACCGGCAGCACCGCAGACGCGAGGCATGTAGCACCACCAACCGGAGAAGTAGATGCCGCCCACGTTCGCGGTGCGGAAGCAAGCGCCGGCTATGAAGGGCACCTGCCAGTTGATGTTGCGGCCCGTGCCATGGCCCACGAGGATGGATTCGCGACCGAGCCCCTTATCATCTATCTCCTCTTTGATGTAGGTCTCGATCATGTCGAGCGCCTCTTCCCAAGAGATGCGCTCCCATTTGTTCTCGCCGCGCTCACCGGCACGCTTCATGGGGTACTTGAGGCGCTGGTCGCTCTCCACCATCTCGATCATATCCAGACAGCGCATGCAGAGCTTGCCGTTGGCGTAGGGGTCAAGGGGGTCTCCCTCGATCTTCGCCAGCTTCCCGTCCTTGGTGTAGAGCAGCACACCGCAGGAATCATGGCACCCGGGGGCGGAGTAGTTATAGGTGCGGGTAACGGTATACCCGTCTTCCTCCCATTGCCACTCCCCTTCGTGGTAGGCCTTGCGGTCGATGCTGTCCAAGAACTCCTGATAATCAACCATAAGCTCTCCTCCTTGTTTTCAGCGCACTTCGCGCCAGAGAAGAGGCTACGTCGGGCCAAGAGGGGCTGTCATCACCAAAAGATCAGGGTTTAGGAGCATACTCAATTATTGATGATGGCCCTGAACGGGCATTCTTTCCGGAAGGTCATCTGTTACCCCGTCCCCTGGTATGACGGAAGGGGTATAGTGGGTATGAAGGATCCCGGGGCAAAGGATGAGGACCTGGTCCCTGGGACTACTCATCTCCGTAGAGCTTGGTGGACTCTATGACGTCTATGAGCTCTTGTCGGGAATGGACCCCTACCTTCCGATAGATATTGCGGATATGGGTCTGCACCGTGCTCAAGGATATGACCAGCGCCGCCTCTATGTACTTCGCATTCCTCCCCTGGGTCAGCAGCAGAAGGATCTCCTGCTGACGCTCCGAGAGCCCGTACTTCTCAGACACGGCCTTGCACCGCAGGCGCCATGAGGAGCGAGGGCTGCTCTTGACCTCAGCCTCAGAAGAAGGCCGTTCGAATCCGCTTTCCGGATAGCGCGGCTTATGGGAGAAGAATGCCAGCAGACAGAACGCGCCCGCTATGATCACCCCTAGGCACGCTGCATATCCTTGAGGGAGCTGGAAGGCGACCGCCCCCAGGACCACCCCGATGGCGAATCCTCCGAAATCCACCGTGCGCGCTTTCGCATAAACGCGGTAAGGCGAGAGATTGCTCAGCCGAACATGCTCGACCATGGCCGCCCACCCCGAAGCGCAGAAGACCGCGATCAGGGATGTGATGGCGCAAAGCGCCAGCACGCGCAGAGGTCCCTCGAACATGAATAGCACCATGAAGGCCATCACCGTCAGGGGTGGAGTGAGTGGAGAGAGGCTCCGCTCGGTGATCGCCTGATGCCAAAGAGCGTCCACGAAGAGCACGAGGCACACGCAGGCGCTCGTCCCCAAACACCACCAAAGCCCGTCATAGCGGGGAGCATAGGCAAGGACGAAGCCCAGTTCGAAGAAGCAGCTGGAGAGCATGACCGTAGAAGCCCTTCGGATCCTCGACCGCTTGTCAGAGTCCTTGTTCGTGATCGAAGATGTGAACAGGTCCTTCTGCAGCTTGATGGTCGTCAGCGCTAAGATGAAGGCCACTGCTGTGATGATGCCCAGTGCTAGGCGGGCAGCGGACACCTCTAAGAGCGATACCCCGAAGCCCAGGGCCACGCCAAGGCAGAGCCCCAGGGCTATGAAGGCGATGAGCATCCTTCCCTTCTGCTTGCAAAGGCTCACGAACCAGATCATCCCTTGGGCCGCTGATCCGGCGCACATCAGGATGAAGAGCATGAGGTTGATACCGGGGTACGCTCCCATCAAAGGCACCGCCTCTACCAGTGCGGCCGCGGCTCCTATCCCTGAGATGATGACGAGCGGAAGCGCCTTCGAGGCCCCTATCCGCTGAGCGCACAGCCGATAAGCGAAGAAAGCAGCCATGAAGCTCAGAGCCCCTATGCCCTCCTGCAAAAGGGCACACACCCCGGAGCCATCAAGGCCGAACGGCACTAAGAAGAGGCAGAGGAAGGCAGCAATATAGGACCCGAACCCGATGAATCCGGCGATATCCGTGAGATCGAGCATCAAAGAGAAGACGTCCACCGCCACCGATCCGCTCGGCTTCGATGGGCTGCGCCCCTCCTTCTTAGCTTGGGTCATGGATCACACCTCCTCGTCACTGTTCGAAGCGCTCTCCCAAAGGGATGACAGTCCTTCTTCCCCTTCCACCAGATCGATCAGCTCTTGCTGGGAATGGAGTCCTGTCTTCTTGTATATGGCACCTACGTGGGCTTTGACCGTATGGGGTGATATGACCAGGTGCTCTTGGATGAAGGCCGTATTCCTCCCGCGAGCCAGGAGGAAGAAGACCTCTTGCTGCCGCTCGGTCAGGCCATAGAGCACCCCCAGGCTATCGCAGCGCCGCCGCAGTAGCAGGTTATACTCCGCCAAGGGTCCTGGAGCCGCTGCTTGCACACCCTCACCCTCTAAGGGGTCCTGCTCTGCCAGAGAGCGGGTCTCGTCCCCTGGATAGAAGCTCTTCGTGGTGAGCATGGAGAAGACGATGATGAATATGACCACCACGACAAGGACCCAGACCTGCAAGGTGACATCTCCGAACATGTCACTGGTGGTAGCGAAACCGCCGAAGGCCAACCCGAAGAACAGCCCTGCAGTAGCGTAGCCACGCATGGAGGGGAACGCCCGAAAGACCGATAGCTCCTCTAAGACCATATGCTCGCACGTAGCGAAGAAGGCGGTTGCATAGGGCAGCAACGAGAACACGAAGGCAACAGCCATGGGCAGGAAGCGCCATGGCTCAGGGAGGACGAGCACCATCAAGAAAGCAGACACGATGACCGGCAAGAAGAGCTTCCGGATGAGCTTCTCGCGGATGACGAAGCGATGGAGCGTATCCATGAAGAGGATGACCATCACCAGGAACGTGCCTCCCATGACGCACGCAGGCAACAAGGGGTCGCTGCATACAGGCGGCAGGAGCCAAGCCAAAGAGAAGCCCTGGGCCATGGAGCCGATGATGGTCAGGAGACACGACCGCCAGGTGATGAGATTCCTCACATCCGTCTGCTTCACATCGTGGTCAGAGAATCCGTGAGCCTTCGCGAACCGAGCTCCTAAGATGAGATAGCAGAGGGGTGATATCACCCCGTAGGCCAAGATGACGAAGGTAGAAAAGGGGGCCATGACCAGCATGAGTCCAAAAGACCAGAACACCCCCAGCGCCATGACGGCTGAGAAGATGAGCCGCGTGCGCAAACGTGGCTGGGAACAGAGGAGATCGACCCAAAGAGACATCCCCACCGCACAGCCAACGCCTGCGAAGAGGATCTTGATCACTGTGAGGGATACCCCTCCCCCAAGCGGAAAGAACGCTACCAGAGCTGACACCAAGGCCACGGTCCCACCCACCCAGCGGTGAGACTGCATGAGAGAGGCTCCCATGGACATGACGAAGTAGACTAGGAACGTAGCGATGACGAACCCCATGATCCCATGAAGGGGCTCCATGGAACCTCCGGATGCATAGAGAAGGTCAGGGCGCAGCAACAGAGAAAGATGCCACCCTACGCAAAGCGATGCCCCGAGGACTCCACCAACGGAATAGGCATTGATACAGAGCCAGCCATCCTGCTCCCCGGCTTCAGATGCCGCGCTTACCGGATGAGCGCTCGGGCGGTTCTTGAAGACAAGGCCTCTCATGTCACCTCATTCCTCCCCGCAAGGGCATTGCCAAAAGGGTTGATGACGTTCTTGCCTAGGACGGGTTAGGCATCATCATCCTGCGTGCCGCTGTCATCAGTTCCTGCAACCATCCCCGGAGGAGCGGGGAATTCCATACCGCAAGCCTCGCAAACGCGGACATGAGGGTCATTCTCATAGCCGCAGCGGCCGCACAGTCCCGGACCGGGCATGCGCCCGCACTTGTTGCAGTGGGTACATGGATAGCACATCTGCGATCAAGCCCCCCCCCTCGTACCATTGCTGTGATGATACGAGACCCCATCCTCCGAAGACATTCCCTCAACATGGTTATCCTTGGACGAATGCGCCTAATACTAGCTGTATTAGAGAGGGCTCCTAGCTTGCCTTTTGGACGAGCGCTCAAGAGAAGAGGGTTGGAAGCGCAGCGACAAGAGCGCGGTTCTCACCACTTCTGGTTTTGCGAAGGATTGTCCCGGTTGAGGGTTGAAAGCATAGTGCAACTAGGGTAGATTCTTACTCTAAGTAACCATTTGATTACATTCTCTTCACTCAGAGGAGGCGGAGATGCATTCCGAGCAAAAGACCCTAGCCCAGGAACCCTCGCTTTCAAGCCCCCATCCCGGTAGCGGTAAGGGAGGCATCGGCTTGGGAGCGCGGACAGGCCACCTGGCTATGGCGGGTCTTCTTGCGCTCACCCCCGCCGCCGCGCCCATCGTCGCCTTCGCTGAAACCCCTGAGACCCCCCCCTCCTCAGAAACCGAGAGCGGCGCCCTCACGGTGGCTGACCTGGTCTATGTCAACCCCTGCAAAGAGCAGTTAGATGCAGTGCAGGCAGAATTCGATCGCGTTGCCGCTTGGTTCGAACCCATTGATGCAGAGCATCGTCAGCACACCGCCGTGAAGGATGCGGCTGTGAAGGGTCACGCTGATGCTGCCTCTTCGGTCAAAGCTGCCGAGGCACGGGCTCGGGGGTACATCTCAGATATCGTGCTTGGCTCTCAGGAGGATGTCCGCAAAGCCGATGCAGCGGTGGTCTCCGCCAAGAAGAAGCTGGAAGAAGCCAAAGCTGGCTTGGCCCAGGCTGACCAGGCGAAGAAGGATGCGGATGCAACGGCAGCAGCCGCCCTCGCTGCATGGGAGGCGGCTCAGGCAGCCGCTCCAGGAGTGAGCGAATCCAGCATCCAGGCTGCCAAGCAGGCTGTGGATGCAGCCAAAACAGCCTACGACCAGGCTCTGTCAAAGGTGACCACTACCGATGCAGCCCAGAAGCGCGCTCAAGCTGACTACGATCGTGCCGTAGCGGTGAGGGATGCCGCTGAGGAAGACCGGGACAAGGCGCTCTCAGCCCTCTCTGCTACTACGACCCACAGGAAGGCTGCAGAGGCTGCCCTAGATGCTGCCAAGACCGAGCTCGCACGCCAAGAGGAGGCAGCAGAAGGGGCCTTAGCAGGAGCCCAACAGAAGGTGGATGAGGCCAAAGCGGCCCTTGATGCCGCTAACGCTGACTACAGCAACGCCCAAGCAGCCCAAGGCGCAGCCCAAACGGACTACGATACGGCCAGCGCTCATGTAACAGCCGCCGAAGAGGCATTGGCGAAAGCTGAAGCAGACGTAGCAGCAGCCTATCAAGCGGTGACCGATGCCGAGGATCAGCTTGCAGCAGACCAGGCAGCATTGACGAGTGCGAATCGAGAATACTCTGATCTCAGCTCAGAGATCGCTGTAGCCGGAGACGAAGTGAGATTCTGTGAGAACGACCTGCAGATAGCCGAGGCCCTGGGTGATGCCGATGCTATCGCTCAAGCCAAAGCAGCTTTGGCTGCGGCAGAAGCACACCAAGCGGATCTGATCGCTCAACAGCGCGCCGTTGACAGACAGATCACTGCTCTCGAACAAGCCATTAAAGATGCTCCTGCCAAGATCCAGGCTGCAAAAGATGCCATCCCTCTTGCCGAGGCAGCCATCGCCCCTGCCGAAGCAGCCCTCGCTGAAAAGCAAGGGATCCAGCAACAGAAGCTGGAAGCCCTCGACCAGAAGAAGGACCTCACGGCTGCAGCCTTGACCGGCGTCCAAGAAGCCCAAACGGCCCTGGATAAAGCCGAAGATGACCTGAAGAACGCTGCCCCCGCAGATCTGACAGCGGCTCGGAAAGCCGTTGAGGATGCCGAAGCGGTATTGAACAGCTGGACTCAGAAGGAAGCTGAAGATACAGAAGCCAAGAACCGAGCGGAAGCAGCCTTGACTCAGGCCGAAGGCTCAGTCACTGATGCCCAGACAGCCCTGAACGGTGCCACCGCCGCTGCCAGCACCGCCCGGCAAGAGGCCGAAGGCGCTCAGCGAACCTTGGAAAGCGCCCAGCAGGAATATCAAAGGCAAACGAGCGCCTATCAGGATGTCCTGGCAGCCAAGATCGTCTACGATGCGGCAGCCGGACAGCTTAAGCTGGCTGAGGATGCCTATACCACGGCCAGCCAGAAGGTGGCCACTGCCACTGACGTGGTCTCTGCAGCAGAAGACAGCAAAACAGCTGCCCAGGCCGATGCGGATGCCATCCTCGCTCTCAACCTTGATTACGACAGCATCTATATCGAGCTGAAGGACCAGCAGACCGCCTCTGTGAGCCGCATCCAATCCCGCATAGACACCAATGCCATCCAAGGCCAGGCAAGGGTCTTGGTCAGCGCCGTCATGGATGCTGAGCGAATCCGGGATGATGCGAAGGTCAAGATGGATGAGGCCCTGAAGCTCTACGGTGAGCAGTCTGAGGTATACACCCGCCAGAAGATAGTCTATGACCGCGCCCTTGAGAACCTGACCCTGGCTCAGGCATTCTATGATGCCGCCGTGGCCCGGCAGGAAGCTGAAGAGCAAGCAGCCCTGAAGCGCAACCAACAGTCTGTGGGCGAACCTCTGGCCCAAACGGGAGATACCGCCCTCAGGAATGCTGCCCTCATCGGCACCCTAGCCGCTGCAGCCGTGGTCACCGCCGGGCTCAGCTCCCGCCGCAAGCGAAGCCGCCAGTAGCCAACCTCGATGGTCCCCACCGGGCCGAGCACGCTCGGGGCCCCTACGAAGAACCTGCCACTGGGTTGATGGGTCGAACACGTTCGACCCTACGGACATGACACAGCCCGTGTAGGGGCCGATCTGGATCGGCCCGATGTCGCACCCGGGTGAGCCCCGCTAACACTCCAATTCGTCAGCTAACTGCTTCAAGAACAACCCTACATCGGTGATGATGCCGATGGTCTGGAAGCTGCCCCTATCGGAGAGCTTCGTGACCACCGCCGGATTGATATCCACGCAGACCGTAGTCACCGATGCAGGCAGCAGGTTTCCCGTGGCAATGGAATGCAGCATGGTGGACATCATGATGCAGGCTCCGGCCCGCTGACACCACAGGCGCATCTCCTCCTGAGCGCGCATGACATCCGTGATGACGTCCGGCAATGGCCCATCATCGCGGATGGACCCGGCAAGCACATAGGGTGTATCCGTCTCAACCAGGGCATGCATGAGCCCTGAGGTGAGCACCCCTTGCTCCACTGCCTCCTTGATGCCTCCGCAGGCGCGGATCTGGTTGATGGCCCGAAGATGATGCTCATGCCCAGCAGGCACCGGGATGCCCGTTGTCATGTCTATTCCCAAGGACGTGCCATAGAGCGCCGTCTCGATATCATGGGTAGCCACGGCATTGCCTCCGAAGAGCACGCTCACATAGCCTTCGCGCACCAATCGCTCAAGATGCACAGAGGCGCCGGTGTGGATGACAGCAGGCCCCGCCACCACGACAACAGCCTGCCCGCTCTGACGCACTTCCCTGAGCAGGTTCGCCACTTGGCGGATGATCTGGGCCTTGGGCTTCTCGCTGGATGCTGTGGAGTTCATGAACTCGAACTCCTCCCGTTCCCGCTCACGTTCTTGCAGGGTGACCCGCACACCTGCATCCCCCACCACAATGGGGTCCCCTTTGCGCACCTGGGAGATGGGCACGCCCCAGGCCCGATGGGCTTCCGCATCGATGCAGACGCCCAGGTCCATCTCGGTACCCCACACCGGATACCACTGACCATCCATGCGCACAAGGGTGTCCAGGTTGGTGGTGGCGTAGAACCCCTCAGGGAAGACACCGTCAGCCGGAGCTGGTGCTGTACGCACGTTCTCAGGGTGCGAAGTCATCACACCTAAGCGCAGCAGCATGCGCAAAAGCTCGGTCAGGTGCTCTGCATCCCGGCCGAAGACGCGCATCCGCATGGTAGAAGGATTCTCATTGCCCCGCCCGATAGAGAAGGAGAGCACCTCGAAGGCACCGTCCAATTCCACGATCCCGCCCATGATACGGGAGAGGATGTTCGAATCCACCAGATGGCCTTCAGCCTCGATATCCTCATATACGTTGTGATCGCGGATCTCATCCATTGGCGTGCACCTCGCCCTGTCTTCTCGGTGTATGTCATCTCAGTATCCCATGGCTTCCTGAACCAGAGAGGAGAAGCGGGGGCAACGTATAGGAACCTTCCGCGAAGAGCGACAGCTTGGAATCGGATCAGTCACTTTTGGGTTATATCCTCATCCCCCTTGTCGTGAAGACCCATAATGGCGAAGGAGGGCAAGCGAACAGCAGGAAGAGGGGGCGCCCATGAAGAAGGAGACCATCGCCACTGGCTTGGCTCTCTTCGCCATGTTCTTCGGAGCAGGGAACCTGATCTTCCCACCTTATCTGGGCATGGAGAGCGGGGAGCTGTGGCCTGCAGGCTTGGCGGCCTTCGTGCTGATAGATGTGGTGTTGGCCTGCCTGGGGATCTACGCTCTCAATGCTGCCGGGGGCGGAGAGGTCGCCTTCGAACGCACCATAGGCAAGGTACCGGCTCTCATCCTCAATACCGCAGCCATCCTCTGCACGGGCCTGCTCATCGCCATGCCCCGCACAGCAGCCACCACCTATGAGATGGCCATCCAACCCAATTTCCAGGGATCCATCGACCTCCTCCCCTTCTCGCTGGTCTTCTTCGCTGTGGTGCTGGGCCTGACCATCCGAGAATCCAAGCTGGTAGACATCATAGGCAAGCTGCTCACACCTTTGCTGGTGCTGGGCATCGTGACGCTCATCATCACCGGGATCGTGCATCCCCTAGGGCCTGTGGGAGAACCCCATTCCAGCCACGTCATCCAAGACGGTACCCTGGCAGGCTATCAGGCCATGGATATCATCTGCGTCATCGGCTACTCCATCATATTGAAAGACTCCCTGCGCTCTGAGGGGATAGATGACCGCAAGCGCGGGCTGCGCCTGATAGCTGCAGCCTCTCTCATAGCCGGTGTGCTGCTGACCCTCATCTACGGTGGTCTTACCTATCTCGGAGCCACTACGGGCCTCACCTTCGGACCTCAGCTCAACCAGGCTGAGCTCATCGTAGCCATCACCTATGAGCTCATGGGGCAGACGGGTACCATCATCTTGGGAGTGGTGGTGGCTCTGGCCTGCCTGACCACAGCCATCGGGCTCATCGGGGCCACCGCGGCCTACTTCGAGCATATCACCGCAGGGCGCCTCACCTACCGCATGGGGGTCATCATCTGCACCCTGGCAGGCGTGCTCATCTGCAACTTGGGGCTGGATATCATCATCAGCGCAGCCAGCCCGCTGCTCTCCTTGGTATGCCCCCCCTTCATGACCACCTTGGTGCTCATCCTCTTCCGCAAGCAGATCCCCTCGAAGCTCATCTACCAAGGAGCGGCTCTGGGAGCTTTCTTAGCAAGCCTCTTCTTGACTGCCCAGACCACCTTCGGCCTGATGCCCTGGGTGGAGATGCTCCCGCTATTCAGCTACGGTTTCGCCTGGCTTCCCTTCGCTGTGATCGGAGGGGTCATAGGAGCTCTTCTGGCCAAGCTATGGAAGCGGGCATGATCCGCCGTTCTCCCCGGTCGTTTTGAGGTACCATGCTCAATGAGATGACCCTCGACCATTGGTGGGACCATGGATTGCACTGTGAACCTCTCAACTCCGAAGCTGATCGAGCTCTCCTTGGAACGAGGTGAGGGGAAGCTCTCGAACACTGGCTCTTTATCCGTCTTCACGGGAGCGCGAACGGGCCGGTCCGCGAAGGATAAGGCCATCGTTCACAATAGCGCCACTGAGGATTCCGTGGCCTGGGGAGATGTGAACCGTCCTGTCTCCCAGAAGACCTTCGATTCCCTCTTCTCTCGCCTGGAACGCTATCTGGAAGAGCGAAAGCCCTACGTCTTCGAAGGCTATGCAGGTGTTCGCCCCGAGCACGCCAAGGACTTCCGCATCATCTGCGAACTGGCCAGTCAGGCCCTCTTCATCTCCCAGCTTCTCCATCAAGGGGATATCCTGGAAGATGCGCCCTTCCAGATCCTGGTAGCCCCTGGATTCTCTTGCGAACCTGAGCGGGACGGCACCCGAAGCGATGCTGCCATCATGATCGACTACCTCAACCGTCGCGCCCTCATCGCCGGTACGCGCTATGCCGGAGAGATCAAGAAGACGGTCTTCTCCATCATGAACTTCCTCCTGCCTGCCGAAGGCGTCCTACCCATGCACTGTTCGGCGAACATGGCCCGAGATGGGCGCACGGCGGTGTTCTTCGGCCTTTCCGGCACAGGAAAGACCACCCTCTCCGCCGACCCCGCACGCCTGCTCATCGGGGATGACGAGCATGGCTGGGCCGATGATGGGGTATTCAACTTCGAAGCGGGCTGCTATGCGAAGTGCATAGACCTCGACCCCACCCGCGAACCAGAGATATATCAGGCCATTCGCTTCGGAGCTATGACAGAGAACGTGGTGATGGACCCGAAGAGCCGCGCCTTGTACTTCGCTGATGATTCCCTCACCGAGAACACCCGGGCCGCTTATCCGGTAGGCCATATCAGCAACACAGAACCGTCGGGCAAAGGCCGCGTTCCCTCCACCGTCATCTTCCTCACCGCTGATGCCTTCGGAGTGCTGCCGCCCATATCCCGGCTCAACCTCCAGCAGGCTATGTACTACTTCCTCTCGGGCTACACCTCTAAGGTGGCAGGTACGGAAGTAGGCATCACCGAACCGGAGCCCACGTTCTCCACCTGCTTCGGAGAGCCCTTCCTGCCCTTACAGCCGCAGGTCTATGCGCGCATGCTCAAAGAGAAGGTAGCCCAGGCAGGCTCAGAGGTGTTCTTGGTGAACACGGGCTGGAACGGCCGCGGCGAGCGCATGCCCCTCTCTCAGACCCGGGCCATGGTGAACGCCGCCCTCTCAGGAGAGCTGGCAGGAGCGGACTTCCGGACAGACCCCCTCTTCGGATTCCAGGTGCCCTTGAGCTGCCCTGGTTGTCCGGCTGATATCCTGGACCCGCGCACATCCTGGGAGGATAGCAACGCCTACGATGCCCAAGCACGCAAGCTGGCCGCCATGTTCCAAGAGAACTTCACCACTAAATACGGCTTCGTCTCAACTGATATAGCGGAAGCAGGCCCACAACTCTAACCCATGGGCAGGTTGGCTTCCGGGACCACTGGTGCGGAGGTGTCGGATGCGGGATGGGAAGCCCGTTCAGCCAAGAGCGCGATGAGCTCGTCAGTGGTCTGGGCGAAGACGAAGGCTGCTTCTACCTGGTCCTCTTCGATGAACCGCGCCTCCACCATGCGTTTGAGCAGTTCCTTGAGCCCAGTGTAGAAACCATCCAGGTCAAGGAAATAGCACGGACCCGGCGTCATCTGCAAGCGGATGCGGCTCATGATCTCTGCTATCTCCTCCAGAGTGCCCACGCCGCCAGGAAGAGCCACGAAGACATCGGCCAATTGGATCATGAGAGCCTTGCGCTCCTCCATGGTCTGCACCACATGAAGGCGCGTGAGGTCATGCTGAGCCACTCCGGCATCGATGAAGAATTGGGGTTCCACCCCACAGGCTTCGCCCCCCGCCTCCAAGCACGCAGCGGATACCTCGCCCATGAGCCCGATAGAGCTGCCCCCATAGATCAGGCCGTGGCCGCTCTCCCCTATCCAAGCTCCTAGCTGACGGGCAGCCTCCTTCAAGGGTGCCAGTGCTAGCGGGCTTGACCCGCAATAGACCGCGATATCCATATCCTCTGATCTCCTTTGAAGCTCACGAGGTCATCTGACTGACCAGATTGTCCGTCTCTCGGGCGATGCGCATCTCCTCATCCGTGGTCACCACGCAGATCTTGATAGGGCTATCATCAATAGAGATGATGCGGTTCACGCCGATCTGGCCGATGACATCATTGCGTTCCTTGTCCAAGATCATGCCCATATGAGCCAGTCCGGCGAAGATGCGCTCACGCAACTCTGCAGAGTTCTCTCCGATGCCCGCTGTCATCACCACGGCATCGGTCCGCGTCATGGCCGCATAGAAGCCGCCGATGGCCTTTTGGATGCGATAGACGTACATGTCTATGGCCAACTCTGCCTGCTGATCCCCCTCATCTACGGCATCGAGCACATCGCGCATGTCGCTAGACACCCCTGATACCCCCAGGATGCCGCTCTTGCGATTGAGGATGGTATCCATCTCGTCGAAGCTGATGCCCTCTCGGCGCATGATGTAGGTGATGATGGCTGGGTCTATGGAACCGGACCGAGTGCCCATCATGAGCCCTTCCAAGGGCGTGAAGCCCATAGTGGTATCGATGGACTTCCCATGGTTCACCGCAGTGATGGAGCCGCCATTGCCCAGATGGCAGGTGATGAGCCCTAAGTCGCGCAAAGGGCGCCCCAGGAGATTCGCTGCCTGCTGGGCTGCATAGCGATGGCTCGTTCCGTGGGCCCCATAGCGGCGGATGCGGTAGTGATCGTAGTACTCCATGGGGAGCGGATACATATAGGCCTTCGCAGGCATGGTGGTATGGAAAGCGGTATCGAACACAGCCACCTGGGGCGTATTCGGCATCATCTGGCGCATCATGTCTATGCAGGCATCCGCAGGAGGGTTATGGAGCGGTGCGAGCTCTTCGCAGAGAGCCAGCTTCTCCCGGGCACCATCGTCTATGAGGGCTGCCTTGCTGAAGTACTCGCCACCGGCCACCACCCGATTGCCGATAGCATCTATCTGCTCCAGACCGCTGATGGGGCTCTCCGGATCATCTACGAGGATATCAAGGAGCTTCCGCAGGCATTCCGGAACGCTCAGGCCCGCAACGCTGTAGGTGGTCTTATGGAACTCCGGCGTGAAGGATACGTTCATGTAGGCATCCGGCGTCCCCACCTTCTCAGCCAAGCAGCGCATGAGCGACACCTTGCCATCGGTCTCGATGAGCTGGCATTTCAGGCTTGAGCTGCCCGCATTCACCACCAATACGCGCATGGGTGCCTCCTCTTTAGAATTCCGCCCTGAGCGGACGCTCCAGTAACGTGCGAGCCACCAGCGCAGGATCAGCCCCCTGCCAGACCACCTGGCGGACCGCATCGGTCAAGGGCAGTTCCACCCCATGTCGGGTGCTCAGCACCTCCAGCGTCTTGCAGGCGATGGCCCCTTCCACCACCATGTGGGTATCCCGTTCGAAATCCTCCAGGGTCTTCCCGCAAGCGATATAATCCTCGCCGAAGCGCCGGTTGCGCGAATGGCGCGAAGTACAGGTGACCACCATGTCCCCACAGCCCGCCAAGCCCAAACAGGTGATGGCTTCGCCTCCGCACTGCTCTACCATGCGGCTCATCTCAGCCAGGCCGCGGGTGATGAGCATGGCTGCGGTATCATCTCCCATCCCCAGCCCATAGGCGATGCCCACCGCTATGGCGATGACGTTCTTGAATGCCCCGCAAAGCTCCACCCCTACGATATCCTTTGAGGTATAGGTGCGGAAGTAGTCGGTAGCGAAGAGGCTCCGGAAGAAGAGGGCCGTATCCGCTGAGGGAGCCGCGCTGACAGCCCCTGACGGAACCCGATGGATGACCTCTTCGGCATGGGTAGGACCGGAGAGCACCCCGATCCGGTTGAGATCCCCTACCTCTTCAGCGAACACCTCTGCCGGAAGCGCCCCTGTCTCCGCCTCCACCCCTTTCGAGCAGATGACCACGGGAAGCTCTGCGGGCAAGAGGCCCTGCAGGCTGACGGCGGTAGACCGCAGGTACGCGGAAGGCGGCACCACAACACAAGCCTCAGCCCCTTCAAGGGCCTCAGCCACAGAGGTGGTGGCAACGACCTGCGAAGAGAGGACCGCATCCTTCAGGTAATCAGGGTTACGGTGCTCACGGTTTATCCCCTCCGCCACGCTCTCGCGTCTCACGACAAGGGATACCTCTGAGCCCGCATCCGCCAACACCTGGGAGAGTGCCGTCCCCCAAGAACCCGAACCGATGACGCAGACCTTCATGAACGCTCCTTCGTCTTGGAACCCAGCTTGCTCTCCGTTCCCTGCCTGAGACGACGCAGGTTCGAGCGATGGGCCCAGATGACCGTGAGAGCCGCCAGCGTGATGATGCCCACCGTGACCCACTGCCCCCAGAAGAGATGCAAAGCGATGAGGGGACAGGCAACGGCCGCCGTCACCGAACCAGCGGAAACATAGCGCGAAAGCGCCACGATGAGCGCGAAGAGCGCTATCTCAGCCAAAGCCCAGAGGGGCCCATAGAGGAAGAACAGGTATCCCACTGCCACCGATATGCCCTTGCCCCCACGGAACTTGAGCCAAGGGCTGAAGATATGACCCCAAACGCAACCAAGGAAGCCCAAGGCCAAAGCCACGCTCCCTTCGGTGAAAAGGGTGACCAAGAGCCCCGCCAGAAGGCCCTTGCCAAGATCCAGCAGGAAGACAGCAGCGCCCCCCGCTTTCCCCATGGTGCGCAGGGCATTGGTGGCGCCGATGTTCCCAGACCCTTCATCGCGGATGTCCTTATGGAAGCCTATCCGAGAGACGATGACCCCCCAGGGGATAGAGCCCAGGAGGAACGTGCCCACGAACAAGAGGGCCAAGATGAGCGGCTGATCCATGGGGCTAGTCCTTCTTCTTGAACTTGAAGCGCACAGGCGTGCCCGTCAGATCGAAGGCTTTGCGCAGGCGGTTCTCCAAGAAACGCTCGTAATTATCCGTTACCACATCAGGGCGGTTGCAGAAGAACGTGAGCTGCGGTGGGCAGGTACCCGTTTGGGTGACGTACTTGATGCGCAGGACCGTCTTGCCCTTGGTCACCGTATGGCCCGTCTCTTGGATCTCTGCCAACCAACGGTTGAGGCGTCCGGTGGGAAGCGCACTGGAAAAGCCCTCGTAGGCTTGGTCGATGGCTTTCCAGACCCGCTCCACCCCTTTGCCGGTGAGGGCTGATATGGCGATGACGGGTGCATAGCTCACGAAGACCAGCTCATCCTCCAGATCGAAGCGCACCTTCTCCTTGGCTTCTGCCCCTTCGACGATATCCCACTTGTTCAGCACGATGACCAGGGCGCAACCACGCTCAGCGGCATAGTTGGCAACCCGCTGATCCTCATTGGTGACGCCCAGCGTCCCGTCGATCACCAGCACCGCTACATCAGCGCGATCTATGGCACGCAACGCACGCACGAAGCCGTAGTACTCCACAGATTCGGTTATCTTGCTCTTCTGGCGCAGCCCAGCCGTATCGACGATGCGGAAGAGCTCCCCTTCATGCTCCACCAAGGTATCCACTGCATCCCGGGTGGTACCGGCCACCGGGCTCACGATGGAGCGCTCGCCCTTGGTCATCTTATTGGTGAGCGATGATTTCCCCGCATTCGGCCGACCGATGATGGCGATGTTGACCGCAGGCTCTTCGGGTTCCTGATCATCCAGCCCCGAAGCGCGAATGGCCTCCACTACCGCATCCAACAGATCCCCTGTGCCATGGCCATGGACCGAGGAGATGGGCCACGGCTCCCCCAGCCCCAGCTGATAGTATTCCCAGAGATCCCCTTCAGCATCGGGGTTATCCAGCTTGTTCACCAGCAGGAATACGGGCTTGCCCGTGCGCTTCAGGATGCGCGCCACCTCTTCATCGTCCGCTTGCATCCCCGTGCGCCCATCCACCATGAACAGGATGATGTCCGCCTGGTCTTTCGCCTCGTAGGCTTGGGAGCGGATGGATATCTGGAAGTCGTCGTCGGTGCCCACCTCTATCCCTCCGGTGTCCACCAGCATGAAATCCACGCCGTTCCAATCGGCCTCATGGTAGCTGCGGTCTCGGGTGACGCCGCGCATCTCATGGACGATGGCGTCATTGGTCTGGGCTATCTTGTTCACGAAGGTGGATTTGCCCACATTGGGGCGCCCCACCACTGCGATCATCGGCAATGCCATGGGTTGGTTCCCTCGCTCATCCTCTTCAGTCGTTCGATACAGTCTAGCGGATTGGAGGGCACCACCTCTACGGCCTTCCCCGACTTCTCCGCGATATCCTTGGAGGTCATCCCATCCACGGTGAGCCCATCATCATTGAGCGCCACCTGCGGCACCAGATAGATGCACTCCTCTCCTCCGTCGTGGTCCTGGATGGCCTGGACCATATCCGCTCCCGCCAGGAGCCCCGTCACATCCACATTGCCCCCGAAGAACCGGTTGGGCACGAACAGAGCGCTGGCTTGGGGGGCAAGGGGTGATGCGGTCAACAATCCCGGGAAATAGGGCTCCATGGCCTGCCCGCAGAGGAATGCCAGCTGGCGGTGGGCAGCTTCCAGGCTGGCAGTCACCTGAGCAAGGCCCTCCTGGCTGGAGGCCGCCTCCCACTCATCCACGCAGCTGCGCACGATGCCGATCCCGTCTTCGAAGAGGGGAAAGCCGCCGTAGAAGGAAGCAGCAGGAAGATGCTCCAGCACCGCGTCCCCATAGGCGCTCAGGTAGAACTCATCCGCGCAGAAGACCCAAGCATCCCCCCGCTCCCCTTCGGCCCTCAACTGAAAGGGCTGCACCCGCTCCAGGACAGCCAGAGCATCTTCGGGAGCATCGAAGCTCTTCCCGAAGGCGTCCTGATGGTCTGTGAACCCCAGGGGTACGATGCCCACAGCAGTGATACCGGGCCGCTCATAGGCCCAGGCAAGCGTCTCTTCCAACACGGTCCCGTCATTGACGCCGGGCACCAGGACGATCTGAGCATCCACCTGGATGCCCCCTGCCAAGAGCGCCTCCAAGTTCTCTAAGCCCCGAGAAGCTTGGTTGCCCATGAGCTGTTCGCGCACCGGAGCGCTCACAGCATGGAGGGATACCCGCAAGGGGCTCAAACGCTGCTCGAGGATGCGCTGGATGTCCTCCGGCCCCAGATTCGTGAGGGTAGCGAAGTTGCCTGAGAGGAAGCTCAAGCGGAAATCGTCATCCCGCAGGTACAGGCTGCGGCGCAGCCCCTTCGGCAGTTGCCGCATGAAGCAGAAGGTGCAAGCGTTGCGACAGGTGCGTACCCCATCGAAGATGACGCCTTCGAAGCTGATGCCCCAAGGTTCCTCCCAGGAGCGCTCAAGGAAGATGTCAGCTTGCCTTCCCTTCGGATCCAAGCAGGACAGGCAGCATTCGTCCTCAGTGGTGAGCCACTGCCAATCCAGGATATCGCGCACCGGATGACCGTCTACCGCAAGCACGATATCCCCTCCCTCAAGCCCCGCCCGAGACGCAGGGGAACCCTCGTCTACGGCAGCGATCACGGCCTGGGGCACCTTCTCAGAACTCACAGCGCCTCCAGGATGGACCGGGCATCGGCGATCTGATCCTCTGGGGTGGAAGCTCCTGCGGTGAGGCCGATCACCTTGCAACCGTCCAGATCGAGACGGCTCAGCTCAGCAGCTGATTCCACATGGAAGGTGCGCGGGCAGCTCTGGGAGCAGATCTCCGAGAGCCGTGTGGTATTGGATGAGTTCTTTCCCCCCAAGACCACCATAGCATCCACCTGACGCGCCACCTCCGCTGCCGTCTTCTGACGCTTGCGGGTGGCAGAGCAGATGGTGTCCTTGACGGTTGCGGAGATGCCCCGCACCTCAAGGGCGTTCAGGATACCCTCCAGGTTGTCCTTGGTCTGGGTCGTCTGGACCACCACACCTACCGGCTCATAGAGGTCAGCGGGGATGTCATCGGGGCTCAGCACCACATCAGCAGCTGCTCCACATGCCTTCGCATAGGCCAAAAGCCCTTCCACTTCCGGATGGCCCGCCTCTCCTACCACGAGTACCCTGCATCCCTCCTGGGCCAGCACCGCTGCAGCGGCCTGGGCGCGGGCCACATGGGGACAGGTGGCATCAGCCATGGCCAATCCCTGCTCCTGGATGCGTTCTTTCACCTGGGGGGTCACGCCGTGGCTGCGGATGACCACCGTGCCGCTGTCCACCTCATCCACATCTTCGGCTACGCGCACACCCTGGGATTCCAGCTTGCGCACCACCTGGGGATTATGGATAAGCGGTCCCAGGGTGGTCACGGATGTGCCCGCCTCCAAGAGGGCGTCCACCATGTCCAGTGCCCGCTGGACTCCGTAGCAGGCCCCTGCGAACTCGGCCAGGATCACCTGCATGCTGCAATGGCCTCAGCAGGAGTGCGCACGGGGATGGGGTTATCGCGGAAGATCTCAGCGTAGTCTTTGGTCTCTGGAAAGAGAGCTGTCATGTCTACCTCTTCAGCGGGGATCTGACGGGAGAGCGCGAAGCATTCCCGCATGGCATACCAGGTGCAACCCTCCAGCCTATCCGCTTTCGGCAAGAAATCGAAGTCAGAGAGCACGACAGGGGATCCGTATTCCACCGTGATCTTCGGGAAATGGATGCGCTGGCCCTTCTGCTTCACATATTCGGCATTGCGCACCGTCATGGGCAACAAGGGAGCCTTGCCCATCTTCGCTATGAAGGCCGCTCCCGCATGGAGGCTGGGGATCTTGGAGCCCTTACCTCGACGGGTCCCCTCTGGCAGGATGCCCACCAGCTCATCATCCTTGAGCATGCGGGCTGCTCGCTTGATGGCGACCCTGTCAGAGCTATCCCGCTTGACCGGGAACGCCCCTACCCGGGAGAGGATCTGACCTACTAGGCCGTGAGCATTGTCGAAGAGGCTCTCGCGACCCATGAGGCGGATCCACTGCTTCGGCCGTGCGGAGAGGTAGATGAAGGCAACGTCGAGGAATGACGTGTGGTTGCAGACCACCACCGCACCGCAGTGGCCCTTGAAGGCACGCAGGGTCTCACGGCCATCCACCCGATAGCGGAACAGGACCTTGCACACACCGCCCACGACCCCATAGACCAGGTTCCCGAACCAATGGGGTATCTGCTTCTCAGAGGATACGCCCCCTAAGGGCATATCCCACATCTTCTCGTAGGGAAGGAACAGGCCCATGGGAACCTCAAGCCTCCTGACCCTCTTGGGCCAGGGTAGCCAGCACGCAGATGCTTTCGATGATGTCTTCTATATAGGTGCCCGTAGAATCTATCACACGAGCATCATCAGCAGGCTTGAGCGGGGAGTTCCCGCGGTTCTGGTCTGCCTCATCCCGACGGATGATGTCAGCCAGCACCTCCTGATAGTCGATAGAGCCCACGCCCCTATCCGCATTCTGCCGCACCCGGCGATGGGCGCGCTCCTCATCAGAGGCCGTGAGGAAGATCTTGAGCTGGGCATCCGGGCACACCACCGTGCCGATGTCCCTGCCCTCTATGACGTAGTCTCCCCCGGAGGCTATCCGGCGCTGCTCTTCCACCAGTGCTTCGCGCACCTGCCCAGCGGCGGAAACAGGGCTCACCGCCTTGTCTATCTGAGCCGTGCGGATGGCTTCCGTGACATCATGGCCATTGATGCTGACCCCTTTGGCGATGGGATTGCCCGCTTCGTGCTGGAAGGCGATGGTGCAGCTACGGGCCAGTTGCCCCAGGGCGTCATCATCATCGAGCGCCACGCCCTCCTGGACGGCCAACCAAGCAACGGAGCGGTACATAGCTCCTGTATCCAGGCATTTGAAGCCGAGCTTCTTGGCGCAGGCCTTGGCTACGCTGGATTTACCGGCACCGGCCGGCCCATCTATCGCGATGATCACTTATGCCTCCAAAGACGAGATGGCATCCAGGAAACCCGGATAGCTGATGGCAATGGACTGGAACCCCTGGATGGTAACGGGCGCCGTAGAGGTCATCCCCAACACCGCCCAGGTCATAGCCAAGCGGTGATCACCCTGAGAATCGAACGTCACTCCCGCAGGCACAGTCAGGTTCGGATCGCCTTCGATATAGAGGTTGTCCCCCTCTTCCCACGCATCTATGCCGATGAGCTCCAGACCATCGATGATGGCTTGGAGCCGATCCGTCTCCTTCACGCGCAGCTCGGAAGCCCCTTTGAACACGGTAACCCCCTTCGCATGGGCGGCCACCACCGCCAGGATGGGCACCTCGTCCACGATGGAGGCGAAGTGCTGAGCGGGGATCTCGCAGCCATGAAGCCGTTCGGTGAAGGAAGCCTTGATGATGCCGAAGGGTGCTTTGCCTTCGGCCCCTTCACGAGCATCCTCTATATTGGCACCCATGCGCTCCAGCGTGCGAACGAAGCCGATGCGAGCCGGGTTCAGAGAGACATCTTGGATGCGGATGGAGCTACCGCGCTTGAGGATGGCAGCAGCGCAGAGGAATGCAGCCGAAGAAGGATCCCCCGGCACATTCAGGTCAGCAGCATGCATGACCTGAGGACCCGTGACGCTGGCAACCCGCGTGCCCGCCGTCGTGGGGACGCCGAATTCAGGGAGCATGAGCTCCGTGTGATTGCGAGAAGGTGCTGGCTCATTCAGGGTGGTCTTGCCATCCGCATAGACTCCCGCCAGGAGCACCGCCGTCTTCAGCTGAGCAGAAGCCATGGGCGCATCGTAGGTGATGGCGCGCAGATGAGAGGTGCCCTTCTCCGTGATGGGGAGATGGTCCGCTTCGGCGGGCTTGAACTGGACGCCCATCTTCATGAGAGGTGCGGTGTTGCGCCGCATGGGACGCCGCTTGAGCGAGTCATCCCCCGTGATGGTGACCTGGATGTCCCAGGGTGCCAAGATGCCCATCAGAAGCCGCGCTGTGGTGCCGGAATTGCCGCAATCTATGGGAGCATCCGGCTGGCAAGGGCCCTGGGCGCCCCAGCCGGTAACAGCACCCTCCAAAGAGCCGTCCTCCGCCGGATGCAGATCCACCTTCGCCCCTAGCGCCCGAACGGCTTGGATGGATGACCGCACGTCCTCTGAATCGAGGACGCCTTTGAGATGGGAAGTCCCTTCAGCCATGGCCGAGAAGAGAACGGCCCTATGGGATATGGACTTGTCTCCCGGAACGCGGACGTCACCCGTAAGCGGGCCAGTCAGCGGTTCGATGGTAACAGCATCAGACATGAGCATGCTCCTTAGGCTCGATGGGTCTGAAAGATACAGTATACCCTGCGTTGATGAGTTGGAAGGAGAGCTGCCCCACATCTCCCTCATCCGTGAGCATGAGGGAGAGGACGGCGTTGCCCTCGGAGAGGTGGTCTATCTCGATGGATTGGATATTGCAGCCCACTGAGCTGGCAATGGTGGTGACCTCTGCCACCACACCGGTGCGGTTCACCATGGGGATGCGCACCTCAAGGAGCTTATCAGAGCCAGGCACCCACTGAGCTGGCAATTCCCGACGAGCATCCGCCGCTATGCGCAAGAGCTGTTTCAGTCCCTCGGCGTCGCGGTCTTCGATGGCCTGAGCGTAGGCAGAGATGATGGCTTCCATCTCATGGAGACCATCCGCAAGGGCCTCGGCATTGTCGAAGGCGATGCCACACCACAGCTCCGGTGATCCCGCTGCCACCCGCGTGGTGTCCTTGAAGCCGCCTGCCGCCAGACGCATGAGGGCGTTGTTCTCATCGGCGTGGTCCAGAGCCAATCGCATGAGGGAAGAGGCCACCATATGAGGCACGTGGCTCACCACAGCCACCGCTTGGTCATGGCTCTCCCGCGGCAATGACACCACCCGGGCGTCTATCCCGCAAATGAGCTCATGGAGCTTCTGGAAGCTATCCGGATCAGTGGTCTCGTCAGGACAGAGGATCCAGTTCGCCCCTTCGAAGAGGTCGGTGCGCGCACCGTCTATGCCGCTGGCCTCGGACCCGGCCATGGGATGGCCTGGGATGTAGCGCTGACCATCCTCCAGCATCTCCCGCGCAGAATCCAGGATGTGGGACTTGGTGGAGATGGTATCTGTCACCACTCCCCCGAAACCACTCTGTTGCACCAGGCCGAAGTAGTCATCCACCGCTGCCACGGGGGTGGAGATGATGAGCAGATCGGCTTCGTCGGACAAGAAGCGCACGAAGGCCTCGTCCTGGGGCGTGCAGGCGTCATCTACCCAGCCGCGCTCCTGAGCCACCACGCCGCTACGAGAATCAGTGTCAACACCGAAGATGCGCACATCCGGATAGGCTTTCCTGATGGCTCCGGCAATGGATGAGCCGATCAACCCGAGCCCGGCGATGGCTATGTTGTGAAATGGTGCGGGAGCTATCTGGATGTCTTCCATCAGTGGTGCCTTCGTTTCGTGAATGGGTATATTCGCCCATTGTAATGGAATGACCCGCTGGATGAGAGCCCATCCTCGCGCTGGCCTACGGGTG
Organism: uncultured Eggerthellaceae bacterium; assembly: GCA_910588905.1. GTDB lineage: Bacteria > Actinomycetota > Coriobacteriia > Coriobacteriales > Eggerthellaceae > MGBC163016. Next base: position 29,108 of record CAJURZ010000007.1, read on the forward strand.
GGCGAAGAGGAGCTCCATATCCCCTTCGGTAAGCTCCCGCCACGAACCCAAGGGCAGATCATCCAGCTCATAGGCGCCTATGGCCACGCGCTCAAGGGTGATGACCGGATGCCCGACCGCTTCCAGCATGCGACGCACCTGACGGTTGCGGCCCTCATGGATGCGCAAGCGCACCACGGAGCGGTCAGGCAACCGGACCAGATCGGCTTCAGCCGGAGCAGTGAGGCCGTCCTCCAGCAGCACGCCTTGCCGCAGCTTCTCCAGAGCTTCCTCCTCCACATCCCCCTGCACCTGGGCGATATAGGTCTTCACCACTCCCTGGGAAGGGTGCGTGAGCCTATTGCCCAGATCGCCATCGGTAGTGAACAGCAGGAGCCCGCTGGTATCCACATCCAGTCGGCCCACATGGAAGAGGGACGGATGCTCATCAAGGGGGATGAGCTCAGAGACGCAGTGCTCCATATGGGGGTCTGCCAGAGAGCTGGCGTAGCCGCAGGGCTTGTTCAGGGCAAGGGTGAACCGCTCGGATGACCGCACCGGCACCCCATCGAAGAGGATCTCATCCGCTTCGGGGTCAGCCTTGTCTCCCAGCTTCGCCCGCTGCCCATTCACCTTCACGCGCCCCTCTTCCAAGAAGGTCTCGCAGGCGCGACGAGACCCGCAGCCTGCCCGGGCCAGGATCTTCTGGAGGCGCTGCTCACTCATCGTCGGTGTCGAAGACGAGCTCGTCGAAATCGATCTTCTCCACCACGCCCGCTGTGGAGGCAAGAGCCTGGCGCATCATCTGCTGAAGGGGATCGTCCTCCCCTGACTGGGTCAGGTCATCCCGGCGCTCCTCGGCGGAGAGCTGAGCTTGGGCTTCCACCATGCCCGCCACTGCCGCTTCGGCGTCATCATCGTAGAGCATCTGCTCAGCCAGCCGCGCTGCTTCCTCATCTGTCAGGGACGCCTCGTCGCGGGTGGCGTTGAGCCGCTCGCGGATCAACCGCTCGGTCTCCTCATCCGGAGCGAAAGCGGCTAGGTCGGTCATATCATCCAGGCTCTTCAATCCGAACTGGTCCAAGAACGTCCGGGAAGTTCCATAGAGGGTGGGATTCCCCGGCGTGTCAGCGCTCCCCAATTCGCGCACGAGCCCTTTCTCCACCAACGAGGAGATAGAGGAATCAGAGGTGACACCGCGGACCGAAGAGACCTGGGCCCGCGTCACCGGCTGCATATAGGCGATGATGGCCAGGGTCTCCATGGCTGCAGCCGAGAGCTTCCGCGTATCCCAGGAGCGAACATAGCCCTCGATGAGCTCATGGTGCTCCGCGTGGGTCACCAATTGCCAGCCGCTGGCCGTCTGGCGCAGCTGGATGCCCGCATTCTCTTGGCGCTTCTCCCCCTGCAAGCGGACCAGTGCCCGCGTGACCTCTGCTCCCTCCAGTTCCAACTGCTCTGCCAAGACCGCGGCCGCCACGGGCTCATCGCTCACGAAGAGCAGCGCTTCCAAAGCCGAGCTCAGGTATGCATCATCTTTGAACGTCATTCGCCGTCCTCCTCAAGGAACAGGGCACCAGACCCTTCGATATAGCGGATGTCGATATCACCGAATGCCTCGGGCTGCTCTAAGCGCACCATCTGCCGTTTATAGAGCTCCAACACCGCCAAGAAGGTGACCACGATGACCTGAGGTGTGGGAGAGGCTTGCACGAGGCTTCGGAAGGAGAGGCGCTTATCCGTGACGATGCGCTCATGGATGCTGCGCACGAAGGTCTCGACCGGTATGGGCTTGCTGGCGATGTGCTCGCTCTCCAGCAGGAACACCTCCCGGCGCGCCAGGGCCGCAGCGGCCCTCACTCCCAGGTCCTCTAGGGTGACCCCTTTGAGGAAGTCCGGCATGAGGTCTCCGAAGGCGGGTCCTGGGCCGAAGGGACGGGAATGCATCCTCCCTTCCGTACGGAAGCGGGAATACAGTTCCTCAGAGGCGTTCTTGAACTGCTTGTAGGCGATGAGCTTCTGGGCGAGCACCTCCCGAGCCGCATCCGGCGGCAAGCCTTCAACGTCTTCATCCAGCTCTTCCCGGGGCTTGGGCACCAGCGCGCGGGCCTTCATCTCCAAGAGCGTAGAGGCCACCAAGAGGAAATCCGAGGCCACATCCAGATCCAAGCTGCGCATGCGGGCAACCTCAGAGAGGTACTGATCGGCGATATCCGCGATGGAGATGGCTCCGATATCAACGCGCTTCTTGCTCACCAGGTAGAGCAAGAGGTCGAAGGGGCCTTCGAAGGCTTCTGTCTTGACCTTGTACGCCATGGGGTGCGGCCGCCTCCTCTAGGAGATCCTGAAGGGGAACAACAGGTTCCCTAGGTTGCCAGCGGTCACATCCAGATACCAGGAGAACGGATTGAACCCCACCGCGTAGGGCAGGACGATGATGACGATCATGAATATGGGGAATGCATAATGCTGGATGGAATACCACTTCGGCAGCCACTGCTCCGGGATGAAGACGGCGATGATGGAAGAGCCGTCCAGGGGCGGGATGGGGATCAGGTTGAAGAACATGAGATAGAGGTTCACCAGCGTGAAGGTGGCCAGCAGGAGCATGAGGAAGTAGCCCGCCTGGCTCTGGAGGATGTGGGGCGCCAACCCGAAGACCATATGGGCGAGCAGCGCAGCCAGAACGGCCATGACCAGATTGGCTGCCGGGCCTGCGAACCCGGTGATGGCATCCCCCTTGCGCGGATCTTTGAAGTAGCTGGGGTTGTAGGGCACTGGCTTCGCATAGCCGAAGATGGGCATGTGCAGCACCATGAGCATGAGCGGCAGGATGACGGTGCCGAAGGGATCGATATGCTTCAACGGGTTCAGGGACAGCCTCCCCGCCCGCTTGGCCGTTGGGTCTCCCAGCTTATAGGCAGCATAGCCGTGGGCCACCTCGTGACCGGTCAGCGCCACCGTGAAGCTGATGATGGCGCAGGCGTAGTACATGACCTCTTCTAGCATCGCTCCACCTCAGCCAGTATCTTCTCCATCTCCTCCGTGAGCGCGAGCCACAGAGCCTCATTCTCCTCTATGCGAGCCTTGAGCTCGCCATGCTCTTTGAAGATATCGGTGGCAGCATCTTCCTTGATGTAGAGGTCTGGATCGGCCATGAGGGCCAAGATCTCCTCCATCCGAGCGTTGTCCTGCTCCATCTGCTGCTCCAGGCCTTGGATGCGGCGCTTGATATCCTTGGTGGCAGAGCTCTTGCGCTGACGCGCTTCTGCTTCAACGCGCTTCTGCTCCTTGGTCTTCCGTGCAGGTGACGGAGCAGGACCGCGGTGGCTCACTCGATTCACCTTGAGGGAAGACCCACCCGTCGTATCGGCCTGCTGCCCCTTCGAAGCGCTTCCATCCTCTTCGCCCTCCGAGAACAGCTCGTCGACCACCGAATGGCCCTCGGGCTTCCCTGGGGCCTGCTGGCCGGATTTGAACAGGTAGTAATCCCAGCCACCGGGATAATCCCTCACCTGCCCGTTGTCTATCTCGATGACCCTGTTCGCGATGCTCTCTATCAGGTGGCGGTCATGGGTGATCAACAGGATCGTGCCCTCGAACTGCCGCAATGCCTGCTCCAGCACATCTGCGCTGGAGATATCAAGGTGGTTCGTCGGCTCGTCCAAGCAGAGCAGCGGTGTGGGCGCCACCAGCATCTTCGCCAGCGCCAAACGGCTCTTCTCACCGCCGGAGAGCACAGATACCCGCTTATCCACGTCATCCCCCTTGAAGAGGAATGCACCCAGCAGGCTGCGCACCTGCGAGATGGACCAGCCCGGTGCCGCGCGGTCCAATTCCTCGAAGACGGTGTTCCCACCCGTGAGCTCTTCGAGCTGATGCTGCGCGTAGTAGGTCAGGCTCACGTGCTCGCCATAGGAGATCGTGCCCGCATCGGGCGATAGCACCTCCGCCACCATCTTGAGCAACGTGGACTTTCCGGCGCCGTTGGGACCCACGAGCGCTACCTTCTCGCCGCGATACAGTGTGAGGTCCAACCCGTCATAGACCTGCTTGCCATCGAATGCCTTCGACACGCCTCGCACGCGGACGACCTCATCCCCCGTGCGCGGAGGCTGGACGAAGTTGAAGTGGATGGCCTTCTTCTCTTCAGGTATCTCGATGAGCTCGGCTTTCAGGCGCTCGAGCTTCCCTACGCGGTCCTGCGCCTGCTTGGCCTTGGACGCCTTGTAGCGGAAACGCTCGATGAACGCCTCCAGCTTGCGCATCTCATCCAGCTGCGCCTTGCGCTCTTCGCGCAAGCGCTCGATGCGCTCATCCCGTGCCTTGAGATACGCGGAGTAGTTGCCCTTGTACAGGGTGAGCGAGCCGTTCGCTATCTCAGCCACGTTGTCCACCATGGCATCCATGAAGGCGCGGTCATGGCTCACCACGATCACGGTGCCCTCATAGGTGCGCAAGAACCCTTCCAGCCACTTGACCGATTCCAGGTCCAGATGGTTGGTAGGCTCGTCAAGGAGCAGCACCTCAGGATTGCGCACGAGCAGCTTCGCGAGCGCGATGCGCATCTGCCAGCCCCCAGAGAACTCAGTGGTCAGACGGCCCAGATCCTCCTCCACGAATCCGATGCCGAAGAGGACCGCACGCACCTTCGCTTCAAGGCTGTAGCCACCCATCATCTCGTAGGCATCGCGGATGCGGCCAAGCTCCGCCAGTTCGCTCTCGGTAGGGTCAGATCCCAGCTCCGCTTCCAGCTGAGCGAGGCGCTGTTCCATCTCCAGGATCTCAGCCTGGGAGGAGATGACCTCCTCGAAGATGGGACGCTCCCCCATCTCGATGGCCTCCTGCTTGAGATATCCCACGCGGGCACCCTTCGCCAGCGTGATAGCACCAGCATCCGCCTCTTCCTCGCCGGAGATGATGTTGAGCATCGTGGTCTTGCCGGCACCGTTCGGACCCACCAGGGCAAGCCGATCATAGGCTTCCAGCCGGAACGATGCGCCCGAGAACAGCTCTCTGCCGCCGAATGATTTCGCTATGTGCTCTGCTTGCAGGATCAACGCGCGCCTGATGCCTTTCGGACCGGTGATTCACATGAACCTGACATTCTACAACACAGCGCGTCTCATCTGGCCCAAAGCCCCCCCTCACCCAAGGTGCCCGTCAAGAAGAGAAGGATGCTCCATCATCAGATGGCGCTTGAGCCGCGCTCGCCCGTGCGGATGCGGATGACCTCCTCAACAGGGCTCACGAATATCTTCCCATCGCCTACCTCTCCCGTACGTGCAGAGGCCATCACTGCGTCTATGACCCCATCGGCCTCATCATCTTCGACGACCACCTCTATCTTCACCTTCGGCACGATGTTCAAGAGCACCTCCGTCCCCCGGTAGTGCTCCTTCCATCCATGCTGGTTGCCGCACCCATGCACTTGGCTTATGGTCATGCCGCTTGCATCGATGGCGATCAGGGCATCCTTCACCGCTTCCATCTTCTCTGGACGCACGATGGCGATGATCCTCTTCATGGTGTCCTCCTCCTAGTCCAATCCGATATAGGCCGGATATGCCGATTCACCGTGCTCTGAGATATCCAATCCGAGCGCTTCGGCCTCATCGCTCACTCGCAAGCTCCCCTTGTAGCATGCCTTCAGGACCAGCCCGATGATGACGTCTAGCACCCCTACGAATGCGATGGTGACGACGATGCCCAGGATCTGCGCCCCCAACAGCGTCAGGTCCCCGGTATAGATGAGCCCACCGGATCCCGTCCACGAGAGCTCCGGCACGCAGAAGATGCCGGTGAGGATGCCGCCGAGGATCCCGCCGACGCAATGGCAACCGAAGGCATCCAAGGCGTCGTCATAGCCGAAGAGCCTCTTGGCATGGGAGATGGCCAGATAGCAGACGGGTGACGCGAACAGGCCCATGAGAAGGGCTGCCCACGGCTCCACAAAGCCTGCAGCTGGAGTGATTACCACAAGGCCAGCCACGAGCCCCGTACAAGCCCCGATGAGCGTCGGCTTCTTGACGATGATGCGCTCCACGATCATCCATGAGACGATGCCCGCGCCAGATGCGCACACCGTGTTCACCAAAGCGAGCGCAGCCACCCCGTCAGGGGCGAAGGCGCTGCCTGCATTGAAGCCGAACCAGCCGAACCACAGAAGCGCTGCTCCTAAGGCGACGAAGGGCACGTTATGCGGACGATAGCTCATGGCGCCGAAGCCCTTGCGCTTGCCACAGAGGATGCAGAGGATGAGCGCTGTGAGGCCGCTGGATATATGGACGACATCGCCGCCAGCGAAGTCGAGGGCGCCGATCATACCACCGATGAGCGAAGCTTCCCCACCCCAGACCATGTGCGCCAGGACCGGATACACCAGGATCGTCCAGAGGAACAGGAATGCCACCACAGCGCCGAATCTCATCCTCCCGGCAACGCCGCCCGTGATGATCGCCGTGGTGATCATGCAGAAAGCCATCTGGAACACCACATCGATGAGCTGCGGATACGTACCCGTGGGTTGTTCATCGGCTTCGATCAGTGCGAACTCCGTGCTCCCCATGAGCATGAGCTGGTCGAACCCACCGAACAACGGATCATCCCCGCTGCCTCCATAGGCGATGGACCAGCCGATCATCGTCCACGTGATAGCCGCTATCCCGATGGCAGCGAACACCATGATCATCGTATTCCCCACGTTCTTTCGCCTTGACAGGCCACCGTAGAAGAACGCGAGCCCCGGCGTCATGAGCAGCACGAGCATGACGCACAGCATCATGAATGCTGATATACCCTCCTCCATCTCTTTCCCTTCCTCCCCATAAGACCAGTTCCGCAGATGATGGTCTCAGAACAGCAGCGGGGAAGAGGACGAGCGAGCGCGAATTAATGCACCTGAGCGAAGGTGTTAACCCCAGTGAAGCCTACCGTTCATGAGCTTGTAACAGCTACAGGAGATCGCGCACGGCTGCGCAGATCGAAGGGGCGTCCAGCCCGGCATCCTCAAGGAGCAGCGAGGTGTCCCCTTGCATGGCGAAGCTATCAGGCAATCCGAGCGTCTTGACCCGTGGCGTGAGCCCTTCAGCTGCCAACAGCTCGAGCACGCCCGAACCGGCACCGCCGATGACGGAACCCTCTTCAAGGGTGATGACAGCACCGCACGCAGCAGCTTCGCGCACGACCTCAGCATCGATGGGCTTGGCCCAGCGCATGTCATAGACCGCGCAGGCGATCCCTTCTCGGGCAAGCTCCTCTGCTGCCATGAGAGCTGCCCGCACAGGGCGCCCCCAGGCGAGCAACGCTGCGTCCGCGCCTTTACGCACCTTGAGCGCACGCCCGACATCCAGCAGCTGCGCCTCTCCCGTCCCGGGCGCATCAGCGCAGCCGCGAGGATAGCGAATGGAAACAGGACCTTCGAGCCTGAGCGCCGTATGCACAGCACTTCTCAGCTCATCCGCATCCGAGGGAACCAGGACCCGCATGGAGGGGATGAGCCGCATGAAGGCTATATCGAAGGCACCATGATGAGTGGGGCCATCATCGCCCACAAGCCCAGCCCGGTCCAAGGCGAAGATCACATCACGCTTCGCAAGGGCCACGTCTATGACCACCTGGTCCAACGCCCGCTGCATGAAGGTGGAATAGATGGCTACCACCGGCTTCAGCCCCGCTGCTGCCAGGCCGGAAGCCATGCCCACCGCTTGCTCCTCGGCGATGCCCACATCGATGAATCGCTCAGGAAAGCGCTCGTGGAACGGCCGCAGACCCGTTCCTTCCTCCATGGCTGCAGTGATGGCCACGATGCGCTCATCGGCCTCTGCCTCCTGGACGAGAGCGCTTCCGAAGACATCCGTGAACTTCGGTCCGGGAGCAGGCTTGGGATACGTCTCTCCGGTTGCAGGATTGTAGGGGCTGATGCCATGGAAACGGACGGGGTCCGCCTCGGCCGGTCCATAGCCTGCCCCTTTCTTGGTGACTGCGTGGATGAGCACGGGGCAATCCATAGGGAGCACCAGCTGGAGCATCTCCTGCATCTCAGCGATGCTGTTGCCGTTGATAGGCGGTGTGCAGACGATGCCCAACTGCTCATAGATCATGGAATCCGGAAGGAACATGTGCTTCGTGGAATCCTTCATGCGCCGCCCGAGCTCCACGAAGGCGTTGCTCACCCGCCCTCCATGCTCCATCCTCTCCTGGATGAAGTCCCGGGTCTGACGGTAGCCGCGGGTGGAGCGGACATTGCCCAGATGACGCATGAGGGCGCCTACATTCCGGGAGATGGACATCTCGTTGTCATTCAGGATGATGACCATGGGCAGCTGCTGGCTGCCGATGTAGTTCAAGGCCTCGAAGGCCATGCCCCCGGCCAGGGCAGCATCGCCGATGATAGCCACTACCCGCTCAGAAGAACCCGTGAGCACCTTCGCCTTCGCGAAACCAGATGCCACCGAGAGGGAATCCGAGGCATGGCCGGAGGGATGCGTATCGAAGGGGCTCTCTGAGGGTTTCGGGAAACCTGAGAGGCCACCGTAGGCACGGAGGCTGTCGAAGGCACCGAGACGTCCTGTCACGAGCTTATGGGCATAGGACTGATGGCCCACATCGAAGACGAGCTTGTCTTCCGGGGCATCCAACACGCTATGACAGGCCAAGATGATCTCGACTGCCCCGAGAGAAGAAGCCACATGCCCCCCGGTCTTGGAGGTGGTGGCTATGATCTGCTGACGGATCTCTCCCGCCAGGATCCCTAACTCCTCAACGCCCAACAGGTGGAGGTCTTGGGGGCTAGAGATGCAATCCAGTATGCGCTTATCGGCTGGTCTCATCTTCTTGCCTCGGCTCACTGGCCTCAACAGGCATGTCTTGAGAGGGCTCCTCTGCCTCTGGTTCGGCAGAGGGCTCTTGGGCGTCTGGCTGGATATCCTGTTCGCTTACCTCGCAGGCATGGAGTCCTAAGGTGACCGCCTCCTCGAAGAGCGCGAGTGCCTCATCCAAAGAGATGCTCTCATCTTCTACCTGAGAGGCTATCTCCTCCAGCCGGGCTTTGGAATCATCGAATGTCATGGTGCTCATTGGCCATCCCCCTCTTGGCAGACCACCTCATCGGGCACCTCCGCCTCCATCTGACGAGCCACGCTGCCCAGCATCCCGTTGACGAACTTAGGGGAGTCATCCTCACAGCCGAAGCACTTCGCCAGCTCGACCGCTTCGTTGATGGAAACGGAGATAGGCACTTCATCCACGTGGAGCATCTCGAACAAGGCGATGCGGATGATGGTCACATCCATCAGCGGCATGCGCTCTAAGGTCCAGTTCTTCGCCAGGCGAGAGATGATGGCGTCTATCTCAGCGCCGCGTTCCTCTATCCCTGAGATCAACCGAAGAGAATAGTCTGTCAGTGGATGCTCCAGGCAATCCACCAGACCGTCCTTCAATAGATCGGCAGCGCTCATCTCCCGGATGGCAGCCGAATAGAGGACCTGAGCAGCGGCCCGGCGAGCCGCTGTCCTCTCATGCTTGCGCGCCACGGAAGGCTACCCTTGTGCCGGGAACTGGATGCTGTCGATATAGATATCCACCCGGCTCACAGGGATGCCCACTTGCACCATGAGAGCATTCGCGATAGCCTCCCGGAGCTTCTCGGCCAGGTCTGGCAGCACGAATCCGTAGTAGACGCTGATATGGAGCGCTACCTCCAGGTTGCCCTCCTCATCCCGGGATGTCTCTATCCCTGAGGTAGAAGGGCCCGCCGCGAACATGGCCCGGATACCATTGGTGACCGGAGAGCCGATGCTGGCCACACCGTCGGTCTCAGAGACGGTGATGGAGATGATGGTGTCGATGACACCAGGGCCGAGCATCATGTTCTTCGACGAAGTAGCTTCCGTCATAGCAAGTCTCCCATCTGGGTTTCGATGAAATCAGTGGTGGCATCCCCCGCCACGAAGACGGCATCATCCAGCACGCGCTTATGGAACGGGATGGTGGTGGCCACTCCCTCGATCTGGAATTCATCCAAGGCCCGCTTGGCCCGGGCGATGGCTTCCGCCCTGTCTTGGCCATGGACGATCACCTTGGCCAAGAGCGAATCGTAGTAGGGGGATATCTTGGACCCCTCTTCCACGAACGTCTCCACCCGCACTCCAGGGCCTGCCGGAAGGCGGAACCGGGTGACCGTACCCGGCGAAGGCCGGAAGGAGTGGTCAGGGTCCTCAGCGTTGATGCGCATCTCTATGGCGTGACCCTCGGGAGTGAACGGAGCGCGCTCGGCGCAGCTGATGGGCTCACCCGCTGCGATGCGGATCTGCTCCTTGATGATATCCGTATTCGTGATCATCTCGGTGACAGGATGCTCCACCTGAACGCGCGTATTCATCTCCATGAAATAGAAGTCGCCGCGCTCATCCAGGAGGAATTCGATGGTGCCCGCATTGCGGTAGTCCACCGCCCGCACAGCGCGGATGGCGGCCACCCCCATCTGACGCCGGGTGTCCTCATCCAAAGCAGGAGAGGGCGCCTCTTCGATGAGCTTCTGATGCCTGCGCTGGATGGAGCAGTCCCGCTCGCAGAGCGCGATGCGGTTCTCGAAATCATCTGCCAGCACCTGGATCTCAACGTGACGAGGCCTGAGCACCAGCTTCTCCAGATAGACGCCGTCGTCACCGAAGGCGGCAGCGGCTTCGGTGCGCGCAGCCTTGTACTGACTCTCCAGCTCTTCGGGCGTATGGGCTTCCCGCATGCCCTTACCGCCGCCACCGGCCGTAGCCTTGATGAGCACGGGATACCCCACAGCCTCAGCGAAGGCACGCGCCTCTTCCACGGTGTCACACAGACCATCGGAGCCGGGCACGGTGGGAACACCGCAGGCGGTCATGGTCTTGCGGGCCGTGGCCTTGTCCCCCATCTTCTCGATGCACTCAGCCGAAGGGCCGATGAAGACGATGTCATTCTCTTCGCAAAGACGGGCGAACTCAGCGTTCTCAGCCAGGAAGCCATACCCGGGATGGATGGCCTCGGCCCCGGTGGCCTTGGCTGCCTCGATGATGTTGCCCATCTGAAGGTAGCTCTGGGTAGAAGGCGCTGGACCGATGCAGACCGCCTCATCTGCATAGCGGACGGGCAGGGTGTCGGCGTCTTCGGTGGAATAGACCGCGACCGTCTTCACACCCAGCTCCCGAGCGGCGCGCATGACGCGCAGCGCTACCTCGCCCCGATTCGCAACGAGTATCTTCTGGAACATCATGCCTGCTCCGGGGGAATGGTCTTAGCCTGATCATGGGGCTCGATGTAGAAGAGCACCGTGCCGAACTCCACGGGCGTGGCATCCTCAAGGCACACCTCGCGCACGGTACCCATCTCTTCGGCGGTGATCTCGTTCATGAGCTTCATGGCCTCTACGATGCAGAGGGTCTCGCCAGCAGCCACTTCGTCCCCTACCTTGACGAAGGGGGGCTCTCCGGGAGCCGGGGCCTCATAGTAGGTACCCACCATAGGTGCCGTGACCTTGTACCAGGTGGAAGGATGCTCTGCCTCTTCGGCGGGAGCAGCCGGAGCCGCCTGAGCTGCGGGAGCCGCTGCCGCAGGAGCAGCCGGCACTGCGGCCGCCTGGACCGGAACACCCTCGCCGGGCATGCGGATGGCTACGCGTACGCCCTCTTCCTCTACGACGATCTCTCCCACGCCGCTCTCTTGGGCCAGCTCTGCCAGCTGCCTGATCTGGTTGATGTCCACGTAATCGTCCTCCTTGGTATCCGAAGACTCCTGTTCCAACATGAAATCGACACGTTCGGATGTGCGATGCTTGCTCAGATAGGTGCGCGCCTCATTGGGGAAGAGCGCGTACATGAGCACGTCCTCTTCGCTATGGGCGAGATCGCCTATCTCTTCGGCCACCTGCTCATAGGTAGTGGTAGCCAGCGTGCCCGGAGCCACGTCCGGGTCGAGGATCTCTTGACCATCAGTCACCTTCGCCACGATGGCGGGATCCATGCGACCGGGAGCCTTCCCATAGAAGCCGCAGATGTAATCCTTCATCTCCTTGCTGATGACGCTCCAACGCTTGCCCGTGAGCACGTTGAAGACCGCCTGAGTGCCCACGATCTGGGACAAGGGCGTGACCAGCGGCGGATAGCCCACCTCTGCCCGCACCTTCGGGATCTCCGCCATCACCTCAGGGAGGCGATCCCGGGCCTTCTGGACTTCCAGCTGGCTCATGAGGTTGCTCATCATGCCGCCGGGTACCTGATGGGAGAAGACCTTCATGTGGGTGAGCGAGGAGACGCCGCGCTTGTAATGGCCGCGCTTGCGCATCTCCTCCCAGTATTCGGATATCTCGAAGAGCAGGTCAAGATCGAGACCGGTGTCATAGCGGCTCTCCTGGAAGGCGGCCACGATCATCTCCACCGCCGGGTGGGAGTTGCCGAAGGCCAGCGGCGCATGGGCCGTATCCGCGATGGCCGCCCCGGCTTCTGCCGCCTTGATGATGTTGGCCGGAGCCATGCCGCCTACGTAATGGCAATGGATGTGCACTGGCAGGCCCACTTCAGCGTTGAAGGCCTTCACCATGCGCTCCGTGCGGTAGGGGGTGAGCATGCCCGCCATGTCCTTGATGGCGATGCTGTCCGCCCCCAGATCCTTCAGGGCCTGGCCGTATTCCAGGAAGCTGTCCAGGGTGTGGACAGGAGATATGGTGTAGGAGATGGCTCCTTCGAAGTGAGCACCGCATTCCCTGATGGCCTCGGCATTGTCGACCACGTTGCGGATGTCATTCAGAGCATCGAACACACGGAAGACCTCGATGCCATTGCGATGAGCCGCCTGGATGAAGTGGAACACGATATCCCGGGAGTAATGCTTGTACCCCACCAGATTCTGCCCACGAGAGAGCATGGACAGCGGTGTGTTCGGCGTATTGGCCTTGATGGAGCGCAGCCGCTCCCAGGGATTCTCATCCAGGAAGCGCAAGCAGGAATCGAACGTGGCGCCGCCCCAGGCTTCGATGGCCCAGTAACCCACCTTATCCATCTTGGGGAGGATGGGGAGCATCTCGCCTATCTGCATGCGCGTGGCCCAAAGGCTCTGCTGGCCGTCACGGATGGTGGTATCCATTATCTGAAGTCTGGCCACAGGCGCACCTCCTTCATTCGCGTATCAAAGAACCCTTCTGTTTCGAACGTCCCATTATAGAGGAAAGGACACCGGTCCGAGAGCCAGTGTCCTTGAACGGCTTGATGTCAGATCAGGTTAGACGCGCTTGATGAACCGCCCGTCGCGGGTATCCATCTGGAGCACATCCCCTATCTCGATGAACGTGGGCACCTGCACCTCTATGCCCGTCTCCAGGGTAGCGGGCTTGGTGGTGGAGGTAGCGGTGTCTCCCTTGAAGCCTGGCTCGGTGTGGGTGACCTCCAGTTCGACGAACATGGGCGGCTCGATGGAGATGAGCTCATCCCCTGCGTAGAGCAGGGAAGCCTCGTCGTTCTCCTTCAGCCACTTCGCAGCCTCACCCACTGTAGCGGCCGGGATGGACATCTGCTCGTAGGTGTCATTGTCCATGAAATAGAAGTCAGAGCCATCGTTGTAGAGGTACTGCATCTTCTTCGTCTCCAGGCGGACGGAGTCGAACTTGGTACCGGAATTGAACGTGTAATCCACCACGCGACCGGTCTTGATGTCCTTGAGCTTCGTGCGAACGAAGGCGCCACCCTTGCCGGGCTTCACATGCTGGAACTCAACGATGGTGCACATCTTGCCATTATTGACGATGCACATGCCGTTCCTGAAATCTGCTGTAGATACGCTTGCCACTTGCTTATTCCTTTCGACCATGCTTGGATGTGGTTCTCATTATAGGCCCATCTTGCCCCGTAGGTAGCGAGGGTTTGAGGTCGCGCACCTCAGCTGCGGCATCAGACGGCCACGAAGCTCAAGAGGGCCTGCTAAGCGAGAAGGTGAGCCGAGAGAGCTGCCCATCGGCCTCCACAAGACGCACAGAGATGGCATCTCCCAACCGGTAGACCTCTCCCGAATCGCTCCCGGTGAGCGTGAGGCGCACCGGATCGAAGGCGAAGTGCTCATCCCCCAGCCCACGCACGGGCAGAAGCCCTTCGGCGCAGTTCTCCAGCTGCACATAGAGCCCATAGCTGGCCACCCCGGAGATGGTAGCCGGGAAGGCCGTGCCCACGAACTGCTCCATGTAGAGGCACATGAGCGCCCGGGTAGCATCGGTGGAGGCGGCCTCTGCCACCCGCTCCCCCTCTGAGCACCTCTCGCAGGCAGTGCGCAGCATGTCCTTCTTCTGGGCAGTGCTCCTCTGGTCCCGGGCGAAGGCGAGCTTCAGCAGCCGATGGACCAAGAGGTCAGGATAACGTCGGATGGGACTCGTGAAGTGGCAGTAGGAATCCAGGCCCAGACCGTAATGGCCCAGGTTCTCCAAGCTGTAATGAGCTCGGGCCATGCAACGGAGGAGCAACGTGGATACGAGCGTCTCCTCCCGGCGGCCCGCTACGGCCGCAAGCACCTCCTGGATGGCATAGGGGTCCGCCACGGCCAGCTTGCGAGCCATCTCCCGCGTGAACCATTTGGATTCTTGGAGCACGGGCAAGAGGGCGGCGATGCTGTCAGCAGCCGGAGGCTCGTGGCTGCGGAAGGGACAGGGATAGCCACGCTCTTCCAAGTAGAGGGCAACAGCCTCGTTAGCGAAGATCATGGCCTCTTCGATGAGCTCAGTGGAACAGGTCTTCTGACGCACTTCGATGGCCCGCGGCTCCCCCGCCTCATCAAGGCGGACCTTCGCTTCCTTCGTGCGGAACTCAAGGCCTCCATCCCGCTCCCGATGCTGTTGGCGCGCCTGGGCTATACGGTGGGCCATCTGAAGGCGCGGACGGATCTCCTCGAGCTCCTCGGCGCCGATGCCCGCCACCGACCCGTGTCCTTCGAGGATATCCAGAGCCCGGTCATAGTCCAACCGCGCCCGGGAGCGCATGATGGCAGGATAGATGTCCACACCCACCGGCTCCAGTTCCGCATCCAAGAAGATATCCACCGTCATGCATAGCCTATCCTCCCCCGGCTTGAGGGAGCAGACCTCGTTCGAGAGCTTCTCCGGCAGCATGGGCAAGACCCTATCCGGCAGATACACGCTGCAGGTACGCTCGCGGGCCTCCAGATCCAGAGCAGAGCCCTCTTCCACATAGCGGGATACATCGGCGATATGCACTCCCAACCGCCAGACAGCCTTCCCGGGCACGCCAGGTCCCGATGCTGCCTCCTCCACGGAGAGCGCGTCATCGAAATCCCGCGCGTCGGCGGGGTCTATGGTGAAGACGAACCGCTCCCGGATGTCCTCGTAGCCTTCGGCCAGAGCACCTACCACATCCACCGAACAAGCATCCGCCCCCGCAAGGGCCGCAGAGGTGAAGGTCTCCTTGAGCTTATGGCGGGCGATGATCTGCTCTATCAGCAGATCCGGGTCATCCGCATTGCCGATGACCTCCTCCACCACACCACAAGCGGCAGTGTTCCGCGTGGGATATTCCGTGATGGTCACGCGCACGATGCTCCCCGCAGGGATATCGGGAGCAGCAGAGCGCTGGGTGAAGATGTCATGGCCGATCCGCGGATCCAAGGGGACCACGATGCCGAAGGGCTCGGCCACCTCATAGCGGCCGATGATGCTGCCATGGGCCCGTTCCACGATATTCACGACCCGGGCCTCTTGCTTCTTGCCCCGACGCTGCTCTTCTCGTCGCTCCCGGTGGCCGCGGGATGCCTCGCGCTTGGTCTCGGCTATCTCAACGGTATCTCCGTCAAAGGCGCCGCCGGTCTTCCTCTTGGGGATGAAGTACTCCCCTTGGGCTGTCTTGACGAAGCCATAGCCCTGAGGGTTCATCTCTATGATGCCGCGAGCTAGGATGCGCGGCTTACCCCTTGTGGGACCGCGTCGCCCCCGGGACCTCCGTGCGCCCACGGGGTTAAGACCCCTGGCTCTGGCCTATCAAGGACCGAGCCGTATCCAGCGCCACCAGAAGCTGCGTGTCCCCGTCTTCGGTAGTACCCACGATCAGCTCGGGGGTCACCCCTACCCCGTTGATCCCCCGGCCCGAGGGCGTGAGGTAGTAGGCAGCCGTATAGCGAACGGCTCCGCCGAAGGTGAGCTCACGGACCACCTGCACGGAACCCTTGCCCATGGTGGTCTGACCCACCGTGGTGGCGCGTTGGTTGTCCTGCAGGGCCGCTGCCAGGACCTCAGCCGCTGCAGAGGTGTACCCGTTCACCAGCACCACCAACGGAGCCGAGGTCACAGAGGCACCGCTGGCGCTACGCGTGTTGACGCCATCCAAGGTCTGTATGCCCACGAGCGTACCCGAAGGGACGAAGAAGCTGGCGATGTCCAAAGACTGGGTGAGATATCCGCCGGGATCATCGCGGATATCCAGCACGAATGCCTGAGCCCCCGCGGCAGACAGGTCCACCAACGCCCGCTTGACCAGCTCAGAGGCATTGGCTGTCAGTTGGCGCAGCTTGATGTATCCAACGCCTTCATCCATCAGCTCAGAGGTCACGTTCTCCGCCGTGTATTCGCGGCACTCCAAGGTGGTGGTGAACTCGTTGCCATTCTCAGCGTCCATGCTGATGGGGCGCATCCAGGTGACGACGACGTTCTCGCCTTCCATGCGCCCAAGCGCCCCGATGACCTCGGAAGCCGACCAGACATGACCGGATTCCCCGTTGATGGCCTGGACGAAATCTCCCTTGGTGACGCCCTTGGCCTGAGCCTCTGACCCTTCCAGCACATCTATGGCATAGGCACGGCCGTTGTAATCGCCGAAGAGGACGCCGATCCCCTGGTATCCCTTGGAGACCGCTTCCTTGATGTAGGCCTCGTAGCGTTCCTGGTCATAGTATTCCGCGTACGGGTCCTCGGTGGATCTGAGCATGTCTGTCAGCATGGTATCGGTGGCGGTGGCCAGATGGACCTCATCCAAGCTGTAGGTGGAGAGGATGTCCTCTACCTCGTCCACCCGGGCTGAGAGCGCATCATAGGTGGTCTTCGCCGGCTTGGATACCTTGCCGCTGTTCATCGTCTCAGAGCCCACGTTGAAACCAAGGAGCTCCGTGAACTGCACATTGGAGCGCAGAGCGAACCCTGCCATGAAGGCGACTATCACCACGAGGAAGGTGACGAAGAGGCCCGCGATGCGCTTGTTGCGAGCATGCTCGCGAAAGGAGGCGCTCACCTTCTTGACATAGGCCGTATTCTTGCGCCGCTTCTCCGCCATGGTCTGAACTGCTTACCCGTGCTGCCAGGTGAGGGGAAGCTAGACCTTGAGGTAACGGCGCATGGCGATGGCAGAACCGATGAGGCCGATGACGATGCCCGCCACGATGAGGCCGCCGTAGATGAACAGGTACATCATGTCCGGGACCGAGAAATCCAGGAAGCGAATGGCGTTCTGCAGCTGAGGCAGCGCGAATATGCGCAGAAGCTGGATGACTCCCACCGCCAGCAATGAGCCGATGAGCGCGTGGAGGGCGCCTTCCATGAGGAAGGGCCCGCGGATGAAGCCGTTAGAAGCACCCACCAAGCGCATGATGGCGATCTCCTTCCGGCGAGCCAGGATAGCCAAGCGGATGGTGTTGTTGATGAAGACCAGCGCGATGAAGATCAAGAGGATGATCAACGCGATGCCGATATAGCGGATGTAATTGGTCAGCTGGAAGAGCCGCTCCACCGTACCTTGACCATACTTGATGGAATCCCCGGGATTCGAAGGATCCTCGGAGATGGCCACGTATTCGGGATCAGCCTCGATGGACTGGGCGATGGCCTGGACGGATTGCGGATCCGTCAGCTCGACATCGATGGAGGCAGGCAGTGGATTAGTGCCATCGAGCTGCTCTATGATCTCAGGGTTGGAGGTCATGGAGTTAGAGAAGTTCTCCAGAGCCTGCTCTTTGGTGGTGAAGGAAACGGTGTCGACATCCTCCATGTTGGAGATGGTAGCCATGACCGCCTGGATGTCCTCCTGAGATGCCTCATCGGAAACGTAAGCGGTGATGGTGACCTCGCTCTCAACGGACTGCATGAGGTTGTTGAGCATGGCGCCTGCCACGAAGAACACGCCGATGATGAGCAACGACAGGAAGATGGTGATGATGGACCCCAGAGCCGTAGAGAGGTTGCGCGTGAAGCCCTGGAGGGATTCCTTGAAGAAGTAGCCGATACTAGACATCGAACCCGTACACCCCCCGATCCTGGTCGCGAGTGAGGCGACCGCGCTCAAGGGCGATGACGCGCCTGCGCATGTTGTCTACCATCTCCCGGTCATGGGTGGCCACGAGCACCGTGGTGCCCGTGCGATTGATGCGCTCCAAGAGATCCATGATGCCGCGGGAGGTCTGGGGGTCCAGGTTCCCGGTAGGCTCGTCGCAGATGAGCAACGGGGGCCTGTTCACGATGGCCCGCGCGATGGACACGCGCTGCTGCTCACCGCCGGAGAGCTGATCGGGGAGCTTGCCGAACTTCTCCTGGAGACCGACGAGCCTCAACACCTCGGGCACCTGGGTCTTCACCACGTGCTTGCTCTTGCCGATGACCTCCAAGGCGAAGGCAACGTTCTCGAACACCGTCTTAGAAGGCAGGAGCTTGAAGTCCTGGAAGACGCAGCCGATGTTGCGGCGCAGATAGGGAACGCGCCAATTCCGCATGGTGGTGAGGTCCTCATCGGCCACATAGATATGGCCCTGGGTGGGCCGTATCTCGCGCGTGAGGAGCTTGATGAACGTAGACTTCCCTGAGCCGGAATGACCCACGAGGAAGAGGAATTCCCCTGCGTAGATCTGCAACGAGATGTCTGCCAGGGCAGGCTTGTTAGGCTGCGCCGGATACACCTTGCTGACATGGTCGAAGGTGATGACAGGGGTTCCCAGCTGCGCCCGGGTGGCTTCCACATCCAGTTCGGGCAGGGTCTGGGTCAACTGGCTCGTGAGCTGGGCCTTGTTCCTGGGCCTACCCTGTGGGCCAGCGGCGTGGCCAGCATGGCTGCCTCGGCGGCCCCCTTGAGGCATGGCACCTCGGGATCTATCTATTGCCACAGTACATGCTCCGTATCGATCAATATTCTCAACTGCAACTCATCTATTCTAGCAGGTATGCTCAAGATCTGCGATCCAAAGCCTGCTTAGCCGCAGCGACGATGGCAGCGTTATCAAGGCCGAAGGCGCTCATGAGCTCAGCGAACTGGCCGGATTTGCCGAAATGATCCCGTACTGCCACGAATTCGCAAGGAACGGGGTTCTGCTCGGCCAGAAGGCGCGCTACCGCATCCCCCAAGCCCCCCATGATGGAATGCTCCTCGGCTACCACGACGCAACGGGTCTTGGCCACCGAAGCCAACAGGGTATCGGCATCCAGCGGCTTCACGGAGAAGGCATCGATCACCTCAGCGCTGATGCCCTGCTCCTCCAAGACCGCAGCCGCCGTGAGGGCTTCCTCTATCTCCACCCCACAGGCTATGAGGGTGACATCAGACCCTTCCCGCAGCACTTGGGCCTTACCCCATTCCATCTGGGTTCCGGCGCCATAGACGCAGGGCACGCTCGCCCGACCCATCCTCACGTAGACCGGACCGGGTGTGTGGGCCGCCAGCTTGATGGCGGAGAGCGCTGCTGCATAGTCAGCGGGTACGAGCACCCTCATGTTCGGGAGCGCCCGCATGAGCGCGATATCCTCCAGCATCTGATGGGTGCCCCCGTCAGGTCCCACGGAAACGCCCGCATGGGTGGGGCAGATCTTCACATCGAGGTTGGAATAGCAGACCGTGTTGCGGATCTGATCGTAGGCGCGCCCGGTGCCGAAGACGGCGAAGGAACCCGTGAAGGCCACCTTTCCCGTAAGGGACAGGCCTGCTGCCACGCCTACCATGTTCTGCTCGGCGATGCCCACGTTCACGAGCCGCTGGGCGTTCTCAGGACTGGAAGCAGCGAGCTTCGCCGTGGTGGTGGAACCGGACAGGTCAGCGTCCACGGCCACCACCGGGACACCCTCGGCGGCCAATTCGATGAGCGCTGGTCCAAAGGCAGCCCGCGTGGCCTGCCTGGTCTGCCTCTCCTCAGCACTGGCGAGCTTGATCATGAGCGGCTCCTCTCGATGCGAGCGGCCCTGAGCTCCTCCAAGGCCTCTTGGGCTTGATCCACGTTGGGAGCCTTGCCGTGCCAGGAGGCTTCCCCTTCCATGAACGCAACGCCCTTGCCCTTGATGGTGTTCGCTACGACGAGCTTCGGCCGCCCTTCGCGCGTGGCTCTCATATCCGTCAGCGTATCCACGAGCGCGGCGATGTCATGGCCGTCAACCTCCACTGCCTCCCAACCGAAGGCGAGGAACTTGTCCTTGATGCTCTCTGGATTGCAGACATCCTGGGTGCGCCCATCTATCTGGAGCTCGTTGCGGTCGACGATGGTCACGATGTTGTCGAGCTGCTTGTGGGCGGCGAACATGGCGGCCTCCCAAACCTGGCCTTCCTGGCATTCGCCGTCCCCCAACAGCACGAACACCGTGGAGGAGATGTCATCCATCTTGAGCCCCAGCCCCATGCCGCAGGCCACCGAGAGCCCTTGGCCGAGGGAGCCGGTGGACACCTCTACGCCGGACACCAGATGCATGTCCGGATGGCCCTGAAGGCGGCTGCCCAGCTTGCGCAGGGTGCGCAGCTCCTCAGGCGGAAGGTACCCGGCTCGGGCTAGGGCGGCATAGAGCGCCGGGGCCGCATGGCCCTTCGAGAGGATGAACCGGTCACGGGATGGGCAATGGGCATCTGAAGGGCTGTGCTCCATCACACCACCGAAGTAGAGCGCGGTCAAGATATCAGCGCAGGAAAGGGAACCGCCCGGGTGCCCGCTTTCCGCTTCGAAGATCATGGAGATGATATCCTCGCGCAATAAGGAGGCCGTCAGGTCTAGGTCTTTGGTATCCACATGCACCCCTCTTGGATCCGTTGGAGACGATAGGTGAATTCTATCGGATGGGAAGGGGGACGCAAACGAGGGATCCAGTCTTTCTGAGGGGGCGGCTCTGATCGGCTCCATGATCCGCTCTCAACGCTGTTGTATCATGCAGGGGATATGAGAGAGGCCGCCCGAGAGGCGGCACAGAAGGAGGACGAGATGAAGCTAGCTATTCCCAGCGAGACCGCAGAGGGCCTGCAAGCCATGAGGTCAGGTCACTTCGGCCATGCCCCCTATTTCACCGTCGTTGATATCCAGGATGGTGAGGTGACGGCAGTAGAGGCCGTCAAGAACGCTGACCACGATACCGTGGGATGCGGCGGGGTCATCAGCTTCGCCCTCGGGTTGGGGATCGATGCCATGCTCACCGTAGGGATGGGAAGGCCTCCCCTCACCCGATTCACCGAAGCGGGCGTGAAGGTCTACTCAGAGCGCACGACACCCATCGTGGGAGATGCCGTGACGCGCTTTCTGGAAGGCGGATGCCCCTTGATGTCCCTAGAGGATGCCTGCGCGCACTAGCAAGCAGGCCCCAACGGGCCCAGATCAGCTTTGAGCCCCATATGGATCGATGAGAGAGACGCCCCGGATCCGGGGCGTCTCTTCTGTCTGAGGTGATAGGGCTACTGGCTCACGCGCCACTTGTGATAGCCGATGATGAGCTCTTCCAGATCCCCATCCAGCACCGCTTCGACATTGCCCGTCTCCATGCCCGTGCGGGTGTCCTTCACCATCTGATAGGGATAGAGCACGTAGTTGCGGATCTGGCTGCCGAAGGAGTTCTCCATCTTCTCTCCCCGCAGGCCCTCGAGCTCTTCCTGGCGCTTGCGCTCCTCCAACTCGTAGAGCTTCGCCTTGAGCACGCGGAAGGCTGCTTCCTTGTTCTGGAGCTGGCTCTTCTCGTTCTGGCAGGTGACCACGATGCCCGTAGGCGTGTGAGTGAGCCGCACGGCTGAATCCGTGGTGTTCACGCACTGGCCACCGGGACCTGAGGAGCGATACACGTCCACCCGCACATCAGCGGGGTTGATCTCCACTTCGATATCGTCTGGCAGGATGGGGAGCACCTCCACCCCCGCGAAGGTGGTGTGGCGGCGCTTCTTGTCATCCGTGGGAGAGATGCGCACGAGCCGGTGGACACCGGCCTCGGAGGTGAGCATGCCGAAGGCGTTCTTGCCTTCCACCTGGATGGTGGCCTTATCGAGCCCGATGCCCTCACCGGGCACCAGGTCAAGCACGGTAACGCTCCAGCCCTTCGCCTCAGCGTAGCGCTTGTACATCCGGTAGAGCATCTCCGTCCAGTCCTGGGCCTCGAGACCGCCCTGACCGGGGTTGATGGAAAGGATGGCTCCACCGCGGTCGAACCGGCCAGAGAACCAGGAGGAGACCTCCAGCCCGTCGAGCATGGTATCCAGCTTCGCCATGCCCGCTTCGTATTCGCCTGCGAAGGCCTCGTCCTCCTCGGAGAGCTCATAGGCCGCCTGGGCGTCCTCCAGCTGCTGGGCCGCAGCCTCGTATTCGGCTATGGATTCCTTGAGGTCGGCTGCCTCCTTGGACACCTTCTGGGCCGTCTGGGCGTCATCCCAGAAATCCGGCTCAGCCATGCGCGCGTCCAACGCCTGAGCCTCTTCGCGCAGGGTGTCTACCTTCAGATAGGTGCGAGCGTCAGCCAGGCGCGACGCCGCCGCTTCCAGCTCCCTATTGGCCATGGCACTTCTTGAACTTGAGCCCGCTGCCGCAGGGACAGGGGTCGTTGCGGCCAACGTTGGCGAAGGGGTCTTCCTTGTCCTTCACGATGGTCTGGGTCTTGCCCGCGGAAGGCCGAGGGGTGGCAGGAGCGGACGCAGCTGCATGGGCCGCCGCAGCCTGGGCTGCCCGGGCCGAGCCCTCAGTGAGGTTCTCCTCTGGATTGGAATAGGTGAGCTTCGCAGCCGGAGCGGGCTTCTCCTCTTCCTGATCGCTTCCTGGCTTCAAGGCCACCTCCAACCTGAGGATGGTGCGCAGGAAGTCATCGTACATGGAAGACGTGAGGGCCTGGAAGGCGGCATAGGCTTCGTTCTTGTATTCCACCAACGGGTCCCGCTGGCCGATGGCGCGAAGGCCGATGCCCGTCTTCAGGTAATCCATCTCCTGGAGATGAGCCATCCACTTCGCATCGATGATGCGCAGCATCACCTGGGAGGTGAGGTGCTTCATGAGCTCTTCGCCGAAGGCATCCCGCTTCGCCTCGAAGAGACCCAGCAGATGCTCGTAGAGCGCCTCGGCCACCACATCCGGGTCTTCGTCATGGTCCACATCAGACACCTTGAAGCCGTCCTTGCCGCTCATGTTGGCGGCCCAGATCTCCAGGGCTTCGGTATCCCATTCGCTCTCATCGTCAGAGGCCAGCATCTCTGCCACCACGGCATTGACCGAATCCTGCAGGATCTCCGGGAAGCGGCTGATGAACTCCTTGCCGTCCAGGATGGCATTGCGCTCCTCGTAGATGGCCTTGCGTTGGAGGTTCATCACATCGTCGTATTCCAGGACGCTCTTACGAGCGGAGAAGTGCATGGATTCCACCTGGCGCTGAGCGCTCTCGATGGATTTCGAGACCATGGAGGCCTGGATGGGCATGTCATCCTCAAGCCCCGTCTTCTGCATCATGGCGGAGATGGATTCCATCCGGTTGCCACCGAACAGGCGCATGAGGTCGTCTTCCAAAGACAGGTAGAACTGCGTGACGCCCGGGTCTCCCTGACGGCCGGAACGACCGCGCAGCTGGTTGTCGATGCGTCGGGATTCGTGGCGCTCGGTGCCTATGACGCACAGGCCGCCTGCTGCCAGCACCTGCTCTTGCTCGGCCGCGCAGATGCCCTTCGCCTCTTCCAGGGCCTCCTCCCGCACCTCATCGGAGGCGAACAGCGGATCAGGCTGACCTTCTTCGTCGAGCTCGGGAGCATCAGGGTCGAGGCCGCGCTGGCGAAGGAGGTCTTCGGCCAGCACATCGGCATTGCCACCGAGGATGATGTCGGTACCGCGGCCTGCCATGTTCGTGGCAATGGTCACCGCACCCACCCGGCCCGCCTGGGCTACGATGTGAGCCTCGCGCTCATGGTGCTTCGCGTTCAGCGTCTCATGGGGGATGCCCCGCTTGTCCAGAAGGCGCGAGAGCCGCTCGGAGCTCTCGATGGAAACGGTGCCGATCAGGCAGGGCTGGCCCTTGCCGTGGCGCTCGGCGATGTCATCCGCCACCGCGTTGAACTTCGCATCCACCGTGCGGTAGACCAGATCGTTCATGTCCTGGCGCTGCACGGGCCGGTTGGGCGGGATAGCGAAGACGGGCAGCTTGTAGATCTGGCGGAATTCCGCATCTTCGGTCATAGCCGTGCCGGTCATGCCAGAGAGCTTCTCGTAGAGACGGAAGTAGTTCTGGAGCGTGATGGTAGCCAAGGTCTGGCTCTCCTGCTGGATGCGCACATGCTCCTTGGCTTCGATGGCCTGGTGCAAGCCCTCGGAATAGCGGCGCCCTTCCATGATGCGGCCGGTGAATTCGTCCACGATCTTGACCTCGCCGTCCACCACCACGTAATCCACATCGCGATGGAAGAGGAATTGCGCCTTCAAGGCCTGCTGGAGGTGATTAGCCAGCTGTGCGGACGGATCAGCGTAGATGTCCTCTATGCCCAGCATGGATTCGATGCGATCAAGGCCCACCTCGGTGGTGTTGATGGTCTTCTTCGCCTCATCCATCTGGAAGTCCTCGTCCAGCTTGAGCTTCGGCATCACCGCAGCGAAGCGCTTGTAGGTCTCCGAGGATTGGCTACCCAAGCCCGATATGATGAGCGGGGTGCGGGCTTCGTCGATGAGGATGGAGTCCACCTCGTCCACCACGGCGAAATGGTGACCGCGCTGCACGCGGTCCTCCGACCGCACCACCATGTTGTCACGCAGGTAGTCGAAGCCGAACTCCGCATTGGTACCGTAGGTCACATCGGCCTGATAGGCGGGCACCTTCTCAACGGGCTTCATGCCGCTCTGGATGAGGCCCACCTTCATCCCCAAGAAGCGGTAGATGCGTCCCATCCACTGGGAGTCGCGCTTGGCCAGGTAATCGTTCACGGTGACGATGTGCACGTTGTGGCCGGGGATGGCATTCAAGTAGCCCGCCAAGGTGGACACGAGCGTCTTGCCTTCGCCGGTCTTCATCTCGGCGATCTCTCCGGCGTTCAGAGCCATGCCACCGATGAGCTGCACGTCGAAATGACGCAGCCCTATGGTACGCACGCTGGCCTCGCGCACGGCGGCGAACGCCTCCGGGAGCAGGTCCTCCAGCGTCTCCCCTGCCTGATAGCGCTCCCGCAGGCGAGCGGTCATGCCTGAGAGCTCCTCGTCGGACATGGCTTGCATTCGCGGCTCCAAGGCGTTGATCTCATCGACCTTCGCCTGGTACTTCTTGAGTTGCTTGCCTTCTCCGATGGTGAACAGCTTCGATAGTATTCCCATGATCTAGTGGATCTTCCTTCTGGTCTGACTGTTGTGGACCCCGCATGGGGGCCTTCTATCTCGAACGGACATTCTAATACAGGCTTGCCGTTGAAAGCTCTCTCGTAGCCATTTCTCCATCATCAAAGCGCCTCCTCGTATTCGATGATGGAACGATAGAGCCCCACCAGCTTGGGTGAGGGGTCTATCCCCAGGTCCTCTGCCAAGAACCGGCGGCACTGGAAGTAGGTCTCCAGGGCAGGCCCCCGTTGATCGGCGGCTATCTGAGCCTCCATGAGCGCGATGTGCACATCCTCTCGCCTGCTGTCTCGCCGCAGCGCCTCCCGGGCGAACCAAAGGGAACCCGTGTGCTCCTCGGAGCGCGCCAGGCGCAGGGAGGCAGCGATGAGCCCATCCACCAAACGGCTGCGACACCGCTCCCGTATCTCCGTCACATAATCGCACTCCGTCTCCGTTGGCAAGAGCTCACCCGAGAAGAGCGTCGTCACCTTGAGGTAGAGGTCTTCCCAGTTCCCTTCCTCCCCTCCTCCGAAGACCAAGGAAGAACAGGTGGCATCGAAGCTCTCCATGTCGGTGGAGAGATAGCGCGCATCCAAGCTGCATCCGCTCTGGGAGCGGATGAGATACGGGCAGCTCCCCTCCAGGGAGAGCGCTTTCTTGAGGGACGCCCAGATGGAGTAGAAGCTGTTGCGGCACTCCTCCGCATCCATATCCGGCCAGATGAGCTGACAGAGCCGTTCCCGGGATATCTCCCGCCCCTTATTGAGGGCTAGCACCGAAGCCAACGTCCGAGTCCGCTTGCGCGAGAGCTTCCGGGGATCCACCATCTCCCCATCTATCCTCACTTCCAAGCCGCCGAACATGCGCACCTCCAGCTGGGGTGCAGAGGCGGGCATCAAAGAGGGCTTGGGCGCCGGGAGACGGAAGGCATCGGGATGAGCGGCATCGAAGGCATGGCGCTTCTGGGCCTGCTCTTCCTTGGCCTTCGTCCAGAGACGACGCTGGGCCTGGAGGCTGACGAGCGCCTTCGCTGCAACCGCTGGCACCTCCTTGCGAAGATCCTCTCCCAAGCGTGCGGTCAAGGCCTTGAAGGGAGCGGCATCAAGGCTCATGAGGGCAAGGGGGAGTCGCGCAAGCTGCTGGGTGCGCCGGTTCCAGAAGATCTGCTCCAAGCACAGGGCCGCCAGATCCAGGACCTTCTCCAGTACCGCCTGAGTATCCTCGGTCCCGCTCCCCTTCCCGGCAGGATGCTGGGCGCCCAGCGCTTCCAGGATCCACACGCACCCCAAAAGCTGAGAGAGGGTCAGGTAGAGCGTCTGGGAAGCAGGTTGCTCCTCAAGGGTGCGGTGTATCTCTTCCAGAACAGCAGGGTCAGGCAGCTCTCCCAAGGAGAGCGGGAAGATGAGCCTGGCAAGAGCAGGGAGGTCGAAGGGTTCGCTGGCTCCGAGCGGCTTGCCTGAGAGCTCCTCGGCCAGCCTGAGCGACGCTTCCTGGTCTCCTTCGGGGAGAGCGCATCGGATGAGCAGGCAGAGGGCACCTATCCGCTCACCCCGTTGGCTATCCCCCAGCTTGAGCACGCGCTTCGCCCCAGCGATGGCCTCATCGGTCTGCCCGAGGGATATCAGAGCGTACGCTCGCTGAAGGTCCGTGGCGGCCCTGCTCACCTTCGCAGCTTTGAGGCGGTCCACCAAGGAAGCCACTGCTAAAGGAGCCCCTGAGCAGAGGATCTGCCAGCCATGGGCCTTCAACCAAGCGAGCGCTGAGGCGGGGGCGATGAAGCGGGCCAAGAGGTTGCAAGCCCGCGAAGCATCGCCTTCCCCGCAAAGGGCATCGGCGATATGGCATCCCAGGGCATCTCCCGTACCCAAAGATGTGCAGAGAGCAAGCTCATCCAGAGAGGTCAGCAGGCTGCCCTTGAGCTTATCCACAGGGATCGCCAACGCTTCGAACCGCCCTGTCTCGGCATCTATCCCCAGGTAGGTGTAGTGGTCATGGAGGTATCCGAGCATCTCTTGGGATCGCTTCGCTTCGAAGAGGCTGAGCAGGGAGAGGCCGTCGCCTGTGCCCACAGCCAAGAACGAGAAGATGGCCATCCGCACATCCGCGGGCATCTCCTCAGCTGCCCACCCCTCCAAAAGGCGCTCCATCCCTGTGCGGCTCCAGGCCATGCAAGGGATGTTCCGATGGGAGAAGGGCTCCTCTCCCATCGCTTCCAGGAGCGTCTCATCCAGCAGGAGATCATGGCTCGTGACCAGGATGCGATCCTGCTGGCAGGCAGCGAAGGTGTCCGCTGCGGGCGTGCAGGCCACGATGACCTCGCAGGATGCCTCCAGCAGGTCATCTATAGCATCGGAAAGCGCCCGCGTCCGTCCAGGATCCAAGGTGGGCAACCCATCAAAGACCACGAGGGCCGTCTTGTCCTGGGCTGAGAGGAGCTTCGCGCATAGACGCGATGAGTCAAGATCGCGAATGAAGCACGGAGAAGAGCATCGGATCCAGATGACCCCCTCGAAGGCGAACATGATGCCAGCATATTCGAAGGCGACATGAGTCTTCCCATAGCCATCAGGAGCGATGATGAATCGAGGGACGCTCCTATCCTTGAGTAGGAGACCCACCACTTCGGGCCGGGCGATCCTCCTCTTCTCCACGACACCCTTCGGTTGGATCCCATGACAACAACAGGATTCGATGAACGTTGACATAGATGGCCCCTCTCCCGGCTCCTGGATCCGGCGGAAAGGCGGCGAAGATGCTAGAGCTTCATCCCCAAATGTGCTCAGGATGATATCGGGAAGGCCCTTCGGTAGGGACGACCCTCAAGACCGGGCTGAGGTTCCTAGAAGCGACGGTGCGCGCTGTCGCTTCTAGGAGGTATGTACCCAAAGGGGTGAACGGTCGAAGATGGTGAGCGAACGGCGAGACGGCGGCTTTCACAAGAGCCGAGGCTCCAGGGTTAGGCTCCCAAGAGCTTCGCGATGCGCTCTCCGTATTCCAGGTTCTCGAAGCCCTCCTCAGCGGAGAGGTCTACCATCTGGGCTTCGTTCCAAAGGGTCTCGAGCCGGTAATAGTCCCGCGTCTCCGGCTGGAACACGTGGATGACCACGGTCCCGTAATCCAGCAGGGACCAAGACCCATCAGGGGCCAGCTCTCTGCCTTCGGGCTTGATCCCATAGGCTTCCCGCAACGTATCCTCCACCTCATCGATGATGGCATCTACCTGGCGGTTATTGGCAGCGGTCACGATCACGAAGTAGTCAGTGACGCCGATATGCGGACCCACCTCCTGGACCACGATGTCCGTTGCCTTCTTCGCATCAGCCGCCCGAGCGGCTGCCAACGCGGCTTCTCTTGCTGTAACGCTCATGCTTTCTTCTCCTTGCATCTCTTCTCGTACCGTTGCAGATGGGCATGGGCCTTCGGGAATGTCATATCATTCCAGATGGCGAGGGTATCCGGATGGAGCAATCCGTCTTTGGATATCAGAGCCTCTATCCAGAACTTATAGACCTGGAAATAGAGCTCGTCCAAGCTGACCTTGCCGATGAGCTCTCGAAGCCCTTCTGCCTCAGCGAAGGAGCGGTTGGGCTCGATGGCATCGGCGATATAGATGATCTTGTCCAATGGGCTCATCTCTTTGGCGGCGATGGTGTGCTTGTAGATGGCGCTCAGGACGTCTTCGGGTATATCAGGATCAGTGTGTCTGAATCCTTCGGCTGCAGTGGGGCCATGGAGCACCTGGGGCATGTTCATGATCATCCATTCCCCCAGCACCTCATCGAGCCCGAGGTCTCGCGCCTTCGCCCGTATCTCATCATTGTCCAGCCCCTTGTCCCAGTCATGCAGGATCCCCGCTAGACGGGCTTTCTTCTCATCCTGACCATAGGTCCGGGCCAGAAGCTGGGCGGTCTCCGCCACGCCCTCCATATGCTGGAACCGCTTCTTGGACACGCGCTCTCGGGCCAGAGCACGCATCTGGCTCAGGTGCTCGTCGCTCAACGGATCGGCCATGCTACCCTCCTCATCGGTACAGTCCCTGCGCCCTGATATAGCCATCCACCCCATCGGGGACGAGATAGCGGATGGTCTGGCCGCTTCGGATGCGAGCTCTGATATCGCTCGAGGATATATCCAGCAAGGGTGCGCACACCGCTTCCACGAGAAAGCCCTGATCGGACAAGGAAGCAAGGAGCCCTTCGTCTATCCGGTATCCCGGCCGCGCCAGGCATACGATGCGCGCAAGCTGAGCGATCCTGGCAGCGTCCTTCCAGGTGGAGAGCGTGAGCAGCGAATCCGCACCCAAGATGAAGGAGAGCTCTGCATCGGGCTGCTCCTCATGGAGCTCTTCTAAGGTGTCCACCGTAAAGGTGATGCCCGCCCGGGTCACCTCCCGATCGCTGACCGCAAAGGCGCCGTTGCCCTCGACCGCCCGCTGCACCATGGCGAGCCTGTCCTTCGCCGGGGCCAGCGAGACGCCCTGCTTGAAATGGGGGTTGCCCGCCACGACGAAGAGCACCTCATCCAAGCCGCAGGCATCTCGTGCCATCTCAGCGCAGACCAGATGACCGAGATGGATAGGGTCGAACGTGCCCCCCATCACGCCCACATGAGCCATCAGCTACGCACCTGGCCCTGACCACGGACGAGGTACTTGGTGGAGGTGAGCGCCTCGGCTGCGAAGGGGCCCCGCACATGGAGCTTCTGGGTGGAGATGCCTATCTCCGCTCCCAGGCCGAACTGACCACCATCGGTGAAGGCGGTAGAGGCGTTCGCGTAGACCGCGGCAGCATCCACCCCTGTCAAGAAGGCGCTGATCGCCTCCTCATCCTGGGCGACGATGGCTTCGGAGTGGCCCGTGCCGTAGCGGTTGATGTGGTCGATGGCCTCATGCACTCCGCTCACTACCTTGACGGCGATATCAGGCGAGAGGTATTCCGTCTCCCAGTCAGCCTCAGTGGCTAAGACGAGCAAAGCGGCCCCTTCGGTCCCCTCTGCGAAGACAGGAAGCGGTGCGGCTTGCATGAGGGCCGTCTCATCCCCGTGGATGGTCACCCCCCTCTTGCCCAGGCGCTCCAACAGGAGCGGAAGGGCCTCTGAGGCGATATCAGCATCCACCAGAAGGGTCTCAGCGGCATTGCATACCCCATAGCGCCTGCACTTGGCATTCTCCACGATATCCGCAGCCTGAGCCATATCGGCGCTGGAGTGGACATAGACGTGGCAATTGCCCGTCCCCGTCTCGATCACCGGCACCTTGGAGGTTTCCACGCAATGCTGGATCAGCCCCGCCCCTCCTCGGGGAACGATGACGTCTACCAAGCCGTGGAGCTGCATGAGGGCATCCGTGGCTGCCCTATCTGTGGTGGTCACCGCCTGGATGGCGTGATCGGGCAGGCCCGCTGACCGGGCGGCCTCAGCCAGGATGTTCGCCAAGGCCTCATTGGAGGCAGCCGCCAGGCTGCCACCCCGCAGGATGGCTGCATTGCCAGACTTCAAGCAGATGCCTGCAGCATCGGCGGTGACATTCGGACGCGCCTCGTAGATGACGGCCACTACTCCCAAGGGTACGCTCATCTTGGTGAGCTGAAGGCCATTGGGCAGTTCGCGCTCTTCCCGCACGCACCCCACCGGGTCGGGCAAGGCGATGAGCTCCTCCAATGCCAGAGCCATGCTCTCTAGCCGCTGGTCATCAAGCAGAAGACGGTCGACGAGCGACGCTTTGACCCCTGCAGCCTGAGCAGCCGCCACATCCCGTGCGTTGGCCGAGAGGATGACATCACTACCATCCCGCAAGCCTTGGGCCATGGCGGCGAGAGCAGCATTGCGCTCATCGGTCGTGGATGCCCCCAACAAGCGGGCTGCCTCCTTCGCCTGCTGGGCTATGGTCACCATCTGCTGGGCAATATCCATGTCTGCGCTCCTATTCGAAGACGACCAGGTCATCCCGGTGGATCAAGGGCTTCTCCGCCATGGGGGCCAAAAGGCGGTTACGGGCCAGTTCGTCAGTGCTCTTGCCTCGGGCGAGCATGACCGCATCGCTGGACGCGCCCACGATGCCCCTGCCTATGACGACGCCATCGGCATCCTTGACGTCGATGACATCCCCCGCTTCGAAGCATCCATCGACCGCCTGCACTCCCACGGCGAGCAGAGAAGCACCCTGCTGCACCAGAGCCCGCTTGGCTCCCTCATCCACGCTCACCTCTCCCCGCACCGCGTCCCCGAGCGCCAGCCAGAGCTTTCGCGGGGTTATCTCATGGGAAAGGGCGGAACAGGCGAAGAGCGTTCCTGGGCACCTGCCTTCAGCGGTCTTCGCGATGTTGTCCGTTTCCTTGCCGCTCACGATGGCCATGGGTATCCCCGCTGCCATCATCACGCGAGCTGCACGGATCTTCGTGACCATGCCACCCGACCCGGCCGACGATCCGGGCCCTCCCGCCGCATCCATGACCGCACGGTCGATGCGCTGGACGTGAGGTACCAAGGCAGCATGGGGGCTGGTGGTGGGATCGGCGTCGTAGAGCCCCTCTATGTCGGAGAGGATGATGAGCATCGTAGCATCTACCAAGCAAGCCACCAGAGCCGCCAGGGTGTCATTGTCTCCGAATCTGATCTGCTCTACGCTCACCGTATCATTCTCGTTGACGATGGGCACGATCCCCAGATCCAGCAACCGCTCCAGAGCGTCCCGGGCA
This sequence comes from uncultured Eggerthellaceae bacterium, assembly GCA_910588905.1. Classification (GTDB taxonomy): domain Bacteria; phylum Actinomycetota; class Coriobacteriia; order Coriobacteriales; family Eggerthellaceae; genus MGBC163016. The sequence goes on from CAJURZ010000007.1 coordinate 61,276, forward strand.
TGGAGATAGGCATCCCTGTCTGCGGTGTCGCGGCGGGTGAGCAGCACGATGGAAGGGATCAGCTGGAAGGGGGCGAAAGCCTCCTCATAGGCAGCCATGAGCGCCGCTTCCCCTACCGAGGCAGCAGCCTGGAGGGTGGGCATGTCCTTCGGGCGACGCTCCATGCCCAACCGTTCGAGCCCCGAGGCGATGGCCCCCGAAGAGACGATGACCACCTCAGCCCCTGCCTCCTTGAGCTGAGCCACCTGGCAAGCCAGCTTCCCCATCCAGATGCGATCGATGGAACTGTCAGAGGAGGTGATGGTGGAGGACCCAATCTTGATGACGATCCTCTGGCCTGCAGAGGACCTCATGTCACCTTTGAGAGACGAAGGAGCACCCATCTAGATATCCAATTCCGCAAAGATGTCCGGAGCGCCGTCGGCAGATTCGTAATCGAAGGCGATCTGGCAGATGCGGACCTCATCCCCATCCCGCGCCCCCGCAGCCGCCAGGGCGTCATCCACGCCCAACCGACGCATTCGATGCTGCAAGAAGCCCACGGCCTCTTCGTTATCCCAATCGGTCTGCACCACCATGCGCTCCACCTGACGGCCAGCCACCCGCCAAGCGCCTTCTCCCTCAGGCGTGACCGTGAAAGCCGCATCCCACTTGTTCCGCTTATGCTCCCAAACCTGATCGTAGGCTGGCTCGGCTACATCGCCCTTCGCCGCCTCTTCCCTCAATCCGCGCACCTTCGAGGCGATGGCTGCTTTGAGCTGATCGATCCCCTGACCCGTGACAGCGCTCACCTGGTAGAGCTTCGGGTCTATGGGGCTCAAAGCGAACTCATCCCCCCCAGCGGCCACAAGAGAATCCGTCCGTACCCGTTCCGCCAGGGCCTGAAGGCGCTCGTCATCTTCCGAGATGGCATCGACCTTGTTCGCCACGATGATCCGAGGGCGCTGGGCGAGCTCGTCGGCATAGCGGGCGAGCTCTTCGGTGATGATCTCGTAATCAGACACCGGATCGCGGCCCTCGAAGCCACCGGTGACGTCTATCACATGGACGATGAGCGCACTGCGCTCTATATGGCGTAGGAACTCATGGCCCAGCCCACGTCCCTCATGGGCCCCTTCGATGAGCCCCGGAACATCCGCCAGCACGAAGCTGTCATCGCCGGAGGTGGCCACCCCCAGGTTCGGGGTCAACGTGGTGAACGGATAGTCGGCGATCTTGGGCTTAGCGGCGCTCATCCGGGCTATCAGGCTCGACTTTCCCACGCTGGGCATGCCCACCAGAGCAGCGTCAGCCAGAAGCTTCATCTCCAGCTCGATCCACCCTTCTCGGGCCGGTTCTCCCAGCTCTGCGAAGGCAGGGGCCCGGCGGGTGGAGGTGACGAAATGGATGTTGCCCCGACCGCCTGCGCCACCTTCAGCCACGATCACACGCTCTCCCTCGTGGGAGAGGTCGGCGATGAGCTCCCCTGTCGTGCGATCCTCTTCAGAGTATTCCCGCACCTGAGTGCCCACGGGCACCTTGAGGATGAGGTCCTCACCGCGACTCCCGTGCATCTTCGACCCTTTGCCATGGGTACCCCGGGTAGCCTTGAAATGATGTTTGAAGCGGAAATCTATCAGCGATGACTTCTGAGCATCGGCCATCAGCACCACATTGCCGCCATGGCCACCGTCTCCTCCGTCAGGACCGCCTTTGGGCACATGGGCCTCCCGACGGAAGGACATGCATCCCGCTCCGCCATCGCCGCCCTTGACGTGGATATGCACCTTGTCGATGAAGATGATGAAGCTCCTTAAAGAAAAAGCCCTCTTCCGAGGGCTTCGCCATTACCTATGACCTACCTGCGGCCCAAGCTAGGCTTGGACCTCAGGGATGACGTGCACCTTGCGCTTGTCGCCGCGCGTGTACTTCAGGATACCGTCGCACAGGGCGAACAGGGTATCGTCGCTCCCGCGGCCCACATTGTCGCCAGGATGGAAATGGGTGCCGCGCTGACGGACGATGACATTGCCCGCCTTGACCTTCTGACCTGCGAACATCTTGCAGCCCAGGCGCTTCGCGTGAGAATCACGGCCGTTCCGAGTGGATCCGAGGCCTTTCTTGTGTGCCATCTGTCATACCTCCGTGATGCTATTCGGTCTTCTCAGCAGCCGTGTCAGCTGCCTTGTCTGCGGGCTTCTCAGCAGCCTTCTTGGGGGCTGCCTTCTTTGCTGCAGGCTTCTTCTCTGCCTTGGCAGCGGTCTCTTTCTCAGCCTTGGCAGCCTTAGCGCCTGCTTCCTTCTTGGGTGCAGCCTTGGAAGCCGCCTTCTTCGCAGGCTCCTTGTACTTCTCAGAGCCGATCTGGACGATCTGGATACGGGTGAGGTTCTGCCTGTGACCGCGCTTGCGCTTGTAGTTCTTGCGCTTCTTGAACTTGAAGACGATGACCTTCTTGTCCTTGAACTGCTCCACTACCACAGCCTGCACCTTGGTCTTGGCAGCTTCTTCGGCCTTGACCTGCACGTCCTTGCCGTCAACGACGCAGATGGTCTGAAGCTCTACCGTATCACCCACCTCAGCAGGGATCTTCTCGATGTTCAGCTTGTCCCCAAGGGCGACCTTGTACTGCTTGCCGCCTGTCTTCACGATCGCATACATTGATGTTTACTCCTTGAAAGTGTCTAAACGCAAGGCGTTATCCTACCAATGGGCCGCGCCCGCGTCAACAGGTCATCTGCCCCAAAGAGCGATTTTTCCCGAACGGAGGCTCTGAGAGGCAGGATGGTGCACCTTCATCCGGGAATGGAAGCCGCGCTGATCAGTGGGCCTCGGCCCAATTCGGAGCCCAACGCACATCCACCATCAGAGGCACCTCCAGATCCACGATGCCCTCCATGACCTCCTTGACCATGGCTGCCAGTGCATCCACCTCTTCCCGCACCGCAGAGAAATCCAATTCGTCATGGACCTGCAGGATCATGGAAGAGGCGAAGCCGCCCTCTCTCAAGCGCCTCTCCACCTCCACCATGGCCATCTTGATGATATCCGCCGCCGCCCCCTGCATGGGGTGATTCATGGCCGTACGCTCCCCCTGGGCGCGTACGTTGCGGTTGGAGGACTTGAGCTCCGGGATGCGTCGCTTGCGACCGAACATGGTCTCGGCATACCCCGTCTTCGCCGCCTCCTCCACGATGCCATCCAAGAACGCCCGCACTTGTGGATAGGCCTCGAAGTACGCCCGGATCATCTCAGCCGCTTCTGATTGAGGGATATCCAAGGTCTGGGAAAGCCCGTAGGCCTGCTGACCGTAGACGATGCCGAAGTTGACCGCCTTGGCTCTGCTGCGCAGCTCAGGGGTCACCTGATCGGGAGCGATGCCGTTCACATGGGCGGCTGTGGTGGCATGGAAATCCTCCCCGGACCGGAACGCTTGGATGAGATGCTCATCGCCGGAGAGATGAGCCAGCAGCCTCAGCTCTATCTGGGAATAATCCGCCGCCAAGAATACGCTCTCCTCATCCAAGGGGATGAAGCATTCTCGGATCTGACGGCCGAAATCAGTGCGCACGGGGATGTTCTGCAGGTTCGGGTCAGAGGAGGAGAGTCTCCCGGTAGCGGTCACCGTCTCATGGAACACCGTATGCAACCTGCCGTCCCCGGCTCGCATCTTCGGCAGGCTGTCAATGTAGGTGCCCTTGATCTTGGAGAGCTCACGATAGGCCAGCACGTCCCGAGCCACGGCTTCGGTCTTCGCCAGCTCCCGCAGCACACTGGCATCCGTGGAGTACCCCCGGGAGTTCTTCTTGAGGGGCTTGAGTCCCATCACCTCGAAGAGGATCCGGGAGAGCTGCTTAGGGGAATCTATGTTGAACTCCTCCCCCGCTGCCTGGTAGATGGAATCGGACAGCTGGCGAAGACGCTCCTGAGCGTCTTCGCCCATGGCGCGCAAACGGTCCACATCAATGGAGACTCCCGTGCGCTCCATGATGGTGAGCACGCTGACCAGAGGGAGGTCTATGTCTCCGTAGACCTTCTCAGACCCATCTTCTCGAAGGGCCTCTTCCAGCTTCGGCTTCAGCAGGCGGCAGGCTTCCGCTTGCAGGGGCAGTGCCTCCTGGCCCTCCTCGGCCTCAGGGAGCTCCCCTCCCAAAAAGCGCAGGGCAAGCCCTTCATAGGTATAGGAGCTCACGGTGGATTCCAGCGCATATCCGGCCAAGGACAGGCTGAACCCTTGATGATCGAAGAGCTCATCGGGGCCCACCGCCGCCTCCTGAGAGGTGTCCGGCGGGAAGGAGAGCTGCAGCAAGCCCTTGAGATCGAGCACGGCGAAGGAAGCGTGCCGGATGAGATAGGCTGCCGCCTCCCGAGAAGCAGCGTCGTCCAACAGCACATGACTGCCTTTGAAAGCCAGAGCCATCTGGACGGTCTGGCCGAAGATGGTGTCGGTATCGCCCCGAGCGAAGGCCACGCCCACGCAAGCCCCCTGGGCGATAGCCTCATCCAGCTGGCGTCGCCATGCCTGCGCATCCAGGCGCTCACCCACATCCAAGGAGATGGCGGAGGGAGCCGCTTGCTCATGGATGAGGCTCAGGACCCGTGCCAAGGGACTCTTGAGCTGATAGCGATCGAAGGCCTCCTGCACCTCTGCGGCGCCAAAGGCCGGGAAGGATGCACCTTCGATATCCAAGGGGAAATCCAGGTCTCGCACGATGGTGGCGATCTGTCGGCTGAGATAGGCCATCTGCTCGTTCTCTTCCAGGTTCTGCCGCTGCTTGCCCTTGAGCTCGTCGATATGCTCATAGACCCCTTCGATGGAGCCGAACCGCTCCAGGAGCTTCGTCGCGCTCTTCGGGCCGATCCCCGGAACCCCCGGAATGTTGTCCGAGGAGTCTCCCATGAGCCCCAGGAAGTCAGTGAATTGCTGAGGGGTCACGCCATACTTCTCCATGACCTCGTCAGGACCGAAGACCACCACATCAGTGATGCCCTTCTTGGTGGTGACGATGCGGGTGAGATCCGTTGCCAGCTGGCAGGCATCCTTATCTCCTGTGACCAGCAGTGTCTGGAAGCCCAGCTGCTCATCCCGGGCTGCGATGGTGCCCAGGATGTCATCCCCCTCCCAACCCTTTACCTTCACCACCGGGATGCGCATAGCCTCAAGGAGCTCCTGGATGATGGGGAATTGGACATGCAGCTCCTCATCCATCTTCGGTCTCTGGGCCTTGTATTCAGGCATCTCTGCCATGCGGAATTCCGGCTTGCCCGCATCGAAGGCGCAGATCACCGCGTCAGGCTTCGCATCCTCAGCGAACTTGCAGAGCATCTGCAGGAATCCGAACACGGCGTTGGTAGGCGTACCATCCTGAGCGGACATGGGCGTCTGGATGGCGTGATAGGCCCGGTGCATGAGCGAATTACCATCGATGACGGCTACGGTCTTGGGCATCGTCTCCCTCTCTTCCCCGCGCGGTCAGGACCAGAGATAGCCCACGCCGCGTACCGTTTCCAGATGCTGGGCCAGCTCAGGCCCCAGCTTGGCGCGGACGCGGCGGACATGGACGTCCACGGTCCTGGATCCTCCATAGTAATCGAACCCCCACACCCGGCGCAGGAGCGTATCGCGCGAGTACGTGCGTCCAGGATGGGTGATAAGGAACACGAGCAGCGCATATTCCAGATAGGTGAGGTCAAGCGGCTCGCCACCCACCTTGACCTGATAGGTAGCCAAGTTCACCGTCATGGAGTCAACGACGATGAAATCCGAAGCGCTGGATTCATTGCCTGGCCAGAGCAGTTGGCGGATGCGCGTGGCGCATTCCTCCTCCGAAGCGTCCGCCACCACGAAATCAGCCCGGGTCTGCACCGGCAGCCGGAAGGCGGCCAGATCAGCTTGGTCCAAGATGACCAAGAGCGAAGCGGATTCCTCCTCTGCCAGCATCTCCTCTATGAGCCCCAATTGAGCGCTCACATCCCCCCGAGCCTCCAGGATGGCCAGATCGAAGGAGGGGTTGGCTTGGAGCAACCGACGCGCTTGCTGGCACGATCCAGCTACCACGGAGACATCCATGGTGCCCAGGACGCGCTTGAACCGCTGGGCGTTGTCCAAGGAGTCCGCCAGGAATATCACTGACTTGCGCATCTCAGAGCACCGCCAAGAGCCGGTCGGTCTCCCACTGGGTGACGGTGGCCTGATAGCGCTTCCATTCCTCTGTCTTGGACCTGACCAGGAAGCTATGGGTGTGCTCGCCCAGCGTTTCCTTCATGAGGCTGCTGGCAGCGAACGCTTCGATGGCCTCTCCCAGGTTCTGAGGCAGGACACCGCAGCCATGGCAGCCACCCACGGCCTGGGCCGCTTCGCAAGGTTCGGGCAAAGCCAAGGAGCGCTGGATCCCATCCAATCCCGCAGCCAGGAGAACAGCGAAGCTCAGGTAGGGGTTGCAAGCCACATCGGGGTTGCGCATCACCACCCGGCAGGTCTCGGCACTACCCGGACGGTAGGCCGGAACGCGCATGATGGCCTCGCGGTTCGATCGCGTCCAGGCGACCTTCGTGGGGGCCAGCTCGTCTGCGGCCAAGCGCTTATAGGAATTGACGTATTGGTTCGTGATGAGGGAGAGCTCGTTGGCATGATCCAAGATGCCCGCCATGAACCCATGGGCGACGGAGGAGAGCCCCCAGCCCTTGGCGTCATCCGGTGCATAGAAGGCATTGTTTCCCTCTTCATCGAACAGGCTCATATGCACTTTCATGCCGCTTCCCGGCTGATCGTTCAAGGGCTTGGGCATGAAGGAGGCGAACACCCCATGCTTGGCCGCTATCTCCTTCACCACCAGCTTGTAGGTCATGACCGAATCAGCCATGGCCAGGGCATCTGTGGCACGGAGGTCTATCTCATGTTGGGAGTTGCCCAGCTCGTGATGGGAGTACTTCACGGGGATGCCCATGCCCTCCAGCGTGAGCACCGTATCTCGGCGCAGATCGGAGGCATAGTCCAGGGAGGTCAGGTCGAAGTAGCTGCCCGCATCCAGGGTCTCGGCGCTGTTCGCGTCCTTGAAGTAGAAGAACTCCAGCTCCGCTCCCACCGTAGGCGAGAAGCCCGCATCGGCCGCCTTCGCTATCACGCGTTCCAGGATATAACGGGGATCCCCATCGAAGGGCTGCCCGTCCGGTAGCTTGATATCGCAGAACATCCGAGCCACTGCGTCGGTCTGCGGACGCCAGGGAAGCACTTGGAAGGTGGACGGATCCGGAAAGGCCAGCGCATCTGGCTCATCGGCATCGGTGAAGCCCTTGATGCAGCTGCTATCGAAGGCCATGCCCTCAGTGAAGGCATTCTCTATCTCCCCGGGCACCACAGCGAAGGATTTCATGGCCCCGAGCACATCGGTGAACCAGCACCGGATGAAATGCACATCCCGGCTCTCGATGTTCCTGCACACGAAATCCACCTGGGGATTCACGTTCTCTGACATCCACGCCTCCCGCTCTCCGTTGACAGCAGCCCGCTCAGCGCCGTCATGCCTTGCCCAAGGAAAGAGCCCCCTCTAACAGAAAGGGCAGCTGACCGGATGCCAGCTGCCCTGTCAAAGCGCTCTTAGATGAGGGCTCCTACTCCGCTGCCTCCGTTGCCTGGGCCTCTTCGGCTTGGGCTTCCTCTACCTGGGCCTCAGCCTCGGTAGCCTCAGCTTCAACGGCGGCATCTGCTGCCTGAGCCTCTGCCTCAGCGGCCTTCTTGGCAGCCACCTCAGCGTACTTGGCTGCACGCTCTTCCTTTTCCTTGGCCTTGGCTTCGCGCTCAGCCTTCTTGGCTGCCTCGCGCTCGGCCACCTTGGCTGCACGCTCAGCCTTCTTGGCTGCCTCGCGCTGGGCCACAGCATCAGAAGCGGAACCGAACCTGTCGGCGAAGCGCTGGACGCGACCGCCCGTATCGATGAGCTTCTGGGTGCCCGTGTAGAACGGATGGCACACATTGCAGATGTCGATGCGCAGCTCAGGCTTGGTGGAACGGGTCACGAATTCGTTGCCACAGCTGCAACGGACCGTGCAATCCATGTAATCCGGATGGATGTCCTTCTTCATCGTTCAACTCCTTGAGGTCATGCCTTGGTTTCCGACCAAGGCTCAAACAAGCCGAACGATGATACCATAAATCACAGGTCTGTCTTCCAGAGTCCGTGAAGGTTGCAGAACTCGTAGACCTCGCGCGGAGCCTCTCCTTCGCCAAGATAGAAATCAGTGGAAGGTGCGTCGCCCGGCTTGAGCGGATGGATCTCATAGCCTGCATCCTTGACCAAGCAGATGAACTGGATGTAGTGCTCCGGCTCCATGGGATGGTCGATGCTGCCGATGTTCACATGCACGTGATCGCCCTCTACGGTGACGGCAGGCACATGCTTCTCCAGGGAAGCATCCACGGTGTCAGGGACGAGCTCTACCATGGGCTCCCCGCAGCAGACCAGCGGAACGCCGGAATCATAGGCCTTCACCGCTATGTTGCCACAGTGCTCGCACTTATAGAACTTAACTTGCATGGGATTCCCCTTCCTTCTTGGGACTATGGTTGGCTGCCATGCTAGGCTAAAACGATATCAGAGATAGGGAGAATGCCTCCCCTGTCATGCTTTCGTTGCGCGCAGACGGGAATTCACCGAACGCTCACACCCTCCTCGGGCAGCTGACGGATATGCGCATAAGCCAGCAACACCGCCCCTACCAAGACCAGGGGTACAGAGAGCACCATGCCCATGGTGAGCCAGTCCCCGAAGAGGTATCCCAACTGAGCATCGGGCTGGCGCACGAACTCCATGAGGATGCGGAAGAGCCCATAGAGAACGAGGAAGGCGCCTATGAACGTCCCTCGGGGCCGCGGTGGCACCTTACGCGCTAGGATGAGAAGGACGCAGAAGATGATGACGCCCTCCAGGAGCGCTTCGTAGAGCTGGGAGGGATGGCGAGGGATATCCCCTGCCGCGCCACCGAAGACCACGCCCCAGGGAAGATCCGTAGGTGCCCCCCAGAGCTCTCCGTTCACGAAATTGGCCAGCCGACCGAAGAAGAGCCCCACTGGAGCGGCAATAGCGCCTAGGTCAGCCAAGGTGAGGTAGGGGATGTGCGTGAGCTTCGCTGCCGCTATGCCGGCGATGAGCGCACCCAGAAGCCCCCCATGAAAGCTCATCCCTCCTTCGTTGAAGGCGAATATCTTGAGAGGGTCCTCAAGGTAAGTACCCTGACCATAGAACAGGCAGTAGCCGAGACGCGCACCCAAGAGGATGCCCGCTATCACACAGACCATGATGGTCAGGAGGGAATCCAGATCAACGGTGAGCTTCCAGTGGCGCGCCACCCGATAGATGATGAAGGCCGCCAGGAGGAAGCCTGCCAGATAGGCGATGCCATACCAGCGGATCACCAGAGGACCCAGACTGAGCGCTACCGGATCCAACGCCTGATAGAGGTCATTCAACATGACGCTCAAGCCCTTACCGGAACAGGTCGTGCCCCATTCCCGCGCCCAGCGCTTCGGCCGCCTGAACGATAGAGGGCTCCAATTCCAAAGGGATGGGCTGAATGGAGGTCACCTTCGCCTGACAGCTGGGACAGACGATGGTGAACAGCCCCATCTGAGGCTTCAACACCATGAGAGAGGTGTATTCCATAAGATTCAGATCCCGCGCACCGCAGGATGGGCAGATCATGATGTGATCGTAATTCGCCATGATCCCCTCCTTTGCGGCAGCTCGTCTTCGATGATTCTACCCGAGGAGTGAAAGCGCTCAGGTACCCCATTGGCTCATGTTCCCCTTCTGTCAAAGAAGGAACCGGTTGGGGTTGCCCTGGCGCCTGAACCCCTCGGGGCGGTCTTTGATATGAGGGCCGTTGACCAAGAAGAATTCGCAGAACCGGCATATCTCCTTGACAGCCATGTCGTAGTCCCGCTCAGGATTCAAGAGCACCCCCAGATCCTCGCAGACCACATGGGTCTCACGCAGGCAAGCAGCGAAACGGCAATCGGCCGGGCAGGGCTCACCGGGGATATTATGGGGACAGCGGCCAGCCATCTCCTCATCGCAGCCGCGCATCTCCCAACATGCTGTCATCCAGATACCTCCTTGGCCGCTCCATAGAGAAGACGCCTGCGGTGAAGCAGGCGTCTTTCAAAAGAGCACGTGGCGAGCCTGTCTTAGAGGTCAGCCATCGGGTCGTCGGCCGGACGAACGGCCACCACGCCTTCGACGCGCTCCTTCAGGATGCGCTCGATGCCATTGGCCAGGGTCATCTGGGACATGGGGCAACCCTTGCAGGCACCCTGGAGCTCCACGTAGACCACGCCGTCATCCGTCACATCCACCAGGGCCACGTCTCCGCCATCAGCCTGAAGGGAGGGGCGGACCGCATCGAGCACCTCTTTGACCTGTTCCTTATCTACCATGATGCCTCCTCGATGATCAGCTTTGTATTTGCGAAGATGATAGCACAGGCCCTCCGGGTTGAAGCGACCGGGAGCATCTTCGCGAAACCCCCATGGCAACCTTGCACGGCAGCCTGAGGAGGATCAATCCACTGGCATCCAATCAAGGCCGATGATGGCTATCACATGGGCGTCGGAGGAGTAGAAGTCTCCCCCATTCACAAGACGGCCGCTGCCCATATCATCCAAGACTGCCTTCGCCTCTCCCTCGTATTCGCTCTTCGTGTAGATGACGAGCGTCTCCGGGTAGATGGTGTTGTCATCGGTGTTGCCCACGCCGATGACCTCATAGCCATCTTGCGTGAGCATCTCTCCCAGCTTCGCCGCCGCCCCAGCGGTATTCGTGCCATTGCGTACCTCTACGGTGACGCCGTTCGCCTCCACGCTCGCTGACTCCGTCTCGATGTCATTGGGGTCTTGACCGGCCTTGATGCGTGCGAGCATCTGATCCCAGCTTTGGGATCGGCGCTCGTAGAGGGTATTCCCCACCCCCGCGGCATTCGATGACACGTAGGGGAGGATGCAGGTGTAGATGGTCAACCCGTCGAACGGAGAGAGAGCGCTGCCCAGCGCTAGAAGATCGCTGGCGGTCCAGTCCGTATAGATGAAGCGGCTCGCCTCGCCCACCGCATTGGCGAAGGAGAGGCCTTGGGAGCTAGCTGCCTCTTTAGCCAGGTTCAAGGTGTAGGTCATGCGATCCTGGAACATGCCGTCAACGCCTCCGGCCACATTCGATGCCCGTAAGAAGGCCAGGGACTGAGAGCCGCTCAAGCGGCTGGCTCCAGCATCCACCACCTCATAGCCCGTCGTGGGGTCATCTATCTGGGAGACGAGCTCCACAGGGACGCCTCCCAACGCATCTGCCATGCCGCTGATCCCTGCGCTATCGGTGGTGACGAAATGGGCTATGCCCTCACCGATGAGCTCTGAGACCACCCGAACGAGCTCTGCATCGCCCCCTACCGCCTTCGCCTCGTCCAAAGGCCGCGTCTCACCATCAGAGGTGCGCACATTGAGCTTTGAGGGGATGGTGATCAGGGTCACCGTGCGAGCGCCCTCATCGATGCGCACCAGCTGATACCCCTGGGCGTTGGGCTGCTGCTTCGCGTAACCCGGAAGCGAGAGGTCGGCAGTCATCAGCACGAAATAAGGCTCATCGGCCTTCTGAGCCACCAAGGCTTCTTGGGCATTGGAGGGATCGAGGGCCAGATTGGAATCTGTGGAACGGAAGAAGGTGAAGGCGGAGACGCCAGCGGCTGCCAGCCCCACGAGGACGGTCAGGATGAGGGCGATGAGCACTACTTTCCGTCGGGAGCGCTTGCGCTTGGCATCCACCAGGGCTGAATGGGCACCGGCTCCGCGCCTTGGAAGCGATCTGCCGGAGGCCGGACGCTCCACATTGGAGATGACCCGTTCGGGCTTGCGCGTGCGCTGACGGGGGCTGTAGGTCAGAGGCCGGGCAACAGGAGGCCCAGAGGATCCATGACGCGGTCTGGTCCGACGGGTAGGCACGAAGCTGACCTAGCCTTGTTCTTCGGTGCGCACGACATCTGCGCCCAGGGACTTCAGCTTGCCCACATAATCCTCATAGCCTCGGTCTATATGCTCTATCTCATAGACCGTCGTGTATCCCTCGGCCACGATCCCTGCCAACACCAGAGCCGCTCCGGCACGCAGGTCGGTGGAGGAAACGGGGGCCCCTTGGAGGTGCTTCACCCCATGGATGATGGCATGATGGTCTTCCTGGATGATGTCAGCCCCCATGCGCATGAGCTCGGAGGCGAACATGAAGCGGTTCTCGAAGACGTTCTCGGTGATGACCGACGTGCCCTCTGCCAGAGCATCCAAGAGCATGAACTGCGCCTGAAGGTCTGTGGGGAACCCCGGATGGGGCAAGGTCTGGATATCCGTAGCCTCTATGGGGTCATCGCGCTTGACGGTGATGTAATCCTCGCCGCAGCTGATATCACAACCCATGGCCTTGAGCTTCAGTATGGCCATGCGCAGGTATTCCGGGTCTATCCCCTGAACGGTGACAGGACCGCCTGTGAGCGCTCCTCCCGCCAAGAAGGTACCGGCTTCGATGCGGTCCCCGATGGTGGCATGAACGCAAGGGTGGAAGGAATCCAAGGGAACGCCCTCCACTTCGATGATCATGGACCCACCGCCGCTGATGCGGGCACCCATCTCGTTGAGCATGGTGCAGAGGTCCACGATCTCAGGTTCGCGGGCAGCGTTCTCTATGACCGTGGTCCCTTCGGCCACCACTGCCGCCATGAGCATGTTCTCCGTGGCGCCCACGCTCGGGAACTCCAGCATGACTTGGGCCCCGTGGAGCCCATCAGGGGTAGCAGCGATGAGCGTACCGTGATCCACGCTGAATTCCACTCCGAGGGACTCAAGGCCCACGAGGTGCATGTCTATCTTGCGCGCTCCTATCTGACAGCCGCCGGGCATGGCCACGCGAGCCTTGCCGAATCGGCCGATCAAAGGCCCCAGCACAGAGATGCTCGCCCGCATCTTGGAGACCAGCTCATAGGGGGTGCTGAAGGAATCTACCGGGGCCGTATCGATGCGCAGGCTATGGTCTTCGCGGCAGACCTGCGCCCCTAGCCGTCGCAGGACCTCTGACATGATGGCGATATCTGAGATATCCGGCACATTGTTGATGATGGTCTCGCCTTGACCGAGGATAGCAGCAGCCATGAGCTTCAGTGCTGAGTTCTTGGCTCCTGAGATCTTGACCTCACCCGAGAGCGTTCCATTGCCTCTGACGATGATCGACTCTTTGCCCATAGGAAGTCCTTACGATGGTCCCTTCACGGCCTCAAGGAAAGCGAACGAGGCCACGCTGCTTCGAGCATGGCCTCGTTGCCCTCATGGTTATGGAAGTGGCTACTCGCCCAGAGCGAAGCGGAGGAATCCGCTGATCTGGATGGTGCCGCCCATCTCCTTGGCGCAAGCATCCACGTACTGACGCACGGTGACGTCCGGGTCCTTCACGAAGTCCTGCTCAGTCAGGCAGTTCTCCTTGTAGAACTTCTCCATGCGGCCCTCAGCGATCTTCTCCTGGATGTTCTCCGGCTTGCCGGATTCAGCAGCCTGGGCCTTGTAGATCTCAAGCTCATGGGCTGCCACATCAGCGGGCACGGACTCCCGGTTAGCGGAGACGGGGTTCACTGCCGCCACCTGCATGGCAACGTCGCGAGCGCATTTCTGGAAAGCCTCAGAGGACGGGTCGATGCCCTGGGCGTCGAAGCTCACCAACACGCCGATCTTGCCGCCACCATGGATGTAGCTAGCCACTGCCGGAGCCTCCATCTCAGCCACGCGAGAGAGCTGACAGTTCTCGCCCATCACATGGATGCAGTCCGTCAGGATCTCTTCCACGGTCTCGCCATCGATGGTGCAACTCTTGAGACCCTCGGCATCCACCGGAGCGTTGTCCATGGCCGCCGTGGCGATGCGCGTGGCATAGGCCTTGAACTTCTCGTTCATGCCCACGAAGTCAGTCTCGCAGTTGAGCTCTATCACAGCGCCCTTGGTGCAGGCATCGTTGACGAGGGCCATGACGGTTCCCTCATTGGTGGCACGCCCTGCCTTCTTCGCCACTGCCGCCAAACCGCGGGTGCGCAGCACGTCCACGGCTGCTTCCATGTCCCCAGCAGCCTCCGCCAGGGCCTTCTTGCACTCCATCATGCCTGCGCCAGTCATCTCGCGCAGTTCTTTCACCATAGAAGCGGTGATCTCTGCCATAGCTCATCCCTCCTCAAGGGGTAGAAAGGTCATCATTCGAAAGGGACGGACGAACATCCGCCCCCAGATCGAAGCAGCCTATTCGGCAGCCTCGACAGCCTCGGCGATCTCAGCCTGAACGGTTGCGTCCGTTGCCTGGACCTCAGCAGCCGTCTCAACGTCAGACACCGCAACCTCAGCCTCAGGAGCAGCTTCAGCAGGAGCGCTCTGGGCCATCTCGGTCTCGGTCACCTCAGCGCCCGTGCCCGCGATCACCGCATCAGCGATGAAGTCGCAGAGCAGGGAGACGCTGCGGATGGCATCGTCATTGGCCGGGATGCCGTAATCCACGTCATCAGGATCGCAGTTGGTATCAAGGGTGCCGACGATGGGCACGTTCAGCCTGCGCGCCTCATGGACGGCGATCTCCTCCCGGCAGGTGTCGATGATGAACACAGCATCGGGCACACGGGTCATGTTGCGGATGCCGTTCAGGTTGGCCTGGAGCTTCGCCAGCTCCTTGCGCTTCAGGATCTGCTCCTTCTTCGGCAGGAGAGCCATGCGGCCATCCGCCTCTTGAGCCTCCAGATCCTCCATGTAGATGACGCGCTGGCGGATGGTGACGAAGTTGGTGAGCATGCCGCCCAGCCAACGATTGTTCACATAGGGCATGCCGCAGCGGTTCGCTGCATCTGCCACGGCCTCTTGGGCCTGCTTCTTGGTGCCCACGAACAAGACGGTGCCACCCTTGGCGGCGAGGTTGGACACGAAGCTGTAGGCCTTGTCCATATCCACGAGCGTCTGCTTCAGATCCAGGATGTAGATATCCCCGCGGCTGCCGAAGATATAGGGCTTCATCTTCGGGTTCCAACGACGCGTCTGATGCCCGAAGTGGGCCCCCGCTTCCAGAAGCGAGCTGATGCTTACCTTTACCGGTGCTGCCATGTTGCTACTCTCCATTCGTTGGTCCTCTGCCCAAGGTCATCCCCTACCCCCGCAACCGCACCTCATCGTGAGGCGAGGCCACTCGCGCGGTCAGGTCGCTTGAGCATGCGTATTGAAAGAAACCGCAAGAGGATACCACGAGGTCATCCCCCTTGCAACAACCATGATGCCTAGTATTGGGATTCGTGCTTCCGGAAGAAATCGAACCGAGGAGGCAGCTCACAGACCTTGTGGCGCGCCTCGTCTATCTCGCCGCCGTGGCACAGCTCCTCCATGCCATTGAAGTCATAGCTCCAGCTGAAGAACTCCGCCGGTTCGAAATCCAGGTAGTCGCAGATGACCTCGCAGCCTTGAGGTACGATGGGATGCATCATGAGCGTGCAGACGCGCAGGAGGTAGAACGAATCCAGGAGCACCTGGCGACGCTGCTCGAGCGCGCCCGGATCCCCTGCCTCCTCCGCCTCCGAGGCGGCCTTGATGCCATCGGCCCAATGCTTGTTGGCGAAGCGGATGAACTCATCGGCCAAGGACATCACGCTATGGAGCTCGAAAGCATGCATCCTATGCTCGTAGCTGGTCAGAGCCTTCTTCGCCTCTCGCACCACCTCAGAAGCAGGCTCCCCGAGGGGCATGTATCCCTCGAAGCTCTTCGCCGCCTCATAGAAGCAACTACGAGCCAAGCGATTGAACACGTTGGTGAGCAGCGCACCCTCTTTGAGCACCGGATCAGCTACGCGCTTGTCCTCCCGCTGCTCATCGGAGAGCGTTGGGTCGAAGGGCTTCGGCTTGAACCCAACCGACTTCTGCCCCAAACCCAATGCCAGGAAGTGAGCGCGCAGCTGCTCGACCGTATAGTGCTCCAAAAGCTCCTCGCCCGTGGGGGGCTTCGCCTCCGAGGAAGAGGATGCCTTGGTCTTGCCGAAGAGCAGATGATGATTCGCCACCAGCGTGGTCTGGCGCAGAGGACGCGCGTCCTCGCCGCCGAAGACGCCACGCTTGCCCAGCGCCTCCCAGATGGCCGGTTGGGCCACCCCGTAGAAGTAGATGTTGTCCTGACCGATGAACTGGTAGACCTGAGCATTGTCAGCACACCAGAAATCCCGCCAAGTATTGCGCGGCAGAGCCAGATCGTCATTCAAGGCGATGGTGAACGAGATGGGAGCCCAGAGGGATTCAGGCCAGCACCAGACCGTGAGCCCTTCCACGCCATCTAGCACCGGTGCCTTCACGCCCCATTCGATGGAGCCGGTGATGCGGAACGGGACCAGCGTCTTAGAGGTGCGGAAGCGGATCTGCTGCGCGGTGAGCACGGCCTTGGCTGCATCCCGCTCCTCGATGGACTCGAACTGGATCTCGAAGCTATGCTTGCCCTTCCCTGCCTCGCGGAAGGTGTGGGGCGGCAGGCTCTCTGCCAAGGCCAGATAAGCGTCCAGGCATTCGCTCTTCACGAAGATGACCGGGGGAGCCAAGAACTCATCGATGGTCTTCGCCACCACCGGCCGCATCTCCGGGTCGGATCCCATCTGCTCCACCTGGCCCTTCAAGAAGCCCGCGAAGGCGGGCAGGTCGAAGTACCAGTTCTTCACGGGGCGCATCTCGGGCACCGTGCCAGTGAGAGAGGAGACGGGGTTGATGAGGTCCGCGGGGTCGTACTGGTGGCCCATATCGCATTCGTCCGCATAGCCATGCTCTGACTTGCAGCCTTGGACCGGGCAGCGTCCCTGCACCTGACGGCCATTCAAGAAGGTGTTCGCCTCGGCATCGAAGAACTGGAGCGTTTCCTCAAGATGAAGATACCCCTGATCGTACAGACCCTCGATCAGCTTCTCCGAGAGCGTTTGATGCACATCCTTGCAGCGCCCGATGCCGCTGCCCTCGAAGATGTCTAGGCTGATATCGAAGGCCTCCAGTGTCTCCTTCTGACGGATATGGTTACCCATCACATACTCCTCGATGGAACCCGCAAAGGAGCCGGATTCCACTGCCTTGCGGTAGCCCTCGTTGATAGGAGACCCGAAGCAATCAGTGCCGCTGACGAACCGGACGTTATCCGACCCGATGCGGTCACGCAGGAAGCGAGCGAAGGCGTCGGCAGGAATGAAGACGCCACCGATGTGCCCGAAGTGGAGCGGCTTGTTGCCGTAGGGCATGCCCGCGGTGACCACGGCCCGCCTTGGCCAGACTACGTCAGTATCCAGTTCTTTGCCCATGGAGATGCCTTTCAAAGGGTTCTTGAGGGTCCTAGGAGAAAGAGGGATTCCCAGCAGCGTTCGAGGGAGTCGCTGAGCCGCTCTGGCTCAGGAGGCCCAAGAGCAGATCGAGGGAGCTGCTGGAAGGCTCGTAGCTCAACGTGGAGAGCCCATCTACCTCCCCGACCAGATCAGAGAGGTAGGCCAGCGCGTCTTCGAAGTAGCCGATCTCATCCGCCAGACCATTCTCCACCGCCTGAGAGCCCGTATAGGGAAGACCGTTAGCCAGCTCCTTCACCTCGGCTATGGTCATCCCACGACCGTTGGCCACGGTCTGAACGAAATCAGCATCTATCTCATCCACCATGGCCTGATACCATTCGCGCTCCTCGTCCGTGAGCGGACGGTTTCCGTAACCTGCGTCCTTGGAATCAGCGGAGACGATGGTCTCCACATCGATGCCCAGCTTCTCATAGAGACCGGACAGGTCGGTCACCTGCAGGACTACGCCGATGGCGCCGATGCTCGTCGTCTTCGCGCAGAAGATGCGATCCGCCTGGCTTGAGATCTCGTAGGCAGCGCTGGCGTTGGTGGCCGCGCTCACCACGACGATGGGCTTGGGGAACTCGGCCACCATCCGGGCCATCTCCTCCCCAGCCGTAGCGGTGCCTCCACCGGAGTTCACGCGCAGGATGACTCCCTTGACCTGCTCATCGGCCTGAGCTGCCCGGAGGCGCGAGCTCAGACCATCCGGGCTGCATGCTGACCCGTCATAGTCTATGACCGAGTCTATGTCTATCACCACGGCAGAAGGGGATGTCGCCCGAGGGATGCTGGAGGTATCCCCCTCCCCCGAGAGCACGTCCGTCATCCCTCCGATGGCTGCCGAGCAGGAGAATCCCACCAAAGCGATGACCACCAGGATGCAGAGGATGACGATGGCGGCCACCCTGCCGCCGTTGCCCTTTGGGGGAACCGTCGCCACAGGCGGTGGTGCCACAACGGCTCCAGTGCGATGGTCTCGGGCGGCGTAGGCGCTCACATAGGCATCTTCCTGGTACGCGCTGGGACCTCTCCCCGTCTCGTTCATCACAACTCACCATTCTCTTCGAAACGGCTCTGGGTCTGGGCCCGCTTGGCCGTGCGCAGGATGAACTCCTGATTGGTCTCCGTGCGCTTCAGCGAGCGGATGAGCATATCCATGGACTTCTCGGTGTTGTTCATGTTGGCCAGCAGACGCCTCACGCCCCAGATCAGCGGAGCCTCCTGCCCGTCGAGCAGCAGATCCTCCTTGCGGGTGCCGGAGGTGATGGGATCGATGGCGGGGAAGATGCGCCGGTCTGCCAGGCTGCGATCCAACCGGAGCTCCATGTTGCCCGTACCCTTGAACTCCTCGAAGATGACCTCGTCCATCTTGGATCCCGTCTCCACCAGAGCAGAGGCCAGGATGGTGAGCGAACCGCCCCCCTCGATGTTACGGGCAGCGCCCAAGAAGCGCTTGGGCGGATAGAGGGCGGTGGAATCGACGCCACCGGAGAGGATGCGCCCACTGGCAGGCTGGGCCAGATTGTAGGCCCGGGCCAGGCGGGTGATGGAGTCCAAGAGGATGACCACATCCTCGCCCTGCTCCACCAGGCGCTTCGCCCGCTCTATCACCAGCTCAGCCACAGCGATGTGGTTGTCGGAGGGCATGTCGAACGTGGAGGAGATGACCTCGCCATGGATAGAGCGCTCCATATCCGTGACCTCTTCGGGGCGCTCGTCCACCAGCAGGCACATGAGATGCACTTCTGGATTGTTCGCATGGATGGCCGCGGCGATGTCCTTGAGCACCGTGGTCTTGCCCGCCTTGGGCGGAGACACGATCAACCCGCGCTGGCCCTTGCCGATGGGGGCGACCAGGTCTATCACCCGGGCGGTCAAGGTATCCTTGCCGTGTTCCATGGTAAGGCGCTCATCGGGAAAGATGGGCGTCAGATCAGAGAACTTCGGCCTGGACGATATGTCATCTATGGGGGTGCCGTTCACGCTGGTCACCTTCTGGATGGCAGCGAACTTCTCCCCCTCCCGAGCAGGACGGGTCTGACCCGCCACCATATCGCCTTTGCGCAGACCGTTGCGGCGGATGGTGGAGAGGCCCACGTACACGTCATGCTCGCTGGGCAGGTATCCCTTGGTGCGCAAGAAGCCATAGCCATCTTGCAGGATATCCAGGATGCCCTCCACCTCCAGGAAGCCCTCGGAGATGCATACGGCTTCGTAGATGGCGTCGATCATCTCCGCTTTGCGCAGGCCTGAGGCGTCTATCTTGAGCTCAGCAGCCTTTTCGCGCAGCTCGGGCAGCTTGCAAGCTTCCAGCTCTTCCTTGCTCACAGAGGGCTTGTACTCCCTCTGACGGTTGTTGCGATCCCGACGAGTGCGATGCTGGTTGTTGTTGCGTCCGTTATGGCGGCCATTCCTGCCATTGCGGTCTTGGTTGGCGAATTCCGCGGTGCGTGCCTTCACGCGCTTATGGTCCTGCTGGCCTTCCTCCCCCGCTTCCGCGACCGCTTCAGCCGGCGCACTGTCAAGGGGCTCCTCCGCAGGCTTCTCAGCAGTCGCCTCTGGCGCCTCTTCCTCGGTCTTCACTTTGCGAGGGCGCCCTGGCTTGCGCTTCGGCTTCTCAGGCGCCTCCTCTGTGCTCGGGGCCTCAGCAGGGGCCGCAGCCTCTTCTTCTGTCGCAGCCGTCTTGCGGGGACGACCCGGCTTGCGCTTCGGCTTCTCCTCGGCGGAGGATGCCTCCGCTTCCGTTGCCGCAGATGCCGCTTCCTTCTCAGCTGTTGCCTCTGCGGTCTTCTTCGCCCGGCTCACCCGCGTCTTCTTGACCGGAGCCTTCTCGGCGGTTTCAGGTGTCTCTGTCTCAGGTGCTTCTTTGGTGGTTGCCATCTACTTGACTTTCTCCCAATCCTTCATGAATGATTCGATGCCTGCCTGGGTAAGCGGGTGCATCACCATCTTCTTGAGGACGCTGAACGGCACCGTGGCGATATCCGCACCCATGAGCGCACACTGGGTGACGTGGTTGGCGCTGCGGATGGAGGCGGCTATCACCTCTAGCCTCTCACCGTTGACGGTGTCCTCAGAAAGATCGTAGTTCCCCACAGCCTGGACGATATCGGCCACCTGGGCGATGCCGTCTTCGGAGATATCGTCGAACCGGCCGATGAACGGCGAGATGTAACGGGCGCCCGCGCGGGCTGCCAGCATGGCCTGGGGCACCGTGAAGCAGAGGGTCATGTTCACGCGGATGCCCTCATCCGCCAAGGTGCGCGTGGCCGCCAGACCCTCTACCATGGCGGGGATCTTCACTACCACGTTAGGGGCGATGGCTGCTAACCGTCGGCCGTCTTCCACGATGCCTTGCCTATCCATGGCGACGCTCTCTGCCGATACCGGACGATCCGGGCCCACGATCTGGCAGATGCGGCCGATATGGTCCTCGAAATCAGCCAGCTTGCCACCCACCCGAGCATAGAGCGTGGGATTGGTGGTGACGCCCGCCAGGGCGCCCCAGCTAGCCGCTTCCTCGATCTCAGCCAGATCAGCGGTGTCTAGGAAGAACTTCACAGGACTCCTCCTCAAGGTCTGTGACATGCGCACCTCGAGCCGGGCGCATGCCTTCTGTGCATGCCTGTTCGCTAAGGGGATTCTAAAGGTGATCTGCACCGAAGCTTTTCTGTGCGGGGACAAAGTAGCACAACTCAAGCGTGGCGGCAAACATCACCTGGTCCACCACCAACGGAGGAGCCCCTATCGACCCTTGGTGCTATCCGGTCAAACGAAGCGAAAACATCTGCTCTTTGCTGTTGCGTTTCCCCTTCGCTATGAAGATAATCTGCAATGGATCGCAAAGCTTCTTTCTGTATAGGGCCTCTCAAGGGAAGGCGGTATGCCAATTGGATGACATCACCTCCGCGCGCCTGCGCGAAAGCCGCGATTGGCTGAGGGGGCAGCTGGATATCTGCGCTGATTTCTGGCTGGATCACGGAATGGACCGGAAGCACGGAGGCGTCTACACCTGCCTTGACCGTCAGGGACGCATCTACTCAACGGATAAATCCGTTTGGATGCAAGGTCGGTGCGCTTGGACCTATTCCTACCTCTGCCATGTCTATGGGCAGCGGCCCGAATGGCTCGAGGCGGCGAAGAGCTGCCTGGATTTCCTGGAGGATCACTGCGTGAACCGCGCAGCGGGCGACCGCCTCTAC
Organism: uncultured Eggerthellaceae bacterium; assembly: GCA_910588905.1. GTDB lineage: Bacteria > Actinomycetota > Coriobacteriia > Coriobacteriales > Eggerthellaceae > MGBC163016. The sequence continues at coordinate 82,839 of CAJURZ010000007.1, forward strand.
TTCACGGTCACCGAAGAGGGGCTCCCCCTGCGTCAGCGCCGCTACAACTTCTCTGAGGGGTTCTATTGCATCGGCAATGCCGAGTACTACGGAGTGACCGGAGAGACCGTCCATCTGGAGAGGGCGCGCAAGGCCTATCAGATGATCTACGAGCTGAACAATGGCCTCCTCGAAGACCCAACTGGGTTCGGTCCGAAGACCATCGCCTCCACCCGAAGCGGGCGCTCTTTGGGAGATGCCATGATCTTCTTGAACATCATCTCCATCATGCGCCGGGTAGACCCTGCGAACACCGAAGAGTACGATCGCCATGCCAGTGAATGCGTCCATCGCATCATAGATGAGCACTACCGCCCCGAACTGGGCTGCACGCTGGAGAGCGTGAACCTGAAGGGGGAACCTGAGCTCTGGTATACAGCCGGTCGGGTGGTCAACCCCGGCCATGATATAGAGTGCAGTTGGTTCCTCATGGATGAGGCCACCTACCGTGAAGACGAACAGCTCTACGCTACCGCTTGCGATATCTTCCGGCTAGCTATCGAAGCCGGATGGGATGACGAATACCAGGGCATCCTCTACTTCATCGATGCCAAGGGGCTTCCCCCGGAGGCCTATGAGCATGACATGAAGCTCTGGTGGCCCCACAACGAGGCGCTCATCGCTAGTTCCAAAGCCTACAAGGACACCGGTGATGAGTACTACCTCACCTGGATGCTCCGCGTGCTGGACTACTGCAAGGAGCGCTTCGCAGACCCAGAATATGGCGAATGGTACGGCTATCTGCGTCGAGATGGACTCCCCACCATGCCCCCCACCAAAGGCTCCACTTTCAAGGGTCCCTTCCATGTTCCCCGGGCCCTATGCATGACAGAGCAGACATTGACCCAGATCCTAGGAGAGTGACATGAATTATCTCGGCATCGAATGCTCCATCAAGAACACCCCCGTCCTCGATCCTGATTTCATCCCCTTCGGTGTCTGGATGCGGGAATACCTCAAAGAGGCCACCCATCCTATCAAGATAGCCGTGGAGCGCGAAGACGGGCTGATCTCCGTCCGCGAGAGCTTCATCCGTGGCGGCGGGTTCGCCGAGGCAGACCTGCGCTTCGTGGAGCGCCTGGTCAAGTTCGAGCTCTGGTCCATCGGCGGCTTTCGCGTCTACATCTGCGGTGCCGATGATATCGCTGCTGAGCTGGCCCAGGTCTACTCTCCTGAGGGAGATCGCTCCTTCGACTACGAGTTCGTGGGGGATGTCTACGAGAAACCCCTTGAGGTGTTGGCGGTATCCGAAGCCGACTTCCCCACTGCCAATGAATCCGCTAAGCAGATCGGTGGCCATATGGAAGGCTGCCGCATCGGCTTCGACGCAGGCGGCTCCGATCGCAAGGTATCCGCTGTCGTGGATGGCGAGCCCATCTATTCAGAAGAGGTGGTCTGGTATCCGAAGGTGACGGAAGATCCGGAATACCACTTCAATGAGATCGTCACTGCCTTCAAGACAGCTGCTTCGAAGATGCCTCGGGTGGATGCTATCGGTGTGTCCTCTGCAGGTACGTTCGTAGGCAATTCCCCCATGGTGGCAAGCCTGTTCATCAAGGTGCCCCGGGACCGCCGCGAAGAGGTGAAGAGCATCTATGACCGAGCCGGGGCAGAGATCGGTGATGTACCGCTGGTCGTAGCCAATGACGGCGATGTCACAGCGTTGGCCGGGTTCATGAGCACCGGCGAGGGCAGCATCCTAGGGATAGCCATGGGCACTTCTGAAGCCGTGGGTTACGTGAACGCCGACGGCAACGTGCTGGGCTGGATCAATGAGCTGGCCTTCGCCCCGGTGGACCTCTCTCCCCAAGCCATGCAGGACGAATGGTCAACGGATTTTGGTGTGGGTTGCAAGTACTTCAGCCAGGATGCCGTCATCAAGCTGGCCCCCAAGGCGAATATCATCCTAGATCCGGAGGATACCCCTGCTGAGAAGCTGAAGGTGGTCCAGGCCCTGGCCAATGAGGGGAACCAGGACGCATTGGATATCTACCGCTCCATCGGCTGCTATCTAGCCCATACCCTCGTGCTCTACAGCGCCTTCTATGAGATCAAGACGCTCTTGGTGCTAGGCCGTGTGGCCTCTGGAGACGGTGGGGATCTGCTCATCAGCGAATGCAATCGGGTGCTGGCTGAAGAATATCCCGAACTGGCCAGCCAGATCACGGTCACGCTCCCCGATGAGAAGATGCGCCGGGTGGGACAGTCCGTGGCTGCCGCCAGCTTGCCGGAGCTCTAGGACCGGGAGCAAGCCTCGCTCACGGCTTCGCCTGAGCGCCTTCAAGGGCCATGGGGATCCTCATGGCCCTTTCTCTTGCCCGCGCATCCAAAGAGGGATCAGATCACAATCCGAAGAACATGCTGGCTGAATAGGTGAGGAAGTGATCGGCATGCACGTAGAGGAACGTGATGGCATCCGAGGAGCGCTGAACGCGCACTGAGGCGATGGGGCCCTCCACCGGAGCAGCATCGCCATCGATGAACAGGGTGGCAGCCACGCGATCCTCTGGCCTGTCGAAGACGATATCCACCACATCGTTGGCGTCTGCCAGCACAGCCCGAGCCGTCAGGGTGTGGGGTGCCAAAGGCTGTACTACCATGCCTGTGAACCCAGGGGTGACCAGCGGTCCACCCGCTGCCAGGGAATAGGCTGTCGATCCCGTGGCTGTGGCTACGATGAGCCCGTCTCCCGTCAGCCGCGCCATGGGCACATCGGATATACCGAACCGGTATCCCAAGGTGCGCCCCGCCGCTCCGCGGCTGATGCAGGCCTCGTTCACCGCGAAGAAGTGCTGCTCTTCCTGTACGCCCTCCTGCTCGACGATCACATCAAGACAGGAGCGCCGTGAGCTATGGAGGTCACCGGCCAAAGCGCGCGACACCAGGCTCACCACCCCCTCTTCGCTATCATTCGCGAGGAATCCCAGATGGCCGAAATTGATGCCGAGGATGGGCGCGTTTTGATCATGGAGCAACGAGGCGGTGCGTATGATGGTCCCGTCTCCCCCCAGCACCACCGTAAGCTCATAGGATCCCTCAAGCCTCTCGCGCAGATCCAGTCGAGAGGAGATGTCTGCGATCTGATCGGCTTTGATGGCATCCACCTGATAGCCCTGATCGGTGAGGTAAGCACTCAGGCTGAAGGTGGCATCGGATGCTGCCGGATTGGATTGGTTGCGCACGATGAGGACATTCATGGAAACAACCTCCTTGAGAACGTGGCCGAGAATAGAAGAAGCGCCGCACCCTGGGATCCAAGATGCGGCGCCTGCCTTCAGATATACGAAAAGCGAACTACTCCTCAACAGCCCCTGTGTAATTGCGCTGGACTGCCGGGTCCACCGAGATGCCCGGGCTCATGGTAGAGGAGACGGTGATGGACTTCACATACTTGCCCTTGGCAGCTGCGGGCTTCATGCGGATGATCTCATCGTAAACAGCGCCGTAGTTCTCTGCCAGATCCTCGGCAGAGAAGCTCTTCTTGCCCAGGATGACATGGCAGATGCCGAAACGGTCGGCACGATACTCCACGCGGCCGCCCTTGAGCTCGTTGATGGCCTTGGCCACATCATTGGTGACGGTGCCCAGCTTCGGGTTCGGCATGAGGCCGCGAGGACCGAGCACCTTGCCCAGCTTGCCCACCTTGCCCATCTGGTCAGGGGTGGCTACAGCAGCGTCGAAGTTGAACTCGCCGCGATTGATCTGCTCGGTGAGCTCGTCCGTGCCCACGATATCGGCACCGGCTTCCTCAGCAGCCTTAGCGGCTTCGCCCTCAGCGAACACAGCAACGCGAACGGTCTTGCCGGAGCCATGAGGCAGGCTCACCGTGCCACGGAGCTGCTGATCAGCCTGACGGGTATCGATCCCCAGACGGAAATCACCGGTCACGGTCTCATCGAAATTCGCCGTGGAGACCTCTTTGACGATCTTCATGGCCTCGATGGGGGCAACCTCCACCTCCGGCACCTCTGCCAGTGCTGCCTTGTACTTCTTCGATCTCTTGGTCATCTTTCCTCAGATCCTTTCGTGGTATCTGGCGAACAGCCCCTTGGCTGTTCTCCCACTTCCCTCATCCTTTGATGGAGCGCTTAGGCGGCGCTGCCTTCGCCCTCGTCCACGGACTCGCCCTTGAGGAGCGCTGCCAGCTTACGAGTGACCTCGTACTTCTTCTTCATCTCGCGACCCTCGATGCGAACGCCCATGGAGCGCGCGGTGCCAGCGATGATCTCCTTCGCGGCATCGATGTCATTGGCGTTCAGGTCGGGCATCTTGATCTCAGCGATCTCAGTGAGCTGCGCATCGGTCAGCGTGCCCACCGTCTGCAGCTGCGGGATGCCTGCGCCGCTCTGGATACCGAGCTTCTCCTTGATGAGCACAGCCGCCGGAGGCGTCTTGCAGATGAAGTCGAAGGACTTGTCCTCATAGACCGTGATCTCGACGGGGATGATGGTGCCCGCCTGATCCTGGGTCTGAGCGTTGAAAGCCTGGCAGAACTGCATGATGTTGACGCCCTGGGCGCCAAGGGCAGGACCTACCGGGGGTGCCGGATTCGCAGCGCCGGCGGGAATCTGGAGTTTTATGAACCCCGCTACATTCTTATCAGCCATGTTCCTCTTACCTCACTCGATGTTCCTTGCTTTTTCGTATATCCACAAGCCGGGCTCTGAGCTGAGCGAGAAGCCCCGGTCCACGCGGGCACCCAGCTGATGAACCCTGCTATGTGAGCTAGATCTTCTCCACCTGCTCGAAGGTGAGCTCCACCGGAGTCTCACGACCGAAGATGGATACCATGACCTTCACCTTGCCAGCATCGGGCATGACCTCTGAGACCTTGCCATCGAAATCCTTCAGAGGACCGGATACCACGTGCACCGACTGGCCCACTTCCATGCTGGTCGTGGTCTTCTTCGGCGCATCCACGCTAGCGCGGCGCATGATCTTGTTGTACTCGTCGCGGGTGAGCGGAGAGGGATTGCCCTGGCTGCCCACGAACCCGGTCACCCCAGGGGTGTTGCGGACCGCTGCCCAGCTGCGATCGTCCATCTCCATCTTCACCAGGACATACCCGGGGAATATCTTCTTCTCGGTCTCCTTGCGACGGCCGCCCTCCTTGATCTCAGACACCTTCTCAGTGGGTATCTCGATCTTGAAGACGTTGTTCTCGAGACCCATGGTCTCGATGCGCGTCTGGAGGTTGTCCTTGACCTTGTTCTCATACCCTGAATAGGTATGGAGAACGTACCATTTCCTTGCCATCACTGACCCTCCGTGCTGGTCTCTTCTGATGCCTGGCCATCCCCTGCGTCAGACCCCGCCGCATCCGAGGAGCCATCAGTGGCGCCACTGGCATCCCCAGAGGCGTCAGCACCAGAGGATGCATCAGCGGCTGAGGAGCCGTCCGTGGAGAAGTCACCCCCGGAGAAGACGCTGCCCCAATCGATGGAAGCGGGGTCAGCCCCTGAGACGAGGATAAGGAGCGGGGTGATGATGAGGTTGTCCAGGATAGCGACGAATACGCCGAAGAAGACCAGGGCCACCAGGACCACGCCCGTCCAACGCATGACATCTACGCGAGAGGGCCAGGTAACGCGCTTGAGCTCCGCCTTCACATCCCTGAAGAACTGGAAGCGCTTCTTCTTCGGTTTCTCTTCAGACTTCTTGAGCTTCTTGTCAGAGGAGCCGCCCTTCGCTGCTTCGGGCTTCTCCTCCTTCTCGGCCTTCTTGAAGAGACCCTTCTTCGGTGTCTCTTCCTCTGCTGCGCCTACAGCTTGAGGCTGATCCTGCTCGGTAGCATCAAGCTGTTCACGCTCAGCTTTCCTAGCCTGACGAGCAGCCGAGGCCTTAGCTCTTTGAGTCTTGGATTTCTTTGCCATAAGAGTCCTTATGCACCTATTCCACAACTGCTATAACATCAAACAAGCAGCCTTGGGAACATGGCTGCTTATACCTTGAAAGAATGGCACGCCAGGAAGGACTCGAACCCTCAACTTTCGGTTTTGGAGACCGACGCTCTACCAATTGAACTACTGGCGTGTGCAAATCAGCTATCTGAACGAGCTTAGCGAGTCTCGCGATGCAGTGTATGCTGCTGGCACCACTTGCAGTACTTCTTGAACTCGAGTCGCTCGGGATTATTCTGCTTATTCTTCGTGGTCGTATAGTTACGGCGCTTGCAGTCAGTGCACGCCATCGTGACCAGGGTACGCATTTGCTCTCCTTATGCCTTCATCTGTTGTTTCGAGCTTCGAAGATCTCCACATGGACGTCCTACGCATCAGACCGGGCCGCCCTGATAGGGCGAACCCGGTCTTGGATCCAAAAGCGATCAGCTATTTGATGATCTTGGTAACGCGGCCAGAGCCAACGGTGCGGCCACCCTCGCGGATAGCGAACTTGAGGCCCTCTTCCATGGCCACCGGGTGGATCAGCTCACCGGTGATGGTGACGTTGTCGCCCGGCATGACCATCTCAGTGCCCTCAGGCAGGTGAGCAACACCGGTGATGTCGGTGGTGCGGAAGTAGAACTGAGGACGATAGCCATCGAAGAACGGGGTGTGACGGCCGCCCTCGTCCTTGGTCAGGA
>CAJURZ010000008.1 GCA_910588905.1 uncultured Eggerthellaceae bacterium
CGAAAGCGAGGCCCCATGCCCAGCCGATCGGGCGCTCGGTGCCGATGATGTGAGCAGCACGCTTGATGGCCTCGACCGGAACGGTGGTGATCTCAGAGACCTTCTCCACCGGGTACTCGGCAGCGCGAGCCTTGACCTCATCCAGACCGTAGATCCACTGCTCAGCGAACTCGTGATCGTACTCATCGTTCTGGAACATGAGGTTCATGATGCCCAGAGCCATGGCGGTGTCGGTCTGAGGACGGACCTGCAGCAGCAGGTTGCCGCGGTGAGCACCAACCCAGGTGACGCGGGGGTCGATGTCGATGATATGGGTACCCAAGCGCATCATGTCCACCAGGCAATGGCCGAAGAAGCCGTCGCCGTTGGAGGGCAGAGGCTCCTTGCCCCAGAGCACGACCCACTTGGAGAGGGTGTACTGCGGGTCGATGTAGGAGCCGGGCAGGTGACCTGCATAGTCGAGCTCAGGGTAGCCAGCGCCGAGCACGTAGTCGGCGATGGAGCAACGAGGACCATAGCAAGACCAGCCAGACTGGGTGTAGCAGCAGTTAGGGGACTGCAGCACAGAGAAGGTCAGAGCGTAGTAGAAGATGCAAGCCTCACGGCCGGTGCCGCCGAAGCAGACGATGGATTCCGGGCCGTAGGTGTTCTGGAAGTAGCGCACCTTCTCGCAGATGGTGTCGATAGCCTCGTCCCAAGTGGTCTGAACCCACTTGTCCTTACCACGATCCTCGATAGCACGCTTCATCGGGTGGATGATGCGGCTCGGCGCATACGTGTACTCACGCAGCGCGAGGTTCATGGCGTTCACGCGGCCGGTGGTGATGGGGTTGTCGTCGTCACCCTCGATGCGGATGAGCTCGCCATCCTTGGTGATGACCTTGACGCCATACCCTACCGGGTGAGATCCCGGAGGAGACCACGTGTTGGAGCGTGTAGCGACGGTGCCGTCTTCGCGCTCGACTCGCCACTCTTTGCTGTAAGCCATACTTTTCCTTCTTTCTCGCGTTTCCATACTTTATGGAACCTTCCCGCATGCGCGAACATGCGGTCTTACAAGCCTGCCGACATTACATATATATGCAATGTGCGGCAACCTTCTGAGCTATCCCTAGCTAACCCAGAAAGCTGCTTGGAAGCCGATCAGAAACAGCCTTGGCTGTGACTGGTTACGAAATATAAACAGGAGGGTAAAAATCAGGTCGTATCATCAGATTGTAATTAGCTTTCAACCCCTCATACTCGCGGGTTGATTTTTATCATGACCATTTCTATAATGCCTGTTCAGACGCTCGCATCGCATCAATCCGAAAGGCATCGCTTGTCAACTCCAGAACCGCGGATCACCGTGAGCATAAAACAGAGTGCCGATGGCTCCCGAGCCACGGGTGAGCTCAATTCGCTCTCCCTTGGATTCGGCATATTCCAAGTCTGGCTCTTCATGGCTGTATACAACGGGGCGAGGATGTTCTCCCCGTCCGAACTGATCCCGGCCTTCCCCTTTCTTCCCCCTGAGATGGCATCTCCTGTGCTCGTAGCCTTCTTGCTAGTAGGAGGCATCGGGCTGATCGCCATCGGCGCCACGAATCAGCTATTCCTGCGCTTCTATGTGAGCAAGCGCGCCCTCTTCGCAGCAACCCTCCTCTGCTGCCTGGGCACCGCACTGCTCTATGGGGGTTGCATAACCGATGTCGGCACCCTGCTTGCCATGACCGCTGGTGCCATCATGGGCATCGGCTCAAGCCTCCTCTTCATCATCTGGGGAACCACATTCGCCCGATTCCAATTCGCCACCATCGTCCTCAATACCGCTATCTCCTATGTAGTGGGCATCTCCATCTCGGTCGTCTGTGCGAACTGGGTCCCCTCCCCCATCAGCGGACTGATCACCATCCTGCTGCCCTTGGCATCCATGCCGATCCTCATGAATATGATCCCCCGGCCCTACTACCAGCGCCATGAAGAGCCCATCTTCCGGCCACTCTCGGCCAACCGGGTGAATGAGGCATCCTTCCTTGCGCGCTTCGGTTTCCCTGTACTGGTTGTGGGCATCACTCTGGGAGCCCTTCGCAGCGTCTGTATCGGCCAGGTGCTTCCCGAAGGATCGCTCACCATCCAATTCGCCTTCGGGCTCTCCTGCATCACGTCTTTGGTCATCTATGTCATGGCCATCGCCATCACGAAGCGCGGCCTGTTCTGGGACACCCTCTTCCGCGTGGTCATGCCCATCACCATGGCAGGGATCGCCAGCATAGCCCTGCTCGTAGGAGACTGGGATATCCTCGCATCGTTCTTCGTCTCCATGGGCTATGTTTGCCTTGAGATCATGCTCTGGGTCTTCTTCGCCGGAGTGGCCCAGCAGTTCCGCATCTCCCCTATCTTCGTCTTCGGCATCGGACGCGGTCTCTTGGAATTCGGCAGCGTGGTAGGCTCGGTCATCGTGACCGAGGTGTTCCTGGTAGGCCTCTCTGAAACAGGCCTTGCCCGATCAGCACTCCTCTTGGCCGTGCTGCTCTCCATCGGCTACGCGCTCCTTCCTCGCTATCGGGAGATAAAGGCCATGGTGTCTGACCCCCACGCGCCCCAGACCAAGGCAGAAGCGCCGGTCCAGATGTGGGAAGGCGTCTCCCACGATGGCACGCCCATTCCTGCAGGCGGTGCCATCGGTGCTTTCGGCGGAACGGCCGTGTTCGCCCCCATCGTCAATACCACGCCCCTGACCTCTGGTGCGAAAGAAGGCCCGTCTTCCAGCGATGCTGAGGGAACCGCCGCTCCTGATGAAGAGACCGATGAAGAGAAGGGGAGCTTCCGACGCCGCTGCGATGAGCTCTCAGAACAGTACCTCCTCTCCACCCGGGAGAAGGAAGTGTTCCTCATCCTTGCGAAGGGGCATAACGCCACCTTCATCCAAGAGCAGCTCTGCGTTTCGAAGAGCACGGCGAAAACCCATATCAACCACATCTACAAGAAGATGGATATCCACACCCAGCAAGAGCTCTTGAAGATGGTCGAGGATCGCCCCCGGCTCTCCAAACGAAAGCAGAAGGCAGCAGCGAAGGAAGCAGCGGCCAAAGAGGCAGCCAAAGACGCAGCTTCGGCCTCCAAGGATGCTGAAGGGTCGCGCAAGAGGAGCCTTCGCGCTGACATCTTCGGCACTCGATAAAAAGAACGGGCATCGAAAGCAGATGCCCGTCTACGAATCAGATCTGTCAGAAGCTGTTACAGATTCACGCAGTGGACCTTGGTGCCGTCAGCCAGGTAATCCATGACCTGATTCACGGCCATGACAGCGCAGTTGTCCTCAGCCTCAGCCGTGGAAGCGCCCAGGTGCGGGATCACGATGGCACGCTCCATCTTCACCACTGCCGGGTTCGCGAAATCCGTCACATACCGCGCTACCTTGCCAGCCTCGAGCGCAGCGGCCATATCGGCATCATTCACCAGCGAATCCCGCGAGAAGTTCAGGAACACCACACCATCCTTCATCTGGCTGATGGCTGAGGCGTCGATCATGCCCTTCGTGGAATCAGTGGCCGGTACATGGATGGTGATGTAATCAGCCTTTCCATAGAGATCAGCCAGGTCAGCAACGAAGGTCATATCTGCTGAGATATCAGCAGCCTTGGCCGCATCAAGGAAGGGGTCATAACCCACCACGTCCATGCCCAGCGCCTCAGCTGCAGCAACCACCAGCTTGCCGATGGCCCCCAGCCCGATGACGCCCAAGGTCTTGCCGGATATCTCGCCACCAGCGAAGGCCTTCTTCGCCTTCTCGGCAGCCTTGCCCACGTTCTCATCGTCGGCGTTGTCCTTCACCCACTGGATGCCGCCTACGATATCCCGCGAAGCCATCAGCATGCCTGCCAGCACCAGCTCCTTCACAGCGTTCGCATTGGCACCGGGGGTATTGAAGACAGCGACCCCTGCTTCTGCCAGCGCATCCAGCGGGATGTTGTTCACGCCCGCCCCAGCCCGAGCCACAGCCTTCAGGTTCGCAGGAACGCTCATCTCGTGCATGTTGGCCGAACGTACGAGGATGACATCCGCCTCCTCTACGTTGTCTGTCAGCTGGTACTCATCGGTCAGCAGATCCAGCCCCTTCGCAGATATGTTGTTCAAGCAATGCACCTTATACATGAGGATTCCTTTCGATCAGATATCTCTGAGGATGATACCGCAAGGAACCGGTGCAGAGCAGCGTTACGAGGTCATAGGTTGGGAAGCATCTTCCGGCGGAATGCGGAAGAGCGTCTGGAGGAAGTCCTTATCCCGGGCAATGACCTCGCGTAGGCTGTAGGACATCTGATTGTCGTAGGCGCCCTTGTCGGCCGCCACCCCCTGGGCGGTCATGCCGAGACCTTGGGCGATGGCCAGCGCGCGATAGAGATGATATGCCTGGGTGACGATCATCACATCGTCTGCCCCATACACGTGCTTCGCCCGATAGACCGAAGCGTAGGTGTCATAGCCCGCATGGTCTACCACCACATCATCTGCCGGAACGCCCAGGGAAACACAGTAGGCCTTCATGGCATCGGATTCGTTGTAGTGGGCTTCGCGGTTATCTCCGCTCACGATGATCTGATCCGCCGCACCCGCCAGGAAGAGGTCAGCGGCTACTTCCAGCCGATCAGCCAGGATGTCCGACGGCTTCCCCGACGGCAGCACCGATGCCCCTAGCACGAGGATGGCTTGGGCGTGGGTCCCGGATTCCTCGATCTGGGCGATGGTGTGCACATCGTTACGGGTGCTTGCCAGGATATAGGCGCTCACAGAGGCCGAGAACGCAGCGAAGATCACCACGGCTCCCAAGAGCACGGTGAAGATGCGGCGCAGGATGCCTTTTCGTGCAGCCTTCTCCCGAGCCAATTATTTGACCACCAAATTGACCAAACGCTTGGGAACGACGATCTCCTTCACTACCGTCTTGCCTTCCAGGGCCTGGGCCGCCGCCGTACGGGCAGCGCTCAGGATGTCTTCCTCAGGAGCGTCGGCCGCCACCGTGATGTGAGCCTTCACCTTGCCGTTGAGCTGTACCGCCAGCTCTACTTCATCAGCAGCTGCTTGGGCCGGATCGAAGGAAGGCCAGGGCTGTTGATGCACCGACCCCTCCCCTTCCAGCGTTGTCTGCCAGAGCTCTTCGGCCATATGGGGCACGATGGGCGCCAAAAGCTTCACCAGCGTCTCAGCCACATCCCGGCAAAGCGGGCCGCCTGTCTTGCAATTCATCCGGTGCTCCGCCGGACGCACCCGCAGGAAGGTACCGGCAGCGTTCGTCAGCTCCATGATGGCAGCCAGCGCGGTATTGAAGTTGTTGCGATCGAAATCCTCGGAGACCTTACCCACCACGCGGTGACGCTCCCGCTTCATGGCCATAGCCAGCTCATGGGCCTTCGAGCTGTCGGCCTCAGGGTCGAACAGGGTATCCTCGCCAGCCTTGCCCACCAGGTCATTGACGATGCGCCAGACGCGGTTCAGGTACTTGAACATGCCCGCCAGGCCGTCTTCGTTCCACAGCTTTTCCTTATCAGGAGGCCCCATGAAGAGCATGGCCGCCCGCACGGCATCAGCCCCGTACTGGGCGATCATCTCCTCGGGCGAGACCACGTTGCCCTTGGATTTGCTCATCACATCTCCGTGAGCGTCCAGCACCATGCCCTGACAGAGCAGATTGGCGAAGGGCTCGCTGAAGTCGAGCAGCCCCGCATCCCGCAGCACCTTCGTGAAGAAGCGGCTATAGAGCAGATGTAGGATGGCATGTTCGATGCCGCCGATGTATTGGTCTACCGGCATCCAGGCGTTCGCCTTCTTCGGATCGAAGGGAGCGTGGACGTTGTGCGGATCGGTATAGCGCATGTAGTACCAGCTGGAGCAGGTGAAGGTGTCCATGGTATCTGTCTCGCGCTTGGCCGCACCACCGCAGACCGGACAGGTAGTATTGGCGAAGGCAGCATGGGTAGCCAGCGTCTCCCCTGCACCCAGATCGATGTCTTCCGGCAGGCGCACGGGCAGGTCCTCTTCCGGCACCGGCACCACGCCGCACGCCGGGCAATGGATGGCCGGGATAGGGTTGCCCCAATAGCGCTGCCGGCTGATGAGCCAATCCCGCAGGCGGTATTCCACCGTGCGCTGCCCCTTGCCCTCCTGCTGGAGGCGACAGACGATGGCCTCTTCGCCTTCCGAATGCTTACCACCGCGCAAACCCGTGAACTCCCCGGATTGCACCAAGATGCCCTCGGCTGCGAAAGCCTCAGGCCAATCCACCGTGGTGACCTGACGGTCACGTACATCCTTCAGCTGGTCGTACTGCGGATCATCCTCCGGCAGGATGATGGGGATGATGGGCAGGTCATACTTGCGAGCGAATTCGAAGTCGCGCTGGTCGCCGCAGGGCACGGCCATGACCGCACCGGTGCCGTAATCAGCCACCACGTAATCAGCCACCCACACGGGCACCTGTTCGCCATTCACCGGGTTCAGCACGAAGCGCCCGGTGAAGACACCGTGCTTGTCCCGCTCTCCCTGGGCGCGCTCAAGGGCGCTGACCTTGCGGGCCTCTTCGGCGAAGCCCAGGACCTCGGCCTCCGTCGGCGTTCCCTTGACCAGCGCCTCCAGGCCAGGGTATTCCGGCGCCAGCACGAAGAAGCTGCACCCGAAGAGGGTGTCTGCCCGCGTGGTGAACACGGTGATGACCTCGTCTGTGGGAGTTCCGTCAACACCCACCACCGTGAAGTCCACGTTCGCGCCTTCGGATCGGCCGATCCAGTTCGCCTGCTGCTGCTTCACATTCTCAGGCCAGCCGGTCAGCTGATCGAGGTCTTGCAAGAGCTCTTCGGCGTAATCAGTGATCTTGAAGTACCACTGGGTGAGGTCGCGCTTCTCCACCTCTGTATCACAGCGCCAACAACGGCCGTCGATCACCTGCTCGTTCGCCAGCACCGTGCCGCAGCCCTCGCACCAGTTCACCGGCGAATTTCGGCGCTCTACCAGCCCGCGCTTCCAGAACTCCAGGAAGATCCACTGACCCCAGCGGTAATACTCCGGGTCACAGGCCACCACCGTGCGGTCCCAGTCATAGGAGAAGCCCATGCGCTTGAAGGAGGCCCGCTGGGTGTCTATGTTCTCGTAGGTCCACTTCGCCGGATGCGAATGGTGCTTGATGGCGGCGTTCTCCGCGGGCAGCCCGAAGGCATCCCAGCCCATGGGATGCAGCACGTTGTATCCATTCATGCGTGCGTACCGGGCGATCACGTCTCCATAGGTGTAATTGCTCACGTGACCCATGTGGATGTCTCCCGAAGGGTAGGGGAACATCTCCAGCACGTACTTGCGGGGCTTATCGGATGCCTCATCCACAGCATAGAGCCCGTTCTCCTCCCATTGCAGCTGAAGGCGCGGCTCTATCTCATGAGGGTTGTACTCTTTCATAGGACTTCCTTGCTTGAGGTAAGTAGAATATGTGGGAACATTATAACGACGCAGTTTCGTCCGCAGCGTAGAAACCGAGGGCTCCATGAACTTCCATAAAGCCGCATTCAAGGCGGCCTACGGCACCGAAGCGCAGCTTCCTGAAAGCCAACGGGCCGAGGTCTCCTTCGCGGGACGTTCGAACGTGGGGAAGTCCTCCTTGCTGAACAAGCTCATGTTCCGCAAGGGCCTGGCGAAGGTGTCCTCCACGCCAGGCAAGACGGCTACCGTGAACTTCTATGACGTGGATGGCGTTGATCTGGTGGATCTGCCAGGCTATGGCTATGCGAAGGTGTCGAAGTCAGAGTTGGACCGCTGGGCGGACCTCATCGAAGGGTACTTCAACCAAGATCGCCAGTTCGCTTTGGTGGTGAGCCTCATCGACATCCGCCATGACCCCAGCGCCCTGGATCACAACATGGTAGGGTTCCTGAAGGAGGCTGGGCTTCCCTTCGCCATCGCCCTCACCAAGGCCGACAAGCTCTCCAAGCAGAAGGCGAACACCCAAAAGCAACGGCTGGCGAAGGCCCTGGATCTGCCGAAGGGAACGCCGGTCGTCCTGACATCCGCCGAAGCAGGAACGGGCATAGAAGACCTGCGTAGGCTGATAGCCGAACGAGCCATATCCTCATAGGAAACGATGCGGTCGCAACGCATCGTTTCCTTGGCTGCAACGCCGGGCCGACCACGGTCGGCCCCTACAACAGCAATGATGCGAATCCCTGTAGGGGTCGATCATGATCGACCCCAAAACGCAACAACCTGCCTAATACAACAGAGGGCCGACCACGGTCGGCCCCTACAGCAGACAGTGGTACGGTTTCCCGTAGAGGTCGAACGTGTTCGACCCAAAGCAGCGCGCTGTTAGCAGCTACGAATTCGAAGCGTAGGTGTTCTTGTCCTTCAGCATGACATCATGAGCGCCGCCCTCGATGATGGATGTGCTGGAGACCACCGTGAGCTTCGCCTTCTCTTGCAGCTCTGGGATGGTGAGCGCACCGCAGTTGCACATGGTGCTCTTCACCTTGGAGAGCGTGATGTCAACGTTGTCCTTCAGGGAGCCAGCGTAGGGTACGTAGGAATCCACACCCTCTTCGAAGCTCATGCCCTTCTTGTCTCCGCCCAGGTCATACCGTTGCCAGTTGCGGGCCCGTGCGCTGCCTTCGCCCCAGTACTCCTTCATATAGGAGCCGTTCACCATCACGCGGTTGGAGGGGCTCTCGTCGAAGCGGGCGAAGTACCTGCCCAGCATCACGAAGTCAGAGCCCATGGCCAGCGCCAGGGAGATATGGTGGTCATAGACGATGCCGCCATCAGAGCAGATGGGGATGTACACACCCGTTTCCTGGAACCACTCGTCCCGAGCCTTCGCCACTTCGATGACCGCCGTGGCCTGACCGCGGCCAATGCCCTTCGTTTCCCGAGTGATGCAGATGGAGCCGCCACCGATACCGATCTTGATGAAATCGGCGCCGTGCTCAGCCAGGAAGCGGAAGCCTTCGCGATCGACCACATTGCCCGCGCCCACCTTGACCGTGTCGCCGTAGCGTTCGCGGATCCACTCCAGCGTCAGGCGCTGCCAGTCCGAATAACCTTCGGAAGAATCGATGCACAGGGCATCCACCCCGGCCTCCACCAGAGCAGGAACGCGCTCAGCGTAGTCACGGGTGTTGATGCCCGCGCCCACCATGTAGCGCTTGTGAGCATCCAGCAGCTCATCCGGGTTGGATTTGTGGGAGTCATAGTCCTTACGGAACACGAGGGCTACCAGATGATCGGCGTCATTGACGATGGGCAGGCAATTGAGCTTGTTCTCCCAGATGATGTCGTTGGCCACCTTGAGGGAGGTGTCTTCTGGTGCTACCACCATCTTCTCACGGGGGGTCATGAAGCTGCTGACCTTGTCATCGATATCCATGCGCGAAACGCGGTAATCCCGAGAGGTGACGATACCCAGTAGCTTCCCATGGCTGGTGCCGTCGTCCGTCACCGGCATGGTAGAGAAGCCGTGCTCCTCCTTGAGGCGTATGACGTCAGCCAGGTTCATCTCGGGGGAAAGATTGACGTCTGAGGTGACGAAACCGGCTTTGTAGTCTTTCACGCGGCGCACCATGGCCGCCTCGTCTTCTATGGATTGGGAACCGTAGATGAACGAAAGGCCGCCCTCTGTAGCCAGAGCCACAGCCATGCGATCATCAGACACAGACTGCATGATGGCAGAGACCATGGGGATGGAAAGAGAGAGCGGGCACTCTTCCTGACCCTTCTTGTATTTCACCAAAGGGGTCTTCAAGGAGACTTTGGCGGGGACACACGTTTCAGGAGAATAACCAGGGACGAGCAGGTATTCGTTGAATGTGCGTGATGGTTCGTCAAAATAGTAAGCCATGATTCCCCCAGCTCCTCGATGCCAACGTGGTGTCATTATATAGTAGCCATTCTCCTTGCGTTCATGACCGATAATGGCCACCCGTGGAATCCTACGAAGGTATCCGGACGTGCCATTGATGGTGACTGTCAGCATCCAACGTGCAACACCAAGCGGATCCACGATCAGCTCTTATGGAATCCCCAAGGGGTCACGCCTCGCACAGGCATATGTTGCGCGAAGATCACGCGCAACATATGCCTGCCGTACAGGGTTACCCCGAGTGCCACGCTGGGCGGACCACGGTCCGCCCCTACGACAACCTGTCATGCATCTATGTTGGAACGCGCAGCATTTGAATATGCGTTGCGCGAAGGTCACGCGCAACATTTTCATTGCGGTACTAGCCGGGTAACCTGCCGTATAGGGTTCATCCGGGTGTTACAGGAGGGCTGATCACGATCAGCCCCCTACGGAACATGGTTCATCCAGGTGACATGCACAGTTGGTTTTCGTAGGGGTCGAACGTGTTCGACCCAACGCCATAACCCGGAGAATGCAACATCACCCGTAGGGGCCGAGCTGGCTCGGCCCGAACCCGTTACACCCCAGAAAACCATACTTCCCGTTCCGGTCACAACCCTTAACCCCGCTGCGTAAGCAGCGGGAATAGTTAGGCGGCGGTTATGCGTTGCTTATCAGAGAGCCTCATACGCCGCGCATCCTCCCCCGTAGGGGTCGAACGTGTTCGACCCCCCCGCCGTCCAGGATGACACCCTCGCGCGAAGCGCGATACCGCGGCGAAAAGCCGCCCGCAGTGGTGATGCGGACCCGGAAGGTCTCATCAACAGTGCGGTGAGGATTTTTATTGTTACACGGGGACCGCTCTTCCCCGTGAGGGGTTGAGGCCGATTCCGCAGGCCGAGAAAAGCGTGATATAAGCGAAGCATCACGTCTTTTCGAAAGCCAAGGCCTAAGGCCGAATGCCCCTTGCGGGGAGGGTGTTATCCCCAGCATAAGAGCGGGCGGATCCAGATCCGCCCCTACACACAACCATGCATGTAGCCCCGGGCCGACCATGGTCGGCCCCTACGAGCAAACGAACGTGAGAGCCGATTCCTAGGAGCAGCGCAAGAAGGCCTCGTACCCACGTTTTGCTTCGTAGATATCCGCCTTACTGGTAACCTCCCAAGGACTATGCATGGAAAGCACCGGAACACCAGAATCGATGACATCCATGCCATAGCGCGCCGGGATATAGGCAATGGTGCCACCGCCCCCAGCATCCACGCGTCCCAATTCAGCTGTCTGGAACACAACGCCAGCCTCATCCATCACCCGGCGAATGTGAGCCAGGTACTCTGCACGAGCATCGTTGGAGCCGCTCTTGCCGCGGGCGCCAGTGTATTTGTTGAACACCAAGCCACACCCCAGATAGGCAGAATTCTTGGACTCGAAGACGCTCTCATAGGCCGGATCCACTCCGGCGGACACGTCTGAGGAGAGCATCCGACAGCGGCTGAGCGCCCGCCGCAGGGCAAGCTCTCCCGTCTCGCCCGCCAAAGCCATGACCTCGGCGAAGGTATTCTCGAAGAAGGCGGATTCCATGCCCGTTGCCCCCACGCTGCCGATCTCTTCCTTGTCCACCAGGATGCAGACAGCAGTCCGCTCAAGGACGCGGTCCGCCTGAGCCAGCTGGGCCAGCAAAGAGGTATAGGCGCACACCCTGTCATCCTGACCGTAGCCGATGACCATGCTGCGGTCGAAGCCCAGATCACGGGCTGCACCGGCGGGCACCACTTCCAATTCGGCCGAGAGGAAGTCTTCTTCTACGATGCCGTACTTCTCTGTGAGCAGACCCAGGGTGAACGTGCGGACCGGGTCCTTCTCCTCCTGAGCGGTGTCCCCTTCTGCCAGGGCACGCTGGTTTCCGATGAGGACGTCTAAGTCCTCACCCTCCACCACCTCAGAACCCTTCTTCTCCATCTGCTTGGCCCCAAGGTGAGGCAGGAGGTCCGTCACGCAGAACACCGGATCAGCTGGATCGTCCCCGATGCTCACAGGCACTACGCTGCCATCCGTCTTCGCCACCACACCCCGCAATCCCAGCGGAATGGCCACCCACTGGTATTTCTTGATGCCGCCGTAATAGTGGGTGTCCAGCAGGGTGAAACCATCCTTCTCATAGAGCGGGTTCTGCTTCACATCCAGTCGAGGGGAATCGATATGCGCCCCCAGGATGTTCGCCCCTTCCTCCAGCTTGGCCGTGCCCAACTGCATCAGCATGACGGCCTTGCCATGGGAAGTGGCGTAGATCTTGCTGCCTGCCTTCAGCGTCTCCCCGGACGCAATGGCCTCTTCCAGGGAGAGATACCCGGCCGCCTCTGCTGCAGCTACCGCAGCCGCACAGCATTCCCGCTCAGTCTTGTTCGCTGTGATGAAGGCCTTGTATCCTTCCGCAAGCTCATTCAGAGCCTCGATATCCGCCTCGGTGTATCCCTTCCATGCAGATCCTCGTTCCATGCTCCGGTTCCTTTCTGCCTTTCCTTGGGGCGATGCCCTGCATTCTCGCTCCCTTTTATATCAAAGCGTAACGTGATTCGATACCTCTTGTATCTATAATACTCAGAGCGCTCTCAGACAGAGCGTAGGTATTCCTCACCATCCAAAGGAGAACACCATGACCATGAAAGTACGCGATGTAACCCCTACTGCTGAGAACTCCACTAACTTCAACATCGTCCCTGACGTTGAGACCGTGGTGGGGACCACCCTCGACAACCTGAAGTCGGCCGTCGCTGGCGAGACCGGGGCCAGCGCCAAGTACGCTGAGTTCTCACGCCTGGCGAAGGAAGCTGGCTACGACCAGATCTCCCGCCAGTTCGCTGCCACCAGCGCTGCCGAGCAGATCCACATCAAGCTGGAAGTGGCTGAGATCCAGAAGAAGGAGCCTGACTACGTGCCGCCCGAGGCCCCCTCGGCCACTGGCTTCCAGACGGACATCAACCTGATCAGCGGTGCCATGGGTGAGATCTATGAGACCTCTGATATGTACCCGAACTTCATCAAGGTGGCCATCGACGAAGGAGAAACCGGTGCCGAGCTGGTCTTCACCCGCGCGAAGCTGGCCGAAGCCGTCCATGCCGAGCTGTACATGGATGCGTACAACAACATCGACGCCCCCGATGATCGCACGTTCTACCTCTGCCCCGTGTGCGGTTATATCCACAAGGGCGATGACTTCGAGAAGTGCCCCATCTGCTTCGCACCGAAATCTGCATTCAAGGAGTTCTAAGCCTTCTTGACAGATCCTTTTGCGAAGAGGCCCCCATCGGGGGCCTCTTTTCATCAAAGTTGACAGGAGCGCACTCAAAGGGAACGGAACCGTTTCATGCAAGAAGCGCATGAGCAACCTGATAGCAGATCAGCTTTTCAAAGGGGTCTGAGCGGCGTATCGTTGATGCGCGAAAAGGGGTTCCTCCTCCTTCCCCTTTCCCCAGTTGGGAAACCGACCCCCTAGGTTTCCTCAGGCAGCAAAGCCTCTCCCCAAGGCCTGTTGCCGCAGGTGAGCAGCTTCCCAAGCCGTCTCATCTGACCATCGCCGAAGGGTGCTTACCCCCTTGAGGCACCCTTCGGCATCCTTCTCTCTTCAGTCATTCTGGCAACGATTCACGGATCTTGATGCTCTGCGGTCATCATTCGGCTATAACAATCGTCGAAACCAAGGAGGCGCACCATGAAGCATGCAATCTCTACCGTCCACGACGTTCCCCAACCCATGCTGGAAGACGTTCAGCTGTTGAGCGACGGATGGATCAAGAAATACCTGCTCACCTACCGGCAGCCTGATGGGTCCCTGTATGAATACGAAGCGGTCTCGCGCAAAGACCCGGATGCCTATGAGGCCGCTCTGCGAGCGAACGCCGAAGGCAAGCAGCAGGCACCCGATGCCGTATGCATCGTCCCTGTGCTGCCCGATGATTCCCTGTTGCTCATCCGCGAATTCCGCTACCCCGTGAATGCTTGGGTGGTGGCTTTTCCGGCTGGCCTGATCGAGCAAGGAGAATCACTGCAAGACTGCGTTGACCGGGAGCTGAGAGAAGAGACCGGGTTCCGCATCCGAACTGATCTGGAAGGTGATTCCCTGATAGCGCTCCCGCAATCGGGCTACTCCTCTGTGGGTATGGCAGAGGAGAACGTCCAGGTGGTCATCGCCTATGTAGAGCCAGCGGGTGAACCCCGGCTAGAGGACAGGGAGCTGATCCAGATCTTCTCCTTGCAGCGAGAGGATGCAGGCAGGTTCCTTGAGACCAATCAAGATCTCATCGGTACGCGCTGTCAGCTCTTGCTAGAATCCGTTAAGCGCACGCAGGTGCTGCGCAAGCGCCTCGAACTAGCTCAGAACCCGCTCTCATCCAAGGATTTCGCATGAACGATACTTCACCGCTGATCCGCATCCTGTTCGTCTGCCACGGCAATATCTGCCGATCGACCATGGCGGAATTCGTGTTGAAGGACATGGTGGCGAAGCGCGGGCTGACAGACCGGTTCCATATAGCATCTGCCGTCACCAGCACCGAAGAGCTCGGGAACCCCGTCTATCCCGGTACGGTCCACGTGCTGCAGGAACAGGGCATCGGCGGCTTCGAAGATAAGCGCGCCCGGCAGCTCTGCGCTGCAGATTACGATCGTTTCGACCTGCTCATAGGGATGGATAGCGCGAACATCAAGAACATGCATCGCATGCTCAAAGGCGACCCTCAGGGCAAGATCCACAAGATGATGGGATTCGCGGGAAGCGATCGTGACGTAGCCGATCCGTGGTATACCGGGGACTTCGACACCACCTATGAGGATGTTCGTGACGGATGCACGGGGTTGCTAGGATTCCTGGGCCTCTAGGATATCCAAGGCCGCCTCATATCCGCCGGAGCCATAGGTGAGGCACTTGGACACCCGCGCGATAGTAGTGGCCGAAGCTCCCGTTTGGGCCTCGATGGCCGCATAGGAGAGCCCTTGGTCCAACAAGCGCGCCACGGCGAGCCTCTGAGAGGTCTCCCGGATCTCACGGATGGTGAAGAGGTCTTCCAGGAGAGCAAAGATGGTATCCGCGTCATCAAGCTGGGCCAACACGCAAAGCAGGTCCTCTACCTCTGGCTTGCGGATGTCCGCCCGAATGTCTTGGCCTTTGGGCTTCTCAGCCATCTTCCACCTCCGTTGCCTTCTCCCTTGCTCTGTGCTTGCGAACGAGACCGTATTCGATGGACTCCACCAACGCATTCCAAGATGCCTCGATGACGTTCTCAGAGACACCCACCGTGCCAAAGGAACCGAATGCATCAGAAGTGGTGATGGTCACGCGGGTGATGGCATCCGTTCCCTGGCTCTCATCAAGCAGGCGCACCTTATAGTCAGTCAGTTCAAGGCCAGCCACTTCCGGATAGGATTCCGTGATAGCCGCCCGAAGCGCCGCACCCAACGCTCCCACGGGACCAGCTCCCTCGCCGGTAGCCACGAAGCGCTCATCCCCCACGTGGATCTTGATGACGGCTTCAGAGGCGGCATCCTTCGCCAAGGCTCCCGTGTCTTCCCGATCATCTACGATCACCCGGAAGGATTCCAGATTGAATGCAGGACGATAGGTGCCCACATGACGCATCATGAGCAGCGCCAAAGACCCGTCAGCCACCTCATAGGTATAGCCGCGCGCCTCGCGATCCTTGATGTCATCCAGCACTGCTTGGATATCGACCCCCGCCGCCTCCAGATCGATGCCCAGAGCCGTTGCCTTATGCAGCAACGACGCCTTGCCTGCCAATTCGCTCACCACCATCCGAGCGCTGTTGCCCACGCGCTCAGGGTCTGTGTGCTCATAGGCTTGCGGAAAGCGGGCGATGGCACTGGCGTGCAGCCCTCC
The DNA here is from genome assembly GCA_910588905.1 of uncultured Eggerthellaceae bacterium. Taxonomy (GTDB): domain Bacteria; phylum Actinomycetota; class Coriobacteriia; order Coriobacteriales; family Eggerthellaceae; genus MGBC163016. Next base: position 15,753 of record CAJURZ010000008.1, read on the forward strand.
TTTATGAGCGAAGGCCGAAGCCCCCGAGTAGGGATGATGAGCAGGCAGACCAACCCCCGTGACCTCGGCGATATAACGGGAGACCTCGGTAAGCTGGCGAAGCGAATGGCTGCCCACTACCTCTATGCCCATCTTGAGCTCAAGGTCAGCGATCACGGTGAGCAGATCCGTATTGCCCACGCGCTCTCCGATGCCGTTGCACGTGCCCTGCACCTGCACGACTCCCGCGCGTACAGCGGAAAGCGCATTGGCTACGGCACAACCGGAATCATCGTGGCAATGGATGCCGAAGGCCTGCCCGGGTAGAGCCTCCACCACGGCGCGCACCACAGCTTCCACCTGGAAGGGCAGCCAACCGCCGTTGGTCTCGCAGAGATCGATGGAATCAGCCCCCGCCTCGCTGGCCACGCGAAGGCACTTAAGCGCATAGGCGGGATCGGAGGCGTAGCCGTCGAAGAAGTGCTCGGCGTCGAAGATCACCTCGCGCCCGTGAGCCTTGAGGTATGCCACCGAATCAGCGATCATGCGCAGATTCTCCTCTAAGGTGGTACGCAGAGCCCGGGTGACCTGCTCGTCCCACGTCTTGCCTACGATGGTGACCACCGGAGCGCCGCACGCCAGGAGGTCCTGGAGCCCTTGGTCATGCTGGGCTGCCACGCCCTTCTTGCAGGTGCTGCCGAAAGCTGCGATCCGCGCATGGCCGAGCGGCATCTCCAAGGCACGCTTGAAGAAGGCGATGTCCTTGGGGTTAGAGGCCGGAAAGCCCCCTTCGATGATGTCTATCCCGAAGGCGTCAAGGTGCTCCACCACCTTGAGCTTGTCCTCCAAGGACAAGCTGACGCCTTCGCATTGCTCACCGTCACGCAGGGTTGAATCGTATGTGCGAACCTGGGTCAATTAGACTTCAGCAAGCCAGTCGATGAACTCCGGATCCTTGCCGTAAGCCACCTCGAAGAACTTGTCCTGCAGGCGCTTCGTTATCTCCCCGCGCTTGCCGATGACCCGGCCATCCACGCTGGCCACCGGCGTCAGCTCAGCGGCGCTGCCCGTGAAGAAGACCTCATCGGCAATGTAGAGATCAGAGCGGGTAAGGCTCTCTTCGATGCAGGGAATCTCCAGGGCATCCGCAAGCACCAGCACGCTATCACGGGTGATGCCCTCCAGCAGACCATCAGAGATGGGTGGAGTGGAGAGGATGCCGTCACGGACGATGAAGAGGTTCTCGCCCGTGCCTTCGCATACGAGCCCTTCCTCATTCAGCATGATGGCCTCGCTGTAGCCATGGGACTTCGCCTCCAGCTTCGCCATGAGCGAATTGAAGTAGGCAGCCGTGGCCTTGACCGCAGGCGGGATGGCGTTGATGGAGCGCTGGCGCCAAGAGGAGATGCCCACGGCAATGCCGTTCTCAAGGGCATCAGGACCGAGATAGGCATCCCAGGGCCAGCAGGCGATGACGACATCGGTGGGTGCACCCGTGGGGTCAACGCCCATGACGCCGTACCCGCGGTAGACCAGCGGGCGGATGTAGCAGCTAGCCAGCTTGTTCGCACGGATGACCTCCAAGGTGGCTTCGCAGAGCTCATCCACGCTGTACGGCAGGTCTATGGCGGCGATCTTCGCGGAGCGATGCAGGCGCTCCATGTGGTCGCGCAGGCGGAACACGAAGCTGCGATCAGAATCAGGATCCTTGTAGCAGCGAAGGCCCTCGAAGACACCAGAGCCGTAATGGAGCGAATGGGACAGGACATGGGTGGTGGCCTCAGCCCAGGGGACCAGCTCCCCATTCTTCCATATGAGATCAACTTCGGTTATGTCAGCCATAAGAACATCCCCTTACCTTGGATGAGAGAGACAGATAACGAGATTATAGACACCAATCACGGAGAGAAGCCTCGCGGCAGCCGGATTTACCGCGAAAGCGCGCCTGAACACGCTTCGCTGCACTGCCCAGGAGCGCCCAGGGACACGGGTGGTCGAGGTGAGGCTTCCCGGTGAGGGTTCTGGGTGAGGCTTTCTCAGCTGGCCGCCTTCTAGGCGTAGAACAGTATCTCGTTGTAGGTGGGCACGGGCCACTGTTCGCGCGCAACGATGATCTCCATGGCGTCCACCGCATCACGCAGGTCATCCATGACCGGGATGATCTGATGGGCGTTCATGTTCGCGCGCTCCTGCTGGTCTTCTATCTCCAGGGAAGCATAATGCAGCTCATGGAGGCGGGAGAGCAGCTCGTTGATCTTCGCTGCGCCGTCTACCAGCGTCTTGAGCTTCCTCTCCTGCGGCTCTACGGGCGCATCGGGGAGCATCTGCTTGATCTTCCAGGTATTCTCCGCTATCTCCGCAGCGAAGCGGTTGATGGCAGGGAGATAATCCCTCCGCACGAGGCGCTTCATGGTGCGGATCTCTATGTTCATGGTCTTGTTGTACTTCTCTAGCTTGACCTCGTAGCGACTGCGGACCTCAGCCTCATCCAGCACATGGAATTCGCCGAACAGGTCGATGGACTTCTGGTCCACCAAGCAGGGCAGCGCATCAGCGGTGGTCCTATGGTCGGCCAAGCCGCGACGATGGGCCTCCTCCGGCCATTCATCAGAGTAGCCGTCGCCGTTGAAGATGATGCGCTGATGGTCGCGCAGCGTGCGCTTCACGTAATCAAGGGCTGCGCTGCGGAACCCGTCTTCGCTCACGCCCTCCATCTCATCGGCGAATTCCTTCAGGGATCTTGCCATGGCCGTGTTCAACACCATGTTCGCATCCGAGAGGTTCTGCTCTGAGCCGGGCATGCGGAACTCGAACTTGTTGCCCGTGAAGGCGAAGGGGCTGGTGCGGTTGCGGTCAGAGTTGTCCTGGAGGAAGTTCGGCAGCTCAGCCACGCCCAGATCCATCTCCGTGGGCCCATGGGAGGTGTAATCCTTGTCTTGGATGAGCGCGTCCACGACCTGGCCCAGATCATCACCCAAGAACATGGACACGATAGCCGGAGGAGCCTCATTGGCCCCCAGGCGATGGTCGTTGCCTGCCGATGCCGCCGTCATGCGCAAGAGCTCCTGGTAGTCATCCACAGCCTGGATGACCCCTGCCAGGAATACCAGGAAGCGCAGGTTCGACATGGGATGGTCCCCCGGCTCCAGCAGGTTCTTGCCATTGGCAGCCAGAGACCAGTTGTTGTGCTTGCCCGAACCGTTGATGTGCTCGAAGGGCTTCTCGTGCTCCAAGCACACGAGGTTGTAGTGGCTGGCCAACAGGCGCATCTCTTCCATGGTGAGCAGGTTCTGGTCGATGGCGCGGTTCGCATTGGCGAAGAGCGGCGCGAGCTCATGCTGGCAAGGAGCCACCTCGTTATGCTTCGTCTTCGCCGGAACCCCGAGCTTCCAGAGCTCGTCATCCAGCTCCTTCATGAAGTTGTTCACGGTGGGACGGATGGCACCGAAGTAGTGATCCTCGAGCTCTTGGCCCTTGCAGGGGGCATAGCCGAAGAGCGTGCGGCCAGTGAGCATGAGGTCCAAGCGCTTCTTGTAATCATCCTCAGAGATCAGGAAATACTCCTGTTCGGCACCCACGGTAGGCACCACCCGCTGGTAGGGCTCCCCGAAGAGCGCCAGCACGCGGTTCGCCTGCTCATGGACCGCCCGCATGGAACGGAGCAGGGGCGTTTTCTTATCCAGTGCCTCACCGTTGTAGGAGCAGAAAGCCGTGGGAATGCAGAGCACCTCGTCTTTGATGAAGGCGAAGGAGGTGGGATCCCAAGCGGTGTAGCCGCGGGCTTCGAAGGTGGCCCGCAGACCTCCCGAGGGGAAGCTGGAAGCATCCGGCTCTCCCTGGATGAGCTCTTTGCCCGAGAAGGACATGATGGCGTGACCGTCATCGATGGGATCGATGAAGCTGTCATGCTTCTCAGAGGTGATACCGGAGAGCGGCTGGAACCAATGGGTGTAATGGGTGGCCCCTTCTTCGATAGCCCATTCCTTCATGGCGTGGGCCACCACGTTCGCCACCTCGATATCCAGCGGCTCACCCTCTTTGATGGTGCGCATGAGCTGCTTGTACGTGGCTGAGGGCAGGCGCTCCTGCATGGTATGCTCGTCGAACACCAGCTTGCCGTAGATCTCTTGTACCTTCGCCATGGTTCCCGCTCCTTGCCCGCTCTTCGCCTATTCCTTGCCCGTCCAACAATACGTGCAGACCTTCGCCGGATCTATGCCGATGGCCTCCAGCATGCCGGTCAGGGATTGGTACCCCAGCGAATCGAAGCCCAGCTGCTCGCAGATGGTCTTGAGCATGCAACGGCCTCGCTCGGTGGTGTTATCTGCGTACTCGCTCAGGTGCTCTATCCCGTCCTCGCCTTCCAGCTGATGGATCACCCTCCGCGCGATGAGGTCCATCTCGGACTTGCTGGAGGAGAAGCTGAGATACTTGCAGGAATACATGATGGGCGGGCAGGCGCTTCGCATGTGGACTTCCTGCGCGCCGCAACCGTAGAGGAACTCCACCGTTTCCCGCAGCTGAGTGCCCCGGACAATGGAATCGTCCACGAACAAGAGCTTCTTGTCGCGGATGAGCTCCGGGATATGGATCTGCTTCATCTTCGCTACGCGATTGCGCACTTCTTGGTTGGTAGGCATGAAGGAGCGCGCCCAAGTGGGGGTGTACTTGATGAAGGGCCGCGCGAAGGGCTGGCCGCTCTCCGTGGAATAGCCGATGGCATGGGGCACGCCGGAATCTGGCACGCCTGCAACGTAGTCAACCTGGGGCATGAGCCCTGCCGCCCGCTCATCACGGGCCATGATGGCGCCATTCTTGTAGCGCATGCATTCGACATTGACGCCCTCGTAGTTGGAGTTGGGGTAACCGTAATAGACCCAGAGGAACGCGCAGATCTGCATGCGGTCTCCCGCAGGCGCCAAGGTGTCGAAGCCGTTCGCATCCACGCGAACGATCTCACCAGGCCCCAGCTCATAGGCATCCACGAACCCCAGCTTGTGATAGGCGAAGGATTCGAAGGAGATGCAGTACCCATCCTCTTTCTGGCCGATGAGCACCGGCAAGCGCCCCACAGAATCCCGCGCGGCGATGATATCCCCTTCGCGGGTCATGATGAGCAGCGTGAGGGAGCCTTCTATCTTCTCTTGAGCATGCTTGATGCCCGAGACGAAATCCTCTTTCTGATTGATGAGGGCCGCCACCAATTCCGTACCGTTCACCTTGCCCGAGCTCATGGCCATGAACTGGTTCTCGCCGTCAGCGAAGAACTCGTCCACCAGGAGCTCTGCATTGTTGATGGCCCCTACCGTGGTGATGGCGAAGGTACCCAGATGAGACCGGACGAGGAGCGGTTGGGGATCCGTGTCGGAGATGCATCCGATGCCGGAGGTGCCATGGAACTTCGGCAGGTCATCTTCGAACCGCGAACGGAAAGGGGTGTTCTCGATGGAGTGGATCTCCTTCTGGAAGCCGTCTTCCTTGTCAACGAAGACCATGCCTCCGCGCCGTGTGCCCAGATGGGAGTGGTAATCCACTCCGAAGAAGACATCCAGCACCACGTCGTTATGCGAAACCGCCCCGAAGAATCCGCCCATTGCTCCTCCTTGGTGAACAGCGGATGGTACGGGGGCAGTATAACGCTGTTTCATTGCTCTCTTGTTACGCTTGGATCAGATGCGCACCTGCCAGAAGGCGATGGCAGCAGCCGTAGCCACGTTCAAGCTATCAACGCCGTGCTGCATGGGGATCTTCACTACATAGTCTGCTGCATTGATGGTGGCCGAGGAAAGCCCTTCACCTTCGGTGCCTACCACGATAGCCAGCTTCGGCTCTGCGATCAGGCGGCTATCAGCCAAGGAAATAGCACTGTCAGAAAGCGCCATGGCCGCCACCTTGAACCCTGCCTCCCGCAGAAGCGGTATGCCCGTACGCGTCCAGCCACCCTGCCGCTCTACATTTCCGTGCGCTCCTTTGCCTGAGGCCCCTTCGCCGATGTACGTCCAGGGAACCTGGAACACCCCGCCCATGGATACGCGCACGGCACGCCGATAGAACGGATCGTAGCAGCCGGGCGTGACGAAGACGGCATCCAAGCCCAAAGCTGCAGCGGACCGGAAGATGGCTCCTACATTGGTGAAGTTGGTGATGTCCTCGAGCACCGCCACGCGTTGGGCATGGGATAGCAGAGCTTCCGGCTGCGGCAGCGCTGGACGGCGGAAAGCAGCCAGTGCGCCGTGGGCCAGCTTGAAGCCCGCAAGCTGCTCAAGCTCAGCTTCAGGCAGCACGAAGAGAGGGATATCTGGCCATGCCTGCTCCAGACGCTGGATCAGGCATGAGACGCCTTCTGCCAACCGGGTGCTCGTGAGCAGAGAGAGCGGTTCCAGCCCTGCATCCAACCCGCGGCCGATCACCTTCGCGGATTCTGCGATGAGGATGCCGCGTTCCGGCTCCAGCTTGTTGCGCATCTGCACATCGGTCAGCCGCGCATAGGCGTCCAAGCGAGGATCATCAAGGGTGTCGATCTGTTCCATCATAGCTGGCATTGTATGGCAAGTTGACGTAAAAGAACCGCCTCCCGAAGGAGGCGGTTCGCAAAAACCCTCTGTAGCAAGCTTTAGCGCTTGGAGAACTGCGGACGCTTGCGGGCTTTCTTCAGGCCGTACTTCTTGCGTTCCACCATACGGGAGTCACGCGTGAGGTATCCGGCCTTCTTCAGCTCATCGCGATATTCGCCAGCCTCCAACAGCGCCCGGGCAATACCCAGGCGAAGGGCGCCAGCCTGACCGGTGGTGCCGCCACCATCGATGCGAGCCTTCACATCGAAGTGGTCAACCGTATCCGTCACCTTGAACGGAGTGAGCGCGCTTGCCAGAAGACCTGCGCGGGTGAAGTACTCATTGCCGTCACGGCCGTTGATGGTCACCTTGCCGGTACCCGGAACCAGACGGACGCGGGCCACAGCCGTCTTGCGGCGGCCGGTGCCGTAATACAGGGCCTCAGTCTTGGGCTTCTTCGCATCTGCCATGTTCCTACGCTCCCATCTCTAGCTTCTGCGGATTCTGCGCGGTGTGCGGATGATCAGGACCCGCGTACACCTTGAGCTTCTTGCCCTGGGCACGGCCGAGGGTGGTCTTAGGCAGCATACCCGCTACGGCGTGTTGGATCACGCGCTCCGGGTGCTTAGCCATGGCCTCCTCGAAGGTCTCAGACTTGAGACCGCCCGGGAATCCGCTGTGACGGAAGTACTCCTTGCTAAGAGCCTTGTTGCCAGTCACCTTGATCTTGTCAGCGTTGACGACGATGACGAAGTCACCCACATCAACGTGAGGGGTGTACTGGGGCTTGGTCTTCCCGCGAAGGATCTGCGCGGCCTTGGACGCAACACGGCCGAGGACCTGGTCCTCAGCGTCGATCACGTACCACTTGCGCTCGACTTCGCCTGCCTTTGCGTGGTAAGTCTTCATTCTTTCCCTTTCTTGTGCCCGTCAACGTCAGCTGAAGCACCCTACCCCGCGTTGCCGCCGGTAGGCCCAACGTATCTGTGCGTGTCAGTTTCAAAAGTGCGAACATGCTGCGCTGGTTGGGTTCCTACGCCAACCTGCCGGTCTTGGTCTGGACACCAAAGCCTTGCAGTGCGCCCTGTTCGCTTACGGGGCTTTTGAAAGCAACCGTTGAATTGTAATGCAATCCCGCCGATATGGCACGAGAAAATCCAAGATGCAGCTACCTTACACCTTGCCGCCACGGACAGCATCACCCGGATGGAGCGTCATGGATTGGAAGCGGTCTTCCATGAAGGTGTTGTCGAAATAGTCAGCGTAGAAATGCTGGATGGGCGTTACCACCGGATCGTTCGACAGGCGCTCATACCAGCAATCGTAGGCCTGGAGCGACATCACGCAATCCACCACCATGAAGAGGGCTGCCACCACCGTGACCCCATAGCGCCAGTTCCAGGGGATGAGATTCACCAGCTTCAGCATGAGCGGCAACAACAGCTTGATCCAGAGAACCCCCAGAAGACCCCAGCAGCCCATGGCCCAACCGCACGTGCGCCCACCGATGGAGAGCCATTGGCCCGTGTAGTCCCAGGCCACTGCGCCGAAGGTGTACTGCATGAAAACGCTCACGAAGTATTCGAAAGCACCGCCGATGACAGCGCTCACGAAGAAGATCAGGATGATGTTCGACTTATAGAACCTATTCAGGAAGAGCGTCATGAGCACGGCCCCGCAGCCGTAGATGGGAGAGAACGGCCCGAACAGGAGCCCTGCGCGGTCTTGCCACTGCCCCGGGTCCACCACCAGCACATGGACGATGGTCTCCATGCCGTCTCCCAGCAGGCTTGCCACCACGAAGATCCAGAACAGGTTGAAGAAGTTCAGTTCGATATAGCCTTTACCCGAAGCATCGCGTCCCAACGTGCCCTCTTCTTGCTCTTCCCGAAGCTCCGAATCATGGAGGATGCGCTGGAGTTGGCGCTCCTGGCGCAGGGAAGGATCAAGGTACACCTGAAAGGCCACGAGCAAGACGAACAGGCCGATATAGATGCCCAACCGCAAGCTGACCCCCAGCAGCATGAGGGAGCAGACGGCGCCCAAGAGCAAGAGGACATAGACCCCGTAGATGACCAGCGCAGCATAGCGCCGTTGGTTGCGGAGCAAGCGGATGCCGAACACAGCGAAGGCTATGGCCAAAAGCCCGATGACCCCAAGCTGCAGGAAGGTGACCACCGTGGTTGAGAGACCGTAATCCTTCATGCCGCCGCTGCTGAAGAGCTGCACGGCCCCGATAGAGGCCAGCACCACCTCATAGATGGCAAAGGCGGCGCCGATGATGCAGAGCACGCCGAATACCTTCATGCCCACCGGCAGTCTCTGAGCGTCTACCGGCGCTGACAGCATGCGCTTATACCAGCTGAGAGCATGGTCTTCCCGCAGATCCTCCTTGAGGGCAGCGGGCTCTTCTATGGAGTCACGTTTCCTCATGGGGATAGACTACCGGAAGTCTTGCGGGCTCACCTCTGCAAGGGACATCCGAAATACATCTGCAACCCGAGCGAGCGCCTCGGGGCTCCCCGCTGTCATGCTATCGAAGACGGCCAGAGTGCGATAGCCTGCATCCTTCAACGTGCATACGGCATAGAGCGCATCCTCTACGCCCCATGTGCTTGCCCGATCGGTCCCCAACGCTTCGCGGGCCTTGTCATAGATGACCGGTTCGCGCTTAGAGGAGCCCACATCCTCAACCGAGAGGATGACCTCCATGGCATCAGCAAGCCCCGCCACCTCAAGACCGGTGCGCAAGAGCTCTGGCGGCGTGGACGAGGCCACCGCCATGGGCACTCCCGCCTTCGCCAGTGCGTTGACCAGCGCGACCGCCCCGGGCTTCGGCTTGGCCTCATGGCGGTAGAACGCGAGCATCTCATCATGGATGAAGCCCATGACCTCTTCGGGAGAGGAGCCCATGCCGAACCGCTGGTGCAAGAATGTCCCGCACTCCGGTAGGGTGGACGCCGTCAAGCGGTCCTTATCGGCCTGAGAGAAGGTGACTCCGGCCCGCGCTGCCAGGCGGTCATCCAGGGAATGCCACATGCCCATGGAATCCAGGAGCGTGCCATCACAATCGAAGATGACGCCTATACGAGTGGTACGCGGAACCGACCCCTGTCCCAGACCCTGCAGACCCTGCTGCATTATTCTTCGACGCGGATGACTGAAGGATCGCCGAAGAGGAGCCCGTCTTCGCCAGCGATCTGATCGATGGCTGCACGCACGTCCGATTCCCGAGCCACGTGGGTGACATAGACCACATCCACATGACCGTCCTCTTTCGCGCCACGCTGCATCATGGAATAGATGCTCACATCATGGTCGGCGAAAGCTCCTGCCATCTTCGCCAAGACTCCTGGCTTGTCCGCCACGGTGAAGCGGATGTAATACTTCATGGAGAGCGTTTCGATGCGGCGGATGGGCAGCTCATCAGTGCACAGGTGCGATTCCTTCGGATCAACGCCCTGCGTCAGACGCTCGGCGATATCCAGCACGTCTCCCATCACCGCGCTCGCAGCCGCACCGGCCCCGGCCCCTTCGCCGAAGAACATGGTCTCGCCCACGAAATCGCCCACCACATAGATGGCGTTGAAGACATCGTTGACCGCGGCCAGCTGGTGACCCTTGGGGATCATGGTGGGATGGACGCGCACATCGATGCCATCCTCCATCCGGTGAGCGATGGCCAAGAGCTTCACCACGTAGCCCATCTCATCGGCTGCCTCGAGGTCAGTGGTGGTCACATCCGTGATGCCCTTCGTGTAGACATCCTCGATGGTGACCAGGCTGTCGAAGGCGATGGATGCCAGGATGGCGATCTTCGCCGCGGAATCATAGCCGTCCACATCAGCCGAGGGGTTCGCCTCTGCGAAGCCCTTCGCCTGGGCCTCAGCCAGCGCCTCCTCATAGCTCATGGCTTCTTCGGCCATCTTCGTGAGCATGTAGTTGGTGGTGCCGTTCACGATGCCGGTGATGGAATCGATCTGGTTGGCGATGAGGGAATGGCGCAGCGGGCCGATGATGGGGATGCCGCCACCCACGCTCGCGCCGAACATGAGGTCTTTCCCGGAAGCGTCTGCCGCATCCATGACCTCGCGCCAATAGGTTGCCATGAGAGCCTTGTTCGCCGTGACCACGTTCTTGCCTGCAGCCAAGGCATCCAGCACCACGTTCTTGGCGATGGTGGTGCCCCCGATGAGCTCTATCACTATCTGGATCTCAGGATCATCGATGATATCGTGGTAATCCTTGGTGAAGAGATGCCCCACCCCGTGCGCCTCAGCTTCCGCAGAGTCAAGAGAGCAGACCCGGACCAGCTCCACGTCCACACCCAGGTGATGCACGAACGAATCATGATGCTTCTGCAGGATGTCGATGCAGCCGCCACCTACCGTACCCGTGCCGACGAGCCCTATCTTTATGGTCATGGATATCTCCCTTGCCTTCGCGTGAATGAATGATGATTGTAGCGGATACGGAGATCTGACGAACAGGTAATGGAAGCGAGGATCTTTAGAGGTCTCGAGCGTAGAGGTCCTCATAGGTCTCACGACGGGTGACCAGACGCGGCTGGCCGTCCTTCACGAACACCACACCCGGGCGCGGCTGACCGTTGTAGTTGCTGGCCATGGTCTGGTTGTAGGCCCCCGTCCCGAACACGCAGACGATGTCACCCACCTCAGCTTCCTGCAGAGGCATATCCAGCACCACCGCGTCTCCGCTTTCGCAATGCTTGCCGCAAAGGGTGACGATCTGGGTGCGCGGTTGATCCGCCTTGTTCGCTAGGGTTGGCTCATAGTCAGCGTGATAGAGGGCGGTGCGGATATTGTCGGACATGCCGCCGTCCACGGCCACGAAGGTGCGGATTCCCGGCAGCTCCTTGATGGTGCCCACGGTGTAGAGTGTCATACCCGCATTCGCCACCAACGAGCGTCCCGGTTCCACCAGCAAGCGCGGCAACGGGAAGCTGCGACGCTCACAGGCTGCCTTGACCGCACCACAGAGCAGTGCAGCGAATTCGGGGATGCTGGCCGGTTCGTCATCGGCCAGATAGGCGATGCCCAGGCCCCCTCCCAGATCGAGCTCTGGAAGGGTGACCCCCCGACGCTCACGGATCTCATCCAGGAAGGCCACCATCACCTCTGCCGCTTCAGCAAAGGGGTCCAACTTGAAGATCTGGGAGCCGATATGGCAATGGAGCCCCATCAGGCGCACATTCGGCGTATCCAACGCTTGGCTGACCGCCTGGAACGCCCGGTCATCCTTCAGGGGGAAGCCGAACTTCGAATCCTCGCAACCCGTCTTGATGTACTCATGGGTGTCTGCTTCCACCCCAGGGGTGATGCGCAGATAGATGTCCTGCACTACGCCATAGGCCTCGGCGATAGAGGAGATGCGGCGCAGCTCCTCAGGGCTGTCCACCACGATGCGCCCCACGCCAGCGGAGATGGCCTCTTCAAGCTCATGGGGCGTCTTGTTGTTGCCGTGCACGAACACGCGATCAGCTGGGAAGCCCACGGAGAGAGCGCAGGCCAGCTCTCCACCGCCGGAAACATCCAAGCAAAGACCCTCTTCCTGGACGATGCGCACGACGGCCTTGTTCAGGAAGGCCTTGCTGGCATAGATGACATCGGTATTCGGATACTGATCTTGGAAGGAGGTCTTGTAGGCTTCCATCCGGTGACGCAGATGCGCCTCGTCGAACACGTAGAGAGCGGTGCCCAGCTCATGGGCGAGGTCCACCAGATCAACACCGCCCACGAACAGGTGCCCATCGCGCACCTCCGCCGTTTCAGGGAGCACCGCCCCCAGATCCAGGGTAGTGCGCAGGTCAGGTTGCTTCGTGAGGTCAGAGGCGGGGAGCGACATGGGATTCCTTTGGTCGAACAGGCCTTGCAGGCCAGGGTTGCTTACAGACCGGGATTATACAGAACCCCTGCGAAGAGGATGTTTCCATCCGGTGAAACCAGGGTATAGAAGAATGGTCTGTCCAGCTTGAATTCCACCGGCTCCGCATCAGGCATGAGCGCCATCTTCTCGATGCCGATGGCCGTGTAGGCCGCAGCCTCTACACCTGCTTCGTCCAAAGCCAGATGGGTGTCTTGGAGCACCGAGCTCACGCAGAAGCCGCCCGACCCGTCATCGGCTGCGATCATGGGTGCGAAATCCTCCGGGCTCTGCGGAGAGAAGATATCCGTCACGCCGAGCGCCTTGAGGGACTCCACCAGCCGCTTGAGCGAAGATGTGGCTTGGAACTTCGGGATCCACCAGTCCACGCTCTGCGGTTCCAATTCCAGGCTCATCAGATCCAGAACGCTCTGAGGGTCCTGAAGGAGCGAAGAGAGATGTGTTCCCTCATCCGGCAGGTAGAAGGTCATGGTAGAGCCACCGGTGAATGAGAGGGCGGCCGCCGTGAACCCCTCCCCTTCGCCATAGAGCGAATCCGTCACGGTCTGGCGCATGAGGTCCGCCTGCACCTCTTGACCGGGTGCATGGAAGGGAGCGGTTTGGGTCTGCTCAGCCGTGAACGGAGAAGCCCAGCCGTCCTTGAAGTAGATAGTATTCACCAGTAGCGCTGCCTGGCCGTCTTCCGTGGAGAGGGTTGGCTTGAGGAGGTCTTCTGTCTGGTCAGAGATCCAGTTGGATATCTGCTGGTCAGCCTCAGGAGTGCCGAAGGTGACATCGAAAGCACCCGCGCCCAGCGCCTCGGCCTGCTGACGGAAGGCGTCAGTGAAGCTATAGCCCTTGCCCGCCCAGATCGAATCCGCCACCTGCACCTGGGCATCTCCAAAGGTGTCTTCCAGTTGCAGGCGAACCCCTTCGTTGAGGGCCGCGAGCTGCGCCTGATCCCCCGCGCCCAGAAGCGTCAGCAGCTGCTCTTGGGAACCCCCTTGAGTACCAAGCCCCACCAATGAGCAGGCCAGATACAGGGAAAGGGGTGAATAGCAGAGGTTCTGCTCCAAGAGGCTGTCAGGAGCGCCTGCAGATGCGCCCGCATCCGGGCCGTTGAGCACCGCCGCGGTGGAATTGGCGGCGAAGGCGAGGAGCGGATCATCGGCCGTCACGAGGGTGAGCGGGGCGAGCGTGATATCTTCCTCCCCCGTTGCTTGGCTGGAAGATGCGGGTTGGTTCAGCCCCTCTTCAGCGGAAGGGGTACAGGCCGCCATAAGGCAGGCGGATAGCGCGAGGATAGCCGCCAAGCCAAGGGCCAGGACTTTCCGACCCGTGGCTTGGGTGTCAGGCGTAAACAGGTATTTACGCATATATCTCCTTTTCGACCACCAGGTCATTCTTGATATGGCCCACGAGCTTCTGCAGCGCATCGATGCAATTCGGGCGGATGTCCGCGCCGATGAGCACATACATGATGGATTGCCCCACTTCCAACTCCCCTTCATTCAGCCAGACGCGTACGTAGTAGACACCCGGCCAGGTGAGGGCTTCTTCGATGGCCGCTTCCACGCCCGCCTCGTCATAGGAGAACTGCACCGCAGTCACATCCCCGATGCCCTGGACCCCTTCCCGAACCTGCTTCTTGGGGGTCACGCGGACGATGCCGTTGTGCACGAGGAACATCCCGCATTGATCAGCCTGGTCAGACTGCTTCGCTTCTGCCAGCCACGCATCCATAGACGGTTCAGGTTTTGCCATGTCCAGTCCTTTCAGAGAGGGTGATTATCCTTCATCGAGAATGCTATCAGAATACCGCGGCTCTGCGAGTACCGTGTCGATATCGTTAAGGAACCTGGCGCAAGGGTTCACCCGAACGCAACCTCGGGCGGACCACGGTCCGCCCCTACGCACAACCATGCATGCAGCCTCGGGCCGACCACGGTCGGCCCCTACGAGCAACCTGACAGACACAGCTTGCCCGATGAGAACCTGACACATTGCCCGTAGGGGTCGAACATGTTCGACCCAGGGCATCTTGATATGAGCGAGCAGGGCGAGCGACATGCATGCCGTGTTCTTCGGCATGCATGACATCATCGAATGCTTTTACGCGAAGTAGCGTACGCCTGCAGTGAAGAGAGGCTGCAGCTTGTTCCCGGGTACGTTCTGGTACAGGCCTTCACCTGCGCGTTCGCTATGACCCATCTTGCCTAGCACACGCCCATCCGGCGACGTGATGCCCTCGATAGCCAACACGGAACCGTTCGGGTTGACCGACAGATCCATGGATGGCATACCCGATGCATCCACATACTGGGTTGCCACCTGCCCCTTCGCCACCATCTGCCCCAGCAACGCCGGAGGCGCCACGAACTTGCCTTCTCCATGGCTGATAGCCACCGTGTGTACCTCGCCCACCTGACAATCCGCCAGCCAAGGAGACAGGTTGGACGCCACCCGCGTGCGTACAAGGCTGCTCTGGTGGCGGCCGATGTCATTGAAGGTGAGCGTAGCCAGATCAGGAGAAGGATCCATGATGTCACCGAAAGGCACGAGGCCGAGCTTCACCAGCGCTTGGAATCCATTGCAGATGCCCAGCATGAGGCCATCTCGCTTTTGCAGCAGCTCACGAACCGCCTCTGTCACCGCCGGAGCGCGGAACACGGCGCAGATCAGCTTCGCCGACCCATCTGGTTCATCACCGCCGGAGAAGCCACCGGGCAGCATCACGATCTGAGACCGTTGGATGTTCTGCACCAGCTGATCCACGGACTCACGCACTGCCTCGGGGGTCAGGTTGTTGATGATCTGCACGGTGACGTCCGCGCCCGCAGCCTCGAAAGCCGCCTGGGTATCGTATTCGCAATTGGTGCCGGGGAACACAGGGATGATGACCCGTGGACGAGCTACGGCAGGACCATGATAGACAGCCCCACTACCCTCAGTGTAGCTCAGGGATGAGACGGGCTCATCGTCCTCTTGGTGCGTGCGGTAGGGGAATACGGATTCGATGCCGCTCTCCCAGGCTTCCTGGACCACCGCCAGATCAGCCTGCTGGCCATCTGCCACCAGAAGGTAGTCTTCCAGCGTGACGCCCAGGTCAACGAGGTCAATGCCCTCTTCCAGCCCGGCCTCTTCCAGAGCCTGGGCCAGATCATCCACGCTCACGCCGTCGGCTGCCTCCAGGACGAAGGTGCCGTAGACCGGTTCGAACAGATCCCCGATG
This sequence comes from uncultured Eggerthellaceae bacterium, assembly GCA_910588905.1. GTDB lineage: Bacteria > Actinomycetota > Coriobacteriia > Coriobacteriales > Eggerthellaceae > MGBC163016. The sequence continues at coordinate 31,401 of CAJURZ010000008.1, forward strand.
CCCACATCATCCAGCTGCACGCCGATGCCGTTGCCCACAGCCATCTTGAAGAGCGTCTCCCCCAAACCGCCGTAGCCGCCGGAAGCGCAGGAGGCCACCAGGCCCCGTCCGATCAGATGCTCTACGGCATCCATGGTGGCCGTGAGGGACTGGGCACTGGCCTCCACGAAGGAGAGCCACGCCAGGGCGCTTCCCGGCCGCTTGAGCTCAGGAGAAGTCACCCGATCCAGATTCCCTACAGCCGTAGCGAATGAGACCAGCGTAGGCGGCACATCCAGATCCTCGAAGCTGCCAGACATGGAATCCTTGCCACCGATAGCCCCTACACCGAAGTCTAGCTGGGCTTCTAAGGCTCCCAATAGGGCGCTCAAGGGCTTGCCCCAGCGCTCTGGATCATTGCGCAGCTTCTCGAAGTATTCCTGGAAGGTGAGGTAGATATCCTGCCTGCGGAAACCGGTGGCTACCAGCTTCGCCACCGAGTCCAGCACGGCCATGTAGGACCCGGCGAAGGGGTCGGATTCGGAAAGATACGGGTTGAAGCCCCAGGACAGGCCAGACACCGTCGTGGTATTGCCACCCAGCACCGGCAGCTTCGCCACCATGGCCAGAGACGGTGTCAGTTGGTTCACGCCACCGAAGGGCATGAGCACGGTAGCAGCGCCGATGGTGGAATCGAACCGCTCCACGAGCCCCTTGTTGGAAGCCCGATTGATGTCAGCCATGAGCCCCACAAGGGCGTCTTGGATGGAATCGTGGTCGCAGACAGCATCCACCACCGAATCGGTCAGCTGCTCGCAGGCCTCGAAGGCCCTATCCGCTGAGCTCTCAGCGAACGACTCGCAACCAGGCACAGACGCCTTCGCGAACTTGGGCGCACCGTTGCTGGCCAAGAACTCTCGGCTCACATCCACGATGGTGTTGCCACGCCAGTGGATGCGCACCCGAGGCTCTTCGGTGACCACCGCCACCGGGGTCGCCTCCAGATTCTCTGCCCGGGCAAAAGCGATGAAATCATCCACATCATCCGGTGCCAGGGCCACGGCCATGCGCTCCTGGCTCTCCGAGATGGCCAGCTCCGTGCCATCAAGCCCCTCATACTTCTTGGGAACGCGGTCGAGCTGGATATCCAAGCCGTCAGCTAACTCCCCGATAGCCACAGACACCCCGCCCGCTCCGAAGTCATTGCAGCGCTTGATCATGCGACAGGCTTCGGAGTTGCGGAACAGGCGCTGGATCTTACGCTCTACCGGAGCGTTTCCCTTCTGTACCTCAGCGCCGCAGGTCTCGATGGAGGTGGCGCTGTGGGCCTTTGAGGAACCAGTGGCCCCACCGATGCCATCACGCCCGGTACGACCACCCAAGAGCACCACGACATCTCCGGGTGCCGGGGTCTCCCGGCGCACATCCCCGGCAGGCGTGGCCGCGATGACCGCGCCTATCTCCATGCGCTTGGCAGCATAGCCCGGGTGATACAGCTCATGGACCTGGCCCGTGGCCAAGCCTATCTGGTTGCCATAGGAAGAGTAGCCTTGGGCCGCCGTGGTCACCAGCTTGCGCTGGGACAGCTTGCCCGGCAGCGTCTCGGACACGGGAACCGTGGGGTCAGCCGCGCCCGTGACGCGCATGGCCTGATACACGTAAGCACGCCCGCTCAAAGGGTCGCGGATAGCGCCCCCGACGCAGGTGGCTGCGCCGCCGAAGGGCTCTATCTCAGTGGGATGGTTGTGGGTCTCGTTCTTGAAGAGGTAGAGCCAATCCTGCTCTTCCCCGCGCACATCCACCTTGACCCGCACCGTGCAGGCGTTGATCTCCTCGGATTCGTCCAAGCCCGTGAGCTGACCGGTATGTTTGAGATAGCGTGCGCCGATGGTGCCCATATCCATGAGACATACCGGCTTCTCCTCACGCCCTAATTCCCGGCGGAGCTCCTGATAGCGCTCGAACGCGCGAGCCACGTTCGCATCAGCTATCTGGACATCCTCCAGAACGGTGCCGAAAGTGGTATGGCGGCAATGATCCGACCAATAAGTGTCTACCATCTTCACTTCCGTGATGGTCGGGTCGCGTCCCTCATCCTGGAAGTAGCTCTGCAGGAACCGGATATCCGCCAGATCCATGGCAAGGCCGCGGTCTTGGATGAAGGCTTCCAGAGCCACGTCATCCAGATGGCGGAAGCCTTCCAGCACCTCTACATCAGCAGGCCGCTCGAACTCCTGAGCCAAGGTATCCACTTCATCCAATGAGGCTTCCCGCGCCTCCACCGGATTGATGACATACCCCTTGATGGCTGCCACGTCTTCATCGGACAGGTTGCCGTCCAGCCCGTAGACCGTGGCACTGCGCACGAGCGGGCGCACGCCCTGGCTGATGAGCTGGATGCATTCGCTGGCCGAGTCTGCCCGTTGGTCGAACTGGCCCGGCAGGTACTCCACGGCGAAGACGGTGCGCGGACCGGGGAACGTGCACACATCCCCCTCGCAGTGGGCTTGGGGCTTATGCAGCTGGATGGCATCATCCAGCGTATAGGACACATCATCCGTCTGGGGCTCAGAGAAGACCCCTACTGCGCATTGAGCGAAGAGGTCATCGTCTATGCCTTCCACGTCATAGCGATTGATGACGGAAGCGCCGTCCAGAGCCAGGATGCCCAAGGTGTCTCGCAACTCTGTGACCAGCTGCTGCGCCTCCCCGTCGAACCCGGGTTTCTTCTCCACATAGATGCGCTTGACCATGGATCCTCCTCTAGGACGCTCGGTCTCATTCCTCCGCGTTCGCTGTATCCTTCTTCTTGAACAGGCGGCCCATGAACCCTGCCTTCGCAGGCTTCTCAGCCTCAGGGGACTGCGACGCATCCGCCTCCGTCACGATCTCTTCTGTGACACGGCCACCCCTGCGCGCCTGCTGCTTCCGCTCTTTCTTCTCTTGGGCCTCTTCCAAGGCGATCATGCGCTCTTGATAGCTGCGGCGCTCTTTCCTGATCTTCGAGAAATCGAGATAGAACGCGAAGATGATGAGCGCATAGGCAGCGAACAGGCAGACGAAGGCGATCCAGGCAGGCTCGACGCCGCGCAGCACCCAGGAGAGCACCGTGCAGACGACCGCCCCACCCAGGGACAGCCACCAAAGCCGCTTGAGCTTCTTGTAGCGCTCCGTATCCGGTTTGTAGTATTTCCGATCCAGTTCGCGCTGGCGCTCCTGCTCCTTCTTGCGAGCAGCCTTCGCCTCCGCTTTCCTCTGCTGCTGGGTCTTCTTGGTGGTGCCCAAGGTGACGGAAGCGGCGGCCTTCGTCTTCGGCTTCGCGCTGGCCGCGCTCTTGCGGGTAGAGCCGGTATGCTTCTCCGTGGTGTAGCGCTCGTTCATGGGGTTTCGCTGGGACATGGTACCTCTCTTAGGGGTTCGTGCTGGCAGGTCTGGGCTTGGCGTGGATCCGCATCACACCTCGAGCGTGCGGCCCGTGATCATCTCGAAGGCTTGCTCGTACTTCTCGGCCGTGCGACAGATGACATCCTGGGGCAGATGCGGCGGCTCGCCCTGCTTGTCCCAGTTCGCGCTCAACCAATCGCGAACGTACTGCTTGTCAAAGGAAGGCTGGCTCTTACCGGGCTCATACCGGTCAGCAGGCCAGAAGCGGGAGGAATCCGGGGTGAGCACTTCATCTCCCAAGATGATGGCATCTCCGATGCGCCCGAACTCGAACTTCGTATCCGCGATGATGATCCCGCGCTCGGCTGCATAGTCAGCAGCTGTGGAGTAGATCTGGGTTGACAGACACGAAAGCTCTTGAGCATCCTCTTCGCCCACGATCTGAGCGCAACGCTGGAAGCTGATGTTCTCATCATGGCCACCGATATCAGCTTTGGTGGACGGAGTGAACAACGGCTCTGGCAGCTTGGAGGAGTTCACCAGCCCCTCTGGCAGCGCTATACCGCAGACGGTGCCGCTCTTCTGGTATTCAGCCAGGCCGCTTCCGGCCAGGTATCCGCGCACGATGCATTCCACCGGGAACATCTCCGCCTTGCGCACCAGCATGAAGCGCCCGCGCAGCCAATCGGCGAAGGGCTGGAACTCCTGAGGTAGATCCGCAACATCCGTGGAGATGAGATGGCTCTCAACGACACCTTCCAGCAACTGGAACCAGAAGACCGAGAGCTGAGTGAGAACGCGCCCTTTGTTCGGGATCTCATCGGGCAGGATGTAGTCAAAGGCCGAGATGCGGTCTGTGGCCACCAGCAACAGCTGGTCTCCCAGGTCATAGAGGTCCCGCACCTTGCCTTGGGACGTAGGTGCAACGGTGGTGATGGGTGATGCGAACATGGCTCCTCCGGATGTCAGGAAAATGGTAGCAAGATGATAGCACGCGCCCTTCGCGGAGAGACGAGAAGAGCCGAGTGCGTTCCGTCACCCCCGCAGCTCATCCAAGAGCTCTTCGGTGGAGACGAACCTCACGTTCTTGCTGGGAAGGGACCGCAGGAACACCTTGCCATAGCTCTTCGACACGAGCCGCGAATCTGCCAGGATGAGCACCCCCGAATCATCGGCTCGGCGAATGAGCCTTCCCGCCGCCTGACGCACCTCCAATACCGCCTGGGGGAGCACGAAGTGGCGCCACGCTGCATCATCCCGCGCCGCTCGCTCGCAGGAGAGCGGATCGGTGGGCTTGATGAAGGGGAGCTTCGGGATGATGACCCCCTTGAGCGTCTTGCCCGGAGCGTCGAAGCCCTCCCAGAAGCTCTTGAGGGCGAACAGGGAGAGCGTCTCGTCGGTCAGGAAATCATCCCGTAGGTTCTTCACCGAAACACCCCAGCGCTGACAGACCAGCCGCAGCTCATCCTCCTTCAGGCGCGGAGACACCTCTGCGAAGCAGGCTTCCATCTCCTTCTTGTTCGTGAACAGCGTGAGCAGCGAGCCGTTGTTGGCCCGATGCACATCCACCAAGAGCTCTTTCAGCTGCTCCAGATACTTCGGGCTGTTGGGCTCAGCCATATCGTTCACCACCAAGACCCGCATATTGCGGTCGAAGTCATAGCTGGACTCCAGGGTGAGCGTATTCGCCCGGGACTGTTCGCTGCTGTTGAGCCCGAGCGCATGCTCGAAGGGCTCGAAGGAGCCGTTCACCGTGAGGGTGGCTGACGTGAACACCACCGAACGGGTACGGGCGAAGAGCGTCTCGTCCAGCATAGCCCCCACGTTGTAGAGGGATGCGCGGATGACATCGTTCTTCATGCCACGCCCTTTGTCCGGCCGCTTGTTCAGGTAGGCCGAGCAGACATAGGCGTCCGTAGGATTCACGAAGATCACATCCAACGCACGAACGAGATCCTTCAGCTCCAAGGCTACGGCGGCTATCTCCCGCTGGATCACGGCGGCATGCTCCACTTCGTCCAGATAGCCCACAAGCTCCTGGCAAGCCCGGATGAGCGCTTCGGAGGCATCTATCAGATCCTTCGCAGCAGCCACGATCTCACCGAAGGAGGTCATGGAGCGAACCTGATCGTTGATCCAGATGTCCGTCATGTCATAGCTGGACTTCTTGTTCGGATCGAACTGGAGAAGGTCATGGACGCGCAGGAGGAAGGCGGCTTCGGTCTCAGCGAAGGCGCGGCCAGCGGTCTTCGCTTTGTTGGTCAGGGCGAAGAAGAGCGTGCCAGGAGATGAAGGATCCCCTAATACGAGCTCTCCATCAACCCCACCGTCCACCTTCGCGCTCTTCGCAACTTCCGTTACATCCACGGTACGCTCAGCCCGCACGAAGACGTTGCGCGCATTCGCATCCGCACCCACCCGAGACACCAGATTCCCTAGGGCCTCCAGGCTGATCTCCAAAGCGAGGGCCTGCCGCGCTTCGGCTTCCGCCCCATGGGCCTCATCCACCACCCAATAGCGAATGGGAGGCAGCAAGCCTCCCTCAGCAGCCACGTCGCAGAAGAACAGGCTCTGGTTCGTGACCACGATGTCCGCTGATTCCGCCAGCTTGCGAGCACCGAACACGAAGCAAGACTGTCCATAGAACGGACACTTCCGCCGCAGGCACTCGTGACTGGTGGTGGATATGGCGCTCCGAGGCAGCGTACGGAAATCAACCTTCAAGGTATCCATGTCATCGCAGCCGGTCTGCTCGATGAAGGAGAGCACCCCTGCGATGGCAGGCGCCTGAGTCTTCTCCTCGTTCATCACCATCCGCATCTGCGCACCTGATTCCATCAGGCGCTGTATCTTCCTCAAGCACGGATAGTGCGAAAACCCCTTGAGCGACGCGTAGGTCAGCGTGTCGCCCAAGGCTTTGGAGAGCAGCGGGAGCTCTTTGTAGACCAGCTGATCCAGAAGCGCATTGGTCTTCGTGGCCACACCCAAGCTGATGTTGTTCTGTTGAGCCGTGAAGGCAGCAGGCACCAGGTAGGCCATGGATTTCCCGACCCCCGTTCCCGCTTCTACACACAGGTTCACGGAAGATGCGAACGCATCGCGCACGGCTAGAGCCATCTCCGCTTGTTCTTCGCGCGTCTCGTAATCCTCATAGAGCGTTCCGATCAAGCCCTCGGGTGTGAAGACCTCCTCCACAGCTTCAGGGGTAGGGAAGGTAAGCATGGTCATGCCTTCGCCCTCCCGCTCGACCCGGACGTTCGCCTGCTGGAGCACCTCGGCAGACACCATATCGGCCGCATCGACCTTCGCCCGACGCGGGGCATCCGCCATCCGGTCCCGACGTATCTGCTTCAGAGAGAACCGCTCGGGCGCCAACGCCTTCGCTTCGGCAGGATCCATGCCGCCTTCGATCAGCTCTGCAAGCCTTCGTTCGTAGGCCCTGTCCGCAAAGGCGGCGAAGAGCGGCTGGGTAGTCCATTCCTGAGGGGTGGCCAGCTGGCTGATGCTGTGCAGAAGGCCTTCCGGCATGGCATCTACCGCTGCCAAGAGCACCCGATACACAGCACAGAGAGCCGCTACGTCATCATCGGCCCGATGGGTGGATAGAGGAGCGCCGAAGGCACGGACCAGGTCTATCAGACGATGGCTCTTCATCCGCGGCAGCGCGATGCGCGAGAGCTCGAGCGAGTCTATCCAGGTGTTCTCCAAGAGCGGATAACCCGCTGGATGCTTGGTGGTGAAATTGCGGTCGAATTCCGCATTGTGGGCCACCATCTTCGCATCCCTAGCAAAAGCCACGAGCCCCGCCAGGGCCTCCTGGGGTGAAGGGGCAGCGGCCACATCGGCATCATAGATATGGGTGAGATGGGATATCTCATCAGGGATGGGGATGCCGGGATTCACGAAGGTGACGTACCACTCCGTAACCTCCCCATGCTCTAACCGGGCCGCTGCTATCTGGGTGAGCTCGTCTTTCTTGACCGACACGCCGGTGGTTTCCGTATCCACCACCACGATGTTCTCATCATAGGTGCCGAAATCAGATGCTTGGGCGCGCTGGGGCAACGAGGCATAGCGCTCTATCACGTCGGCGGGCGTTCCGTCAGTCACGGAGCGGGACATCTCTAGGCTCATGGACCACCTTTGGATCTTGTGGGAGACAGTCCGAACATTCTACTCGTTCGCTGGGCCGCTTTCGATCTCAGATGCTATACTCACCCACCATCATGACTGATTTCTTTGGCAGATACCTTGACTTCGACACCGCGTCCAAGAAGGATGCTGGCATCCTGCTGGGAGCAGACAATGCTGTAGGGGACATCTACCAGATCCACATCCTCCAGGAAGACGGCGTTCAGCGGGCTTGGTTCCAGAACGCCTTCGGCCAGCGCGTCGGTTACCTGGAGCCGGACATCTCCCGCAAGCTCAAAACGCTCCAGGCTGAAGGCCTGGAGATGGTGGGCATCCTCTCCTTCGTGGCCTTCACGGATCACCCCGGCGAAGGGCATTATTGGGGTCAGATGGCTGTCATCTGCTATCCCCCCCAGGAAAGCGCCGCCTTCGGTCGCTTCGTTGAAGGGGTGAGCAAACGCTTGGGTGAGGGGAACCGTCCCAAAGTGGACTTAGGCGCCGAAGGGGTGGCGAAGGTACGCCAGACCGAAGGAGCCTGGATGCCTTCCCAGACCGCACCTCTGCCGAAGCCCGAGAAGGGCACCGCCTATCTGAAGCAACGGCGAAAGCTCTCTGAGCGTATGATCGATAAGGGTCGCGCGGGGAACAAGGGTTGCTATGTGGTCAGTTGGGCTTTCCTGCTCGCTCTGGTCACGCTGGTGGTGTTCCTGGTGTATTCCTGCGCTACTGGCTAAGACCCCTTCGCACCTGAGAGCCCCGCGAGGCCTTCCTGTCCCTTCCCAAGGACCAAGCGCAAACCAAAACAGTCGGAGCTAGCGCTGAGCGTTGCGCTGGCGCTTCTCCATCACCTTGACGGCTACGCGGGCTTGAGCCAAGGAACGCTCCTCATCATAGAGCGGGAAGTACAACGTGAAAGTTGCCCCCACGCCCTTCGTGCCCTTCACCGCTACGCGCCCGTGATGGCGGTCTACGATCTCCTTCACTAAGGACAACCCGATCCCCAAGCCGCCGTTTTCCTTCGCTCGACCGGAATCAGCCCGCCAGAAGCGAGAGAAGACCATCTTCTCTTCCTCAGGAGAGAGGCCGATGCCTGTATCCTGCACAGCGATGGCGGCCATGCGCCCTTCACGGAAGACGGATATGGTAATGGAGCCACCTTCGTCGGTATAGCGGATAGCGTTCGATACCAGATTGGTCACGGCCTGTCTGATCATGTCAGCATCGCCCAAGGTCTTCACATCCTGTTGGGCGCCAAGGGAAATGGATATCCCGCAGTCCTCGATGAAGGCCTCGTGGGAGCTGACCACGTCAGCGGCCAAAGCGGTAAGATCCACCGGCTCCTCTCGCATGGGGGTGGTGCGCATCTCCAGACGGGACAGCTTGAGCAACCCATCCACCAGCTTCGATAGCCTGCCTACTTCGGCATCTACCAGCATCAGATGCTCTTCATCCTTCTCATAGACGCCGTCGATCATAGCCTCCACATTCGCTTGGATGGCCATGAGCGGAGTGCGCAGCTCATGGGCCACGTCTGAGGTCAGCTGCTGTTCCAGCTTGCGGTCACGCTGGAAGGATTCGGCCATCTCGTCCATGGTCTCAGCCAAACGCCAAAGCTCATCAGAACCGCTGATGCCCGTACGGGCTGACAGGTTCCCCTCGGAGAGCTCCCGAGCCGTACGGGTGATCCGGTCCAATGGTCGGACGAGGGATTTCACGAATACCATGCCGAAGAGAAGAGCGAACACTAGGGCGATACCTCCCGCCACCAGCAGCGCAAGGAAGGTGTCCATCTGGAACTGACGGTCCACCTTGCTCATGAGCGCATTGGACCCGTAGACCCACACGCGGACATTGCCCACATCGCTGCCAGATACCTCGATGGGTGCAATGGCGATCTGGGTAGCAGCGCTCGGCCCCTGCTTGGCGGCTTCTTCGGGAGAGAGGCCATCCGTGGAGTCGAAGAGCTTGTTCCCTTTGGCGCTGACCACCATGACACCCAGCTCATCGGAGCTATCCGCTGCCTCTCGGGCAGGGATCAGCGTATCCCCCTCCAAGCTCAAGGTCTTCTGATAGAGATCGGCAATGCGGTTCGCCGTTTGCTGAGCCAAGGTCTCGATGCTGTTCGCCGCGTAAGTAGAGAAGAACTGATTCCAGATGAGCGCCACCATGCCCAAAGAAAGGGTGACGGTCAAAAAGGAGATGGCCACGCAGGTGAGGATCACGCGAGCGCGATAGGAGAGGGTGAAGCTCACCGGCTCGCTGCCCGCAGCGCGCCGCGACGGACGCATGTGGGGACCTTCGCTCCGCTTCGCCTCAGCAGGTTCAGCCGTCTCAACGGGAGGCGTTGACCCAGCAGGGGCAGCCGGTTCCGGAGAGGGCGTTGATGGCGCTGCGGTTTCTGCTCCCTCCGTAGCAACGGGCGCTTCAGCGGGTTCTTCCACGACCGCCTCAACGGTCCCTTCATCAGCCTCTTCTCCTGCTATGGCCTGTTGGGGTGTATACAGCTCTACAGACGCAACGGATTGCGCAAAACCATCCTGTTCGGTATAGGATTCTTCTGCCCCCATGACCCCTCTGAGAAGTTATTTCTTGTTTGGATCCTCGAAACGATACCCTACTCCGTGCACCGTATGCAGCCATTTCGGGCTTCGCGGATTATCTCCAAGCTTTGCACGCAAGTTCTTCACATGACTATCTATCGTGCGCTCGTAGCCTTCGAAGTCATATCCGAGCACCTTCTCTACCAGCTCCATGCGCGAATAGACCCGGCCGGGGTAGCGCGAAAGGGTTGTCAGCAGTTTGAATTCTGAATCGGTGAGCCCGATCTCCTCGCCGTTCACGAGCACCTTATGGCCAGATACATCGATGGTGAGCTCACCGAACTCCAATACCTCGCGAAGGGGCTCCGAATCAGAATGCACCCGACGCAGCAGCGCCCGAGCGCGAGCGACCAGCTCACGGGGAGAGAACGGCTTCACCAGATAGTCATCTGCGCCCAGCTCAAGGCCGATGATGCGGTTTTCCACCTCACCCTTCGCCGTGAGCATGATGATGGGCACATCCGAGGTGTCACGGATGACGCTGCAGACGCGTTCGCCGGAGATGGTGGGCAGCATCAAGTCAAGGATGATGAGATCGAAGCTGTGCTTTGCGAATTCATCCAGCGCCTCTTGGCCGTCCCCCACAGCCGTTACCCAGTAACCCTCTTTCTCTAGGTAAGCTGTCACCGCCTCGCGGATGCTCTTATCGTCTTCCACCAAAAGGATCCGTCTTGTCTCAGCGCTCATATATGTGTCCTTTCCGGCAGCGGACAAGGGGGAGGTAGCCCGCATTCGCTGATGAACGATCTGCAGATATTGTATCCCTTGCAACGCCCCCGGTGACGGCAGGTTTTCTGTTTGACATAATGACGGGATGCATGATCACACCAAAAAGCCTCCTAGGCCCACCCCGCGCAAGAGCGTTGCCGGGCGAAGCGTCTCCCCAAAGGGTACGTCACGGGCAGTACGCTCCCGAGCGGCGTCCGTCGGGCGCTCCTCTACCCGACCCCGCACAGATGCACGAGCGAACCCAGCTGGCCCCGCCCTTACCCGCCGCCAGCTCCTCGTGGGAGGAGCTGGCATCGCCGTAGCTGCTCTAGTGGGCGGAGGCGCGTATGCACTGACCTCCGCTGCCTCAGGTGGAGGCTCCAGCGCCCAGGCGGCTGAGGGGGCGCTTTCCATACCCCAGGACGCCGTCTTCACCACGGAGCAGTGCGAATACGTGGATGACCTCAAAGGGCTGCTCACCCTGCGTACCCGCGCCTCCCTCCCCTTCGGCACCACCCTCACCTCCTGCTCTGAGAGTGTGGCGGTTTGCCTGGTTCCCACCAAGAGCGCCGATCCGCTGCTCCAGGTGGGCCTACTGCATCTAGGATCCGGCAACATGACCACAGCCCTGAAGGCTCCCGCTGGCGCAGAAGAGGGCTTTCAGATATTCGATGCACGAGCCAATGGCGCTGGCCTCGTCTGGCTTGAGTCCAATGTGCTCTCGGGAGATTGGCGCGTATACAGCACTACCTTGGATGGTGCCGCCGTGGGAGAACCCATGCTGGCTGCCGAAGGGGATAGCTCCTGGACCCTTCCGGCCTTGGCCGTCTCCGGAGGGTTCGCCTGGTGGCAAACAGTGCCCAAAGGAGACGATGCACCTCCCTTAAGCTGCGAAGATGGCGAAGGGGAAGAGGTGACCCAGCCCGCCCTCTGCCGCATCGCCTTCGGAGGTACCCAAGATTCCGCCCAGGCAACCGTGATCAGTCCGGGTGGCTTCGCCTGCGCACCGGTCCCTGCCCTGGGAGGGATAGCCTGCGCTCAAAGCCACAGCGAGAAGAGCAAGACCTGGCAGCTCATCTTCATATCTGAAGAGGATGGTAAGATCGCTGATCGGCTGACGCTGCCCTCTACCATGAAACCCATGGATGTCTCCTACGGGCCCAACGGCTTCGGCTTCTCTTTCGATGCCCTCTACGAATTCGGTGATGGCATGGCGAACCTGGGAACCTACGTGCCCGCCGAGGAGATATCCCTTACCACTGCTACGGCCGCTGCTGATGCCCTCGCCACCCTTGAGCAACAGCTCTCCAGCGGTCAGAAGAGCAACGGTCTCACCGACGAGGATCGAGCAAGAGCGGAAGCCCAAGGGGAAGATGCGGTCTGCGAGCTATACAGCAACGCGCCTTGGTTCCGTTTCCCGCGCACGCCCATCACCTCCCCCGCCTTTGCCGGGAATTGGCTGTTCGTGAAATCGACGAACGTCATAGCAGCCGTGAACCTGGCTGAGCGGAAATACGTCACCATCCCCACGGAATCAGCCACCCAGGGCTATGGCGAATATCTGGCCACCAGTGGCACATCCGAGCGCATCGTCACCTTCGCGAATGTGGATTACACCCCCATGTCGGGTGAGCGCATCAATGAGTGCACCGTACGCGTCTGGGAACCTGCCTGATATCCTCTGCCCACCTGGCGGACCACAGTCCGTCCCTACGGCAATCTACAGCACTTGGTCCAGGATCAGGAGGATGGAGGCTATCAGCAGGAACCCGCCGAACATGAAGCGCAGATGCACCTCCGAGATGCGCTCGAGGAGCTTCGTCCCCAATACGGCACCGGGCACTGCTCCAAGAGCAACGCAGATGCCACCCACCCAATCCACATTCCCCAGCAATGCCTGGGTCACCGTTCCTGGCACGGCCAGTATCATCACCGCCATGAGCGATGTGCCGCTCGTCAGCTTCATGGGCATGTGCAGCAGCTGCATGAATAGCGGAATGATGAGGAAGCCGCCACCCAGACCAACGTAGCCTGAAAGGACGCCTGCAACAAGCCCGATGGCACAGGCGAGCAGGATGCTCCGCACGCCTCGTGGAGCATCGTAGCCCGAAAGCGATCTGCTCGGCTGTTGGCTCTCCTTCGCCATGCTGGCCTTCTGGGCTCTCAAGAGCTTCACTGCCTTGGTGAGCATGGTGGAAGCGGAATAGGCGATGACCACAGCACAAGCCACCATGGTGGCCCATTCCGGAGACTGGAAGGACAGCCATACTCCTAGCGGAGATGTCAATGCGCCCCCCAAGCCAGCAGCAACACCCAGTCGGACCACGCAGGAGCCCTTGCGGATATGGCTGATGACCCCTGATATGGATGTGGGGATGATGGTGAAGAGAGAGGTGGCCGTGGCGCCCAAGGCAGGCAGTCCGAAGCCGAGCTTGAACACAGGGACGAGGATAGTGCCGCCACCGATGCCTAGCATCCCCGAGAGCACGCCGACCCCTAAGCCTACCAAGAGGAAGACTATTGCCGAACCCAGAAAAGCTTCCAAGGACTCAGGCGTCCTTCAGGTCGAGCCGGATCTGACTGGTAGCGCCCGGGTCCACGTTCGCTTCCCTGCCCGGCACCTGCGGCTCTTCAGTAACCTGGGCAGGATCCAATGAGGGCTCCTGCTCGAGTAAGGCTGACTGCACCAGGGCGGTAGTCAGCATGCGGTCGGAATCCATCCGCTCCATGATCTGCGGCCAAGTACGCTGGAACTCGAAGTAGTTCGCGCAGTTCTGCTCGGCGTAACGCCGAGCCTCACCCATAGCCTCTTTCGCAGCCCGCCGATAGGCCTTCTTATCCGGCCGCACCAAGCTGCGCAAGAACGCCGTGATGGCAATACGTCGTGACAAGCCCCGCTCCAGGAACGGCCCCGGATAGGGCTTCAGGGATTGGGGCGTGATGCGCAGAAGATCGATGAGTGAGTGGCTGTATTCGAGCTTCGCGTGCTCATAGAGCCAGCGGAAGATGTCTTGGCGAAAGCGCGCCCCTTCGTGCTTGGTCTTAGGCGGTAGATGGCGAAGCTGCCATTGGTTATCGAACCAGATATCGGAGCCATACATGCGCAGGTCCAGCATGTAGTCGAGGTCTTCACCCCGAGGAATCCACGGGTCGAAGGCCAAGCGTCGGAAAGCCTCCTTGTGGATGGCGAGGCAGCCGCCACATACATGGTTGCTGCGGGAGAGCCGCGGGCCTGCCATAGCGTGGCGGATCCAGTCATTGAAGGCGCTGCCCTGTTGCCAGAACCGGTTGTACCAGCGATCCTCCCATTTGGAATAGTAGGAACCCTGGTCGTTGATGTAGTACCCCGTCTTAGCCAGGATGGGCACGCCCTTCTTGGTGAGCTTCCCGAGCCCATAGGCTGCCTTGCGCATGAAATCAGGGTCATCGATGACCTCGTCGTCATCCAAGAAGATGACAGCATCGAACCCCAACGTGTTCGCTATCACCAGTCCTAGATTGCGAACGGCGCCATACCCACGCAACCCGATCTGCTGATTGACATTCGTGATGCCCAATTGCTCCATACGCTGGCGGATGAGCGCCAGCTCCGTTGAGCCGATCACCAACGTGGAGAGCTGCTGATGGGCGGCGACCGTCTTGCGGACCTTCGCCAGTGCCTCTGCTTCCAGCGAACGATCAGCCGCTACCAGCAGGATGACCAGCCCGAGATTCTCAACGCATTCCAAGGACGCCAAGCAGCGATCCAGCTCACCTTCATCGTTGATGTTGGTGGTGTGGTCGTAGTTCCCCACGATGCCCTTGGTCTCATTACGGCGCCGAGCGCCCGTGATGAACGTAGGGATGACTACTGCCGGCTTCACGGTTTCAGGCCTCTTCCCTTGCAGCCGCCAAAGCTACTGCTTGACGACCAGCGTAACCTTGGCGTTCGCCTGGCCTACCTCCTGCAAGGTGTCGGGGTTATAGGCAACGAATGTAGCAGTTGCCGGATAGGTACCCGCCGCCAAAGGCTTGGACAGGGTGATGGTCTCGATGAAGCTGTCAGGCTTGATGCCGCCGGACTGATAGACCACTTCCCCGTTGTTGTCAGTGGTGATGGTCACCTTGAGCACGTATTTGTTGGAAGGGACGTTCTCGATGAAAGCAGTCCCCGGAGAGGTGCCGTTCTCGAATTCGATCACGCTGGCGATAGAGATATTGAGCATGCCCTCTTCCATTTGGCGGTTGCGCTCTGCCTCTATCTCCTCGGGAGTCTTATAAGAAGGCTGCCCCGACTGAGCGGAAGAGTCGAAGAAGGCGTTACCGGAAACGTTCGCGAAGACGAGCGCCCCGGCGATGACGACGATGATCACCGCCGCACAGATGGCGATGATGATATTCCGCTTACCCTTGGCGCTACGCTCCGGCTTGGCCGCAGGCGGCTCTTGCCGAACAGCTTGCTTGGGCTGTTGGGACGCTTGGCCCTGAGGGATGTCTGTGCCCGGGAACGGACGCCGCTCGGGCTGTCCCACCGGATGCTGACCATAGGGTTGTTGAAACTGTTGAGGATTGCTCTGCGCAGGATGACCCTGCACAGGCTGGTGCTGACCTGTTTGCCCAGTATAAGACTGCGGCACTGGTTGCGGTGCCTGTGCATTCGAAGCGTGCCCGGGGATATCCCCCTGGGATGCCGGTCTGTTCTGCATGTTTCCCGTCATGTGCGCTTCCTTGTTCTTCGCCGAATTCTCATCGAGCCCATAAAGAGCATAATAAGCTGTAAGTATATTAACGGTTCAGATATCTTTTGTAAAAAATGTGTTGTGCGGAATGCAGCTTTCGGCCTCTCAGGGACCAGGAAGCTGACGAAACAGGGGGCAGGAGACCGAACGTGAGAACCTTTGATAGCAAGAAGCGGATCCGCCATATGGTCCCTCGGCCGCTCTCTTTGGAGATGCTGGCTGGACTAGTGGCGCTCTTGGCGGGCGTCACGCTGCTGTGGACCATCTTCTCCAGCCCTAGCTCCATTCCCGTGGTGATCACCGCGGGACTCATCTTCACCATCAGCGTGGCCATCATCATGCGCCTGCTGCTCGACCCGGATTCCATCCGCGCGCGCCAGACCGACGCCATGCTGCGCCTCTCCTCAACGATGGTGGACCTCACCAGCAAAGGCCTTGACCAATCTGCCGCTCAGAGGATCTGCGAATATCTCCTGCCCAGCACCCAAGCCATTGCTGTTGCCATCACCGACCGCACGGTGATCCTAGGATACGCTGGGTACATGGAGGCAGAGAATCCTTCCGGTGCGAATATCCGCACCCAGGCCACCCACGGGGTCATCGCCGAAGGCGTGCCACGGGTCATCTATACCCATGAGGATATCGGCTTCCCCGAAGGTCCCTCGGTCATCGAAGCGGCCATCATCATCCCGCTCATCGTCGGCCGCGAGATCTTCGGCACGCTCAAGTTCTACTATCGCACCGCCCGCAAGATCACCGAGACCCAGAAATCCATCGCCCAGGGTTTCGGCACGCTGCTCTCCACTCAGATAGCCGCTGCGGAATTGGAGCGCCAACGGGACCTTGCTACCTCGATGGAGCTGAAGATGCTCCAGAACCAGATCAACCCGCACTTCCTGTTCAACACCATCAACACCATCGCTTCGTTCATCCGCACTGACCCGCCAAAAGCCCGTCTGCTGTTGCGCGAATTCGCCGTGTTCTATCGCTCCACCCTCGAGAACTCTCAGGACAAGATCCGGCTGGCGAAGGAGTTGGAGCAGACCCAGCGCTACTTCATGTTCGAAGTGGCCCGGTTCGGCGACGACCGTCTGCAGATGGAGGTCGATCTAGGGAAGGATGCCGAAGCCATCCAGGAGATGCTAGTGCCTCCCTTCCTCTTGCAGCCCATGGTGGAGAATGCCGTCAAGCATGCTATGCCCCCCGAGGGGCTTCTGACCGTACGCATCACAGCCACCATAGAGGATCGGGATGTGATAGTGGATGTGCAGGATGACGGCGTGGGGATGGATCAGGAGACCTGCAACTCCATCATGCATCCCCGATCAGAAACGGGCCTGGGCATAGCCGTCAAGAACGTCCACGACCGCATGCACGGGTTCTATGGGGAAGGCGCCTCCATGATGGTGGCATCTGTCCCCGAAGAGGGGACCACCATCACCCTGCGGTTCCCGAACCAGGTCTAGGAGCCAGAGGCTTTAGAACTCCAGCGGCTCCAAGCGGTCGAACACCACGCCCACGCGCGTGAGGAAGGCCTTCGGGTCGAAGATGGCATCCACACGCTCTTCGGTCAGACTCCCTTCAGCCAATAGCTCTTGGACCTTATCATCGGCTAGGATGCGATCCTTGAAGGAAAGGCCCTCGACTGCATTCTGGATATCTTCCCAAACTTCCATGGCGTTGCGCTGCACCACCACATAGGCATCCTCACGGGTCATACCCGCCTCCACGAGCGCCAGCAGCATCTTGCTTGAGAAGATGAGTCCACGCGTGCGCCAGAGGTTATGCTCCATCTTCGCTGGGTACACATTGAGCCCGTCCAACATCCACTGCATCTTGGAGAACATGTAGTCCAAGGCGATGAAGCTGTCTGCCAAGGCGATGCGCTCCGCACTGGAATGAGAGATATCCCGCTCATACCAAAGAGCCACGTCGTCGAAGGCCACTTGGGCGTTCGCCTTCACGATGCGCGCCATGCCACAGACACGCTCCGCCGTGATGGGATTGCGCTTGTGAGGCATGGCCGAGGAACCCTTCTGGCCCTTGGTGAACGGCTCTTCAGCTTCGATCACATCCGATTGCTGGAGCAGCCGCACCTGCATGGCGATGCTCTCCAGAGTAGAAGCCGTCACCGCCAGAGCCGCTGCAACCTGAGCATGGCGATCCCGTGCCAGTACCTGCGTGGAAAGGGGATCCGGCGTGAGGCCCAACCGTTCGCAGACATAGCGCTCCACGAAGGGATCGATGCTGGAGTACGTGCCCACCGCACCGGAGATGGCGCCCACGGCGGCCACTTCGCGAGCCTCCTCCATGCGCACCAAGCAGCGGTGCAGCGCCCAGGCCCAGCTACCGAACTTCATGCCGAAGGTCATGGGCTCTGCATGGATACCATGGGTGCGGCCCACGCACAAAGTGTCACGCAGTTCGAAGGCGCGGCGCTTGCACGTGGCACCCAGACAACGAATGTCAGCGATGATGATGTCGATGGCCTGGACGATCTGATAGCTGAGTGCGGTGTCACCCAGATCAGAGGAGGTCATGCCGAAATGCACCCAGCGGCTGGGCTTCTCTTGACCTTCGGGGATGTCGGCATCGATATGCTCAGCCATATTCGTGGTGAAGGCGATCACGTCATGGTTCGTGGTCTTCTCTATCTCTGAGATGCGCTCCGCCTCCGCGGCGGCATGATCTCGGATCCACTGGGCCTCTTCGGCGGTGATGCCGATGACACCCAGTTCTGCCTGAGCCTCGCAGGCCAGCACCTCTATCTCACGCCAGATATCGAACTTGTTCTGGAAATCCCAGATGTGGCCCATCTCGGGCAAGGTGTAGCGGCTTATCATAGATGCATATCCTCCGTCACATAGATGCTGCAATCACGGTCGACGTTGACGGTATCATCGTAGCGCCATCCGTCACCATAGGCAGTATATTGGACGGTGACGGGATGCTCTCCGGGTTCAAGGGGTTCGGCAAGGGTGAGATAGTCAAGGCTCGTTCCCGGAGATAGGCGCGGGGATTCGTAAAGCGCATCTCCCGTTTCATTGGATATGACCGTGAACTGCATATCCGTATCGTTGTTGGTGATATTCGCAAAACCGATGCGAACATAGGGTGAGCTCTCCTGACCGAGCATCCTCGTCATGAAGTTGACCCAAAAGCTCCCTCCGCCAGCATCCTTCCCAGCCATTTCGGCCTCATCCGCTTTCGTAGCATAGGCAGGCAAACCTTCACGCACCACTGAACCCATAGCCCCCTCGGTGTCCCCGAGGGCGGTAACGCTGATGAGCGTCCAGTCCGGCGGCTCCGCCTGAGCGTCCCAACCCATCACCACATCCAGTTCGCCCTCATGGGCAACGCCATCCACCATGCGTGTGAGAGCGATGGTCGCATCCTCTTCGCCCCGGTCGAATGCGTTGCTCACCACGACGGCATCTGTATCCACGCTGAAGAAATCAGTCACATTCAAAGGATTGACGTAGGTCAGGCTCTCATTCACCTCATCCGCCTTCGCCATGATGGCGGGCAGGTTGGCCAGCAGCACCTCGTCAGGGATCTTATCGATAGGCTGATAGACATCCTTCACCATGTCCGCCTGGGTGATGGTCCAACCGTAGCCCCCGTCTGCGCACTGAACGGTGAAAGTGTCATCGAGCTCAAAAGAGCCGTTCGTTGCCTTCACGAAAACCGTGGCCGTAGCGGCAGGCGCCAGGAAGCCGCGGTCGAGGTCCCGCACCTCTACCTTCGTGGTAGTGAAGCCACGTTGCTCTCCCCAGGTGCTGGAGATGACTCGTTCAGTGATGGCCGGATCTTGGGCCAGGGAATCTGCCATGGCCCTCTCAGCAGCCGAAGTCCCCGTAGCGTTGAAGATGACCAAGCCTATGCCTGCGAAGACGACGATGGAGAATACGGCCAAAGCGATGGTGAGGGCTTTGCGGTCCTTCTTCGGCGGTGCAGCCGGAGTGCATTCCTCAGATTGCGCTGGGGCCGACGGAGTGCTCTCTTCAGATTGGGTCTCCTCAGCGAATACGGTCTCATCAGCCATGGCGCATCCCCTTTCCCCAAGCAGCATTGCACGCTGAGCTCAGAATACCAGCAAAACAGCCCGATAGCATGAAACAACCGCAATCCAAAACCCCTTCTGAGATGCCAGATCGATACCGGGCCACCGGCAGCGTAAGCAGCGAATCGGAAGGGTAGCAGCTACCACTCCCCTTCTGCCATGCGCACGCGGTCGGTCACATTCGCCACCGCGAAGACGACCCCTACAAGGGCTGGCACCAAAGCCCCCGCAACGGACAGGGGCATGAGCCCATTCTGCACGCCCACCAGCGGCGGCAGCACCAACATTCCGCAGATGACGATGGCTCCGCAGACCACCGATCCCACGATATCGAACGCCTTGGTGCCCCGAAGGCAGAAGAGCGAGAAGGCTCCCGCCCCCACGAGCCATGAACCGGCAACGATCCACGTCCCCGCGCTGGCAAGGGTCTCATTCAACCCGTTCGTGATGACCGCTCCAGCAATGACAGGGTTCACGGCAACGATGAAATTCGAATACACTTCCCAATTCGCAAGGCTGTGAGACCCTAAGGCAGCGAATACGATAGCGCTCACGATGGACCCAGCCGCCGCCGCCAATGCCTCACGCACGTCCATGACCGCTCCAGCCACCACGGGCACCACCGCGGCGAAACCGATGGAACCCAGCAAGGGCGTCATCATGACCAAGGTGCAAGAGCCATCGCTCCTGCGACCCGCGAACCACCACCAAGCGCCCAATCCGATCACCAAGAGCAGCGCACAGGTCCACGCCTGGCTGAACATGAGGGAAAGGGCGAAAGCGCCATAGGCGCCAAGGAATCCCACCTTCGGTTTCAGCACTGCCAGCGCTATGAGCAAAAGGAGGACGATGACCGCTGCCAAGGGTACCGTTGAGAAAAGGCCGAATGTGGTGTCTTGGGTGCCTGCGGGAGTGGTCCCCTCACCGAACTGCATGCGGAAGTTGAGCAGGCCCACTGCTGAGACCATGGCTGCTGAGATGCCTGCGACCAGGCGTTTCACCCACCCAGCGCCACGTTCTCCCAACCGATCTATGAAGGGCTCCCGTGGCGGTCGAGGTGCGCGCTGTTCACGCTCCGTTCGCTCTGGCCGTCCCTCTCTCTCTTCGCGCTCCCGATCATCATCCCGCGCTGGTTGACCTGCGCGAGCCCCTTGATCAGTCGAGGATCCCACTGGTACATCCATCGCGCCGGGCGCGCCAGCGGCTTCTGCCTTCCCGCGGCCCCCGAACAAGCCAGCGAAGAAGCCGCCCTTGCCGCCCGCACCCTCCTCGCTCTCCTCAGCCGTATCCGATGTGGCAGCCGCCGGAAGCGTGGCCACAGCCCGGGAGAGCTGCTTGACACCTTCTTTTGCGCTCCCCAGATTCGGCGTAAGCGCCTTGGAGAATTCGGCGATGGTATCGAAGCGCCCGTCAGCATCGGGAGAGAGCGCCGTGAACATGATGTCGTCCACCGCCTCGCTCATCCCATCCCAGCACCGGGAGGGCAAGACGATCTCAGCATCTTCTATGACGATCTCAGCATCTGCCAGCGTGCTGGCACGGAACGGATTGGAGCCGGAGAGCATCTCATAGGTGAGCGATGCCAGCGCCCATTCATCAGTGCGCACGTCCAGCGGCTGACGACGCATCTGCTCCAGGGGCATATACCCGATGGTGCCGCCGCCGGTCTTGCCCTGGCCGCTCTCGTTCATCAGCGTGGACAAGCCGAAGTCCGTCACCTTGACGGTCCCTTCCTTGTTCACCACCACGTTCTCGGGCTTGATGTCTAGATGCAGCACATTCGACTTGTGAGCCACCTCCAGAGCGTGGGACACTCCCGCGAACACCGCGCTGACCATATCCAGGGTGATGTCATCCCCCAGCTCACGAATGATCCGAGCCAGCGTCTTGCCCTCCACGTATTCCATGATGACGTAGGCCATGTCGCCTTCTACCACGCAATCGTAGACGGTGACGATGTTCGCATCATTCAGATGGGCGGCAGTGCGTGCCTCCTCTAATCCAGGGACGGTGTCCAGCTGCGCCAATTCAACGGAGCTGGGTGCCGTGTTGGCCAGAGAAGATGGCGAAGGGGCATTCGCACGACGGGCATTGCGGCTCCGGAAGGCTTGCTCTCGGCGCTGTTGATGCTGCGCACTGGCCTGCCACTGAGCCACTGCCGTGAAGCTGGGAGAGGCTTCTCCCAGGGGCGTCGTTTCGCGAACCCCACCCAAGGCGAGGTTGCGATGGTAGATATCATCTTGACCAGCATCACCCTGGCCTTGCCAGCGCGCTCGCTCCTCCGCATCCATGGCATCCAGAAAGGAGAGCGCTTTCTTGGCCTCTGCTGCTGAACCCTGTTCGGGCGCAGAGGCGTTCTGGCCACGCCCTTCCGTCCGGCTGAGCAATTCCTCCAGATCGAGGTTGATGCTCAAGGCGTCGCTATCCACCCCGCTGATCTTCGTCTCCCCGGCACCGCTGATCGCTCCGGGCAACATGTCCACAAGGGAGGGGATCTCACGCGGTCTGGATATGCGCTGCTCCTCGACGGCCTCCTCTTCAGAAGGCACCTCAGCAGGGATGCCTTGGGTGCGGTCAGGAAGCGGAGCGAAAGCAGCGCCCTGGCCGCTCTTCCGCTCTTTACCGCGCTTGAGACGCTCTTCGCGCTTGCTCAAGAAACCAGGCTCCTGGGGAAGGACATTGGCACGCACGCCTTCCACGGAGCCGAAGGCAGGTTGGCCGCTCCGATGGCGCCGATAGACGCTACGCGTGGATTCCCGATGGATGCGCGCAGCAGCAGAACCGCCTGCAGGGATCACCCGAGAGCTGCCAATGGGGATAGATACCTCAGGGGGCCGATCTATCTGACGGAGCAGAGCCGCCGTGCGCTTTGCCGCATCCACATCAGCCCGGGTGATGCGAATGCACTTGATGGCAACATCGCGCTTGAGATGGGTGTCGAAGGCATGTTGGACGGTGGCGTATCCACCCGAACCTGCTTTGCCGATCACCCGGTATCTATCCAGTATGAGCTCTTGCTCAAGCATCTAAGCTGCGCCTTTCAAGTGCATATATGGTGTATTTAGGCGTGATCTTTGTGATTGTAGCAAAGAATCGGGTAGGGACGGCGGCCGGGTCGATCATGATCGACCCCTGCGGAGGACCCGGCAGGTTTCCATCGGGTGAACCTTACATGACAGGTTGTTCGTAGGGGCTGATCTCGATCAGCCATCCTGCGGGCGCGGCGGCCGTTCGCTCGCGTCAAGGCACGCTTCGCTTTCCGCCTTGACCCTCGCGGCTCCCATGGGGAGGATCGTCCCATGGGAGTGAACCTTACCGGTTCAAGTCCTTCAGGGCCCTAGGGCCCTGGCCTGCTCCGCAGGCATTCGCCCTGTCATAAGAACATGAAAAGCCACCCGAAGGTGGCTTGTCATGTTCTTATGGTGCGGGCGAAAGGACTTGAACCTTCACGAGCCGGAGCTCACTAGCACCTGAAGCTAGCGCGTCTGCCAATTCCGCCACGCCCGCACAAAGCAAAGCTTGAAGATAATAGCCGACTCCCGGTCTGCATGCAAGCGTCTTTCTTCCGATAGGAGGACTCAGGAAGCCGAGAGCGTGACCCTAGCGCGGAGTGGAATTGATCGATCGCATCTCTCGATGATGGGCCGCCACAATGGATTCCGCCTCTCGGCGCATCTGTTCCTGCTGACGCCTCTCGCTCAGGCGCTGCCTGCGGGCCGTGCGCTCATAGCGCTCAGAGGGCCCTGGCGCCCGACGCATCTCTTCGCCCATGCGGTCGAAGGATGCCCGTGTCTCAGCTGCTGTCTGCCGCACGCCCACCGTAGGCATGCGGCCCGTGGTCTGCTGTTCGATGGGCCGAGCGTCCCCGCGCGGACGAGGGTTCGCCTCCACTGTGCGGGGGGCTACCGTACGCACCGCCTGAGCATCGGGCTGCAGCGTGGTCAAGCGCTGCTGGCCTGTGAAACCCTGCACCCTGTTGAAGTCAATGGAATCTGGGCTATAGTCCGGTTCATCCGCCGTGTCGGTGTACGCCCGAGCTGCCCGTTGCTGAGCCTCTTTGTTCACGCCGAAGGGAATGGTGGGCTTGCCCTTGCGCCCCTTCGGCTTCCGAGCACGATCCTCCTCAGCCATCTCCGAAGCCATTCTGACGGGAGCCGCCTTGGAAGGCACCTCTTTGGCCGGTGCCATGGCGCCGTGTCCAGGACGCGCCCCTCCCTGGACCGGGGCACCCGTACGAGCTGAAGGAGCACTCATGTGGGCTTGGGCCAGCGCGATGCGCTCTTGTTCCATCAAGAGGAGCGCCTTCAGCCTGCTGACCTTGACGGAGAGCACTGCTGCCCAAATTGCCACGATCACCACTGCCACCGCCAGCAAGATGATGCCGATACTGGTGAGCGCTGAGGCGTTTGAGAGCACTGCCGACAACTTGATACCTCCTATAGGCTTCGGAACAGAGAACGAACATCATCGAGCACGTCGCTGTCCGCCACCACGATGACCTGGTCACCGGGATAGAGCACCATGTCCGGTGCGGCTACCTGAGCATCATCCTCATAGGCGATGGCAACGATCAGCGCACCTTCGGGCATCTCTATCTCACCGACGGTCACGCCTTCCTCATCCGAATGGTGGCGCATGTGCCCCACGGTGAATTCCGAGAGCGCCACATTGCCATGGTTCAGAGAAGACACCACCGAAACTGAGCCGAGCAATGCTTCTTCTTCGATCAGGTTCGCGATCAACGTGGTTGAGGATACGCATTCGATGCCCACTTCGCGGAAGATGCGCAGGTTCTTCGGGTTGTTCACACGGGCCACCACGCGCGGCACGTTGAACACGCGCTGAGCCACTTCGCAAGCTACTAGATTCGTATCATCTTGCCCCGTGGCACCCACGAAGACATCGGCCTGCCGGATGCCTGCATCTTCCTGGCTACGAGAATCGCAGGAATCTCCCTGGATGACCAGGTACGGACCCTCTAGGGTGACGCTGAGAGCATCCGCCGTCTCGGCGCGCTCTTCGATGACAGCAACCTCATTGCCGCTGGCTAGCAGCACATTCGCCAGATAGGATCCAACCTTGCCGCCACCTGAGATCACGATATACATGGATCACCTCTGCATGTATTTCGAGAACTGCCGGATATGGTCATGGCGAACACAGGCGAGCACCGTATCCCCACTATAGAGCACGGAGTCCTTCGAGGGGATGGACGATGCTGAACCGTCTACCCGTTCGAAGGCTATGATGCGCACCGCATGGTCACGTTCGATATCTGCCACGCGAATGCTGCTCCGCTCTTCACCCGGAAGATCCAGAGAGAAGCGCAGGATCTCGAAATCCCCAAAGGCGGCCACGTGGGAACCATGACCTACGACGATCTTCGAGAATACGTCCTCCGCTACCAAAGAGGTGCCGCAGACATAATCTATGCCCAGCTGCATGTACGCACGCTCATGGTCAGGATCATAGAGGCGCGCGATGACATGAGGGACATCGAAGAGCCTGCTTGCCACCTCTGCGCACATGATGTTCACGCGGTCGAACTGGGTGACAGCAGCTAACACATCGCAGGTTTCCACCCCAGCGCGCACGAGCACGTCTTCATCGAACCCCACCCCTTGGATGGAGGATCCGTTGAAGTTCTGACCCAGATTGACGAACGCGTCAGGAGATTTATCTATGCAGCAAACGTTGTTGCCGTTGTCCGAGAGCATATTCGCAAGTTGCGATCCAACGCGGCCGCACCCGACAACGATAACGTTGCTCATAAACTAGATCTTCGCCATTTCAGAAAGCGTGTTGCTGTACCAGAAATCCGCATTGGGCGGGCAGTAGCGAGCAGCGTTGCCCCGGGTGATGGTGTGACCGTACCCGTTGGCAAGACCAGCCACATGGGCGTGGATGGCACTCGTCCAATCAGAACCCAGGTAGCCGTGCCAGCCCCAAGCGTTGTAGGCCATGTAGCAATGGGCGCCCTTGGTGCTCTCAGTGCACGAGATGGCCGGAGACCAGCGGGGATCCACGGCATTCTCCCAAGCCGCCTGGGCGAAATCAGCCCCGTAGCCCGCCAGGGGAGACCCAGCCAAGTAAGCGTCTATCCGAGATGTCCATTCGGCCATGAACGCATCGTAGCCCACGGTGAAATCAACATCACCGATGCCCACAGCCGCAGAACTCTTGAGGCTTTGGGCCTCCTGAGCCTGCTGGATGGCTTCCTGCTCTGCTGCCCGCGCTGCTTCTTCCGCAGCGATGCGCGCGGCTTCCTCTTCTGCCTGAACCTGAGCGATGACGCCGTCAACGCTACGGTTGGCACCCGTTTCCAGGATGAAAGACTCAGCCAGGGCTTCCGTATGCGCAGAGGGAGCAGCGCTCACAGCCACAGGCTGAACGTTGGAGGACGGGATGACGGTTGCATCATCAGCATGACCCACGGTATTGGTGAAGGTGGCAGCCCCTACCCCTACCGCAACAGCGAACACAGGAATGCTCAGGATGACTCCTACCCGATGGAGCCCATGAGCGGCATGGGTGCTCACAGCACCGCGCACTACCCCATGGGCTGCGTGATGAGCACCAACCCCCAGGGGCTTCCGCACGCTTCCGTGCTTCGCCGTGGTAGCTCTATGCTTGCCTTTGGCCAATTCCCACTCCATCTTGCCCGCTTTCCCTTGGCTCCCATTCTTTCCGAACAGGATAGGGAATGCGTTGGTCCCAGCTGTCCTATCTTACGTACAGTACCGCCTCTTCCTGACCTCATGCCGAATGCACGACAAGCCGCAAAAGCGGCGACAGCTGGGTGTGTTGTGGGTGGATTTGCTGCCCGGTGAGGCGGATATGTATTTCAGTCTGGATATTTTACTCTAGTTCGGTAGAGATTTCCGAAATAAATGCCCAACGGCACCAGAAAGATGAAAGCTCTCCAGGGAACGCTCCCAGAGGCCAGGAAGCCTAGAGCTTGACCACCTTCACCCCAGAGATCCGGGAGCGGCGCATCTTCTCTACAGTGAACGAGAATCCCTCTTCTATGAGCTCATCTCCTACGGCCGGATAGGCTTCCATCCGGTTCACGAGCCATCCCGCCAAGGTGTCATAGTCGTCAGATTCCTGAACAGGCCAGCCCAGCTCTTGGGCATCTTCAACAACGAACCGGCCGTCGGCCCGCCAGGCCCCGGCTCCGCAAGCAGTCACCAGCTCTCCACCCAGATCTGATTCGTCGGCGATCTCACCTACGATCTCTTCCAGGATGTCTTCGATAGTGACGACCCCTTCGGTACCACCGTATTCATCCACGAGAATGGCCATTTGCTGGTGGGCGGCCTGCATCTCCCCCAGAAGCGGGATGACATCCTTCGTCTCAGGGACGAACATGGCCTCATACATGAAACCTGACACGGGCTCATCTATAGAGCCATCCATCAACGGTCCGATGAGATCCTTGTAATGGACGATACCGATGATGTCATCAATGCCGTCTTGGCAAACAGGAAGCCGCGAATAGCCCGTGCCGCGCATGCGCTCCAGAGCCGTGCGCCCCGTTTCGTCAGCGTCTACCAACATGACATCGACCCGAGGGGTGCAGATCTCTCCTGCTGTGGTGTCTCCCAGATCCATGATGTCATGAATCATGCGCTTCTCGTCCTCAGCGAGGACATCAGCGTCATCAACGATCTCACGCAATTGCTCTTCCGAAGCGGATTCACGCTTCGCCGCAGAACCCGTCAGGCGTTCGAAGAACCCCTGCTTGGGCTTCTCTTTGGAAGGATCAGATTCCATCATCAACAGCCAGATAGCAACTCAGCGCACCACGCACAGCCCTTAGAGAGGACTGGGGATGGGGATCCTCCAGAGGATAGTGCCGAACGGGCTGTTATTCCAGAAGACACCCAGCTGACGCGCCATGCTCTCTCCGTAAAGGCCAGCCCAGATGATCAGGCATAGAACGGCGATGACCACTAGCATGACAAGGCCGAATATGAGACCCACGGTAGCGAAGATGTTCCCCGTTTCCGCCTTGGGGGCACGGCCGCCTGCGCGCCGATAGGACTTGTACATCATCCGGACGACCAGCCCCAAGATGATGCCGATGGGCGGGATGACGGCGAAGATGACGGACAGGATGCCCAAGATGAGGAACAGCGTGGCTTTCCCTGCAGAGGGCGCGGGGCCGACAGGCACTGGAACCTCTTCCCGCTGCTTCTGAACGCGCTTCTGCTCCTTCGCCGCTGCCTTAGCCGCTTTCTTGTCCATAGCCTCAGGCATGGAGACGGGCTCTGGCACAGGTGAAGGGGACGCCTGGACTGGAGCTGCTTGCGGCATGGGAGCTTGGGCCTGCTGAGGCTGCTGCACGGGCTGGGGCATCTGCCCATAACCCTGAGGAGCAGCGCTGGGATAGCCCTGCATCTGAGCGGGATCTTGCACCGGAGGCATCTGGCCGTAGCCCTGGGTGGGAGCATAGCCCTGCATGTACTGCTGGTCTGCCTCACCATAGGGAATCTGGCCGCTCAGAGAAGGATCCGCTTCGGGATACCCTGCCTGAGCATAGCCGTAGTAAGGGTCTTGCTGCAGAGGCGGCTGGCCATACATGCCCTGGTTCGGGTCAGCATACATCTGGGTTGGGTCCATATAGCCCTGCCCCATTTGAGTAGGATCAGCGTACTGCTGAGCATAGATCTCTTGGGGAGAGGGCATGGATGCCCCGTAGCCCTGCGGGTACTGACCCCAGGCCGGATCAGCCTGAGGGTACAGAGAGGGATCTACCGGATCCCCGTAGCCGAGAGGTTGACCGTTCGCGTCGTATCTCATGTTGTCAGGCATGTCTGACCCTTTTCATCGACAGAGTTGTCGTTTCATTGTACTAGACCTGCGCCCTTACGGGTGTGGGTTTTTGGAGAACGCTGCTCTATGCCCTGCTACTCCACCTCTACCCTACCGCGGAACGTCCTATAGATGAGCACGTGGTAGAGCAACACGAGGGGCAGACCGATGCAGAGGATCACGGTCATGCAGGTGAGCGACATCTCGCTGGCTCCTGCGCTCATGAGCGTGATGGCCGGCCCTACGCTATCCGGAGAGGCCATCACCAGCACCGGGAACATGCTGCACGCTAGCAGGAAGACCAGCGCCACCGCAGACGCGCTCTGCAGAAGGAAGATCCGCAGGCTCATCTTCACCTCTTGGTTCTTGCGCTCGTTATACCCGATATACATGGCAGCCCCCATGGCCACGACGAACAGCGCAGCGCAGAGGAAGCGCGGTACCGCCAACAGGGGCAGCATCTCCACGGATCCGCTCATCATGGCGAAGATGCACACGGTGAGCCCAGCGAACAGCACCAAGCAGGCCAGCTGGCTTGGAACCCGCAGCGCCTCTGCCCGCTGCTGAAGACCACTGCCGAGAGGCGCTTTCAGCGCCAGCCAGCAGGCCCCTGCGGCAACGAACATGGCAAGCCCCAGGATGCCGGTGAGCAGGGTGAAGGGGGTGACCAGTCCCAGAAGCGGCACGCCGGTGTAGTTGCCATTGACATCCATGGGGATGCCAGCGACCACATTGCCGACGGCAACACCGAAGAGGATCCCCGGCAAGAGTGACCCCAAGAAGAAGCAGACGTTCCACACCTTGCGCCATTTCGGGTCACCTTCGTAGAACTCGAAGCTCACCGCGCGCACGATGAGGGCGAAGAGCACCAACATGATAGCCAGGTAAAAGCCAGAGAATGTCGTGGCATAGGCATCGGGGAACGCAGCGAACAGGGCACCGCCCGCCGTGAGCAGCCACACTTCGTTGCCGTCCCACACCGGCCCGATTGCCCGGCGACAGATATGCTCATCCCGCTCGTCTTTGCAGAGGAAGGGGTACAGGATGCCCACGCCGAGGTCGAAACCATCCAACACGAAGTACCCGGCGATGAGCAGGAAGATAAGGAAGAACCACAGCACAGCAAGGACGCTCATCGTGCATCGCCTCCCTTCGGGGCAGCCTCATCTTCGGTGAGAGCCACCTCTTCCAAACTGTCGTCAGAAGCGGCCACGACCACCGCTTCGCCCGTCTTCTCAACTTCGGCGGCCTCTTTGAAGCTGACCTCGGTGACCTTCGCCTCCACAGGAGCGTCCTTCACAGGACCCTCCTTGATGAACCGGGCGATGACCCGCCACCAACCGATGAACAGCATGAGATAGACCAAGAGGAACAGAGCCAAGGTCAGCACCACCTCGAAGGGCTGCACGGAAACGCTGGTACCCGCATCCGTGGGGAGGTAGACCTGATCCGGCCCTGACGTTGACGGATAGACCACATAGGGTTGGCGTCCCACCTCAGCTGTGAGCCACCCCGTCTGGATGGCCAGGAACGGGAAGAGCGGGGAGATGATCAGCAGCCACTGCAGCCACTTCATATTCCACACGCCGTGCTTCGCCTTCTTGCGACCGAAGACAGCGGCCAAGATGAGGCATATCACGATAACGCCGAATAGGGCCACCATGATGTGATACACCTGGTAGACGAAGTTCACCGGAAGCTCATCTATATCCAGGTCAGGGAACGTGCCTACCTGCTGGTCCTCCACAAGACCAGGATACTCTGTGTCCCACGTGCCTGTAGCCAAGAAGCTGGTGCCTCCCGGGATGCCGAAGGTGGTAGAGCTGCGGCTCTCCTCATCCACCCAGCCGAACAGCGAGAGCTCCGGCGGTTCCGTGTCATATTGGCCTTCCATCATGGCCAGCTTCGTAGGTTGCTCCTCCCAGACCTCTACAGCAGAGGCATGGGCAGCGCCCAGCAGGCAGACGGTGGAGACGACACCCACCAAGCACCCTACGCGCAACATCTTCTTAGCGGCCTGAGGGTGCACCTTCTTATGCATATACCAAGCAGCTACCGCCATGGTGACGAAAGCGCCCATGACGAGCACCGCCAAGATGGTATGGCTATACCGAGGCAGCGTTGAAGGGTTGAAAGCGGCAGCGAAGAAGTCTGTGATGACCGCTTCGTTGCCCGCCGGGGAATAGACGGCTCCTGCCGGGGTCTGCATCCAGGAGTTCGCAATGAGGATCCAGAGGGCAGACAGAGCAGAGCCCGCGAATGTGAGCCATGCGCTGGCTACATAGAATGCAGGCTTGATCTTGTTGCGTCCGAAGATGATGAATCCCAAGAAGATGGATTCCAAGAAGAAGGCGAACAAGGCTTCGGCCGCCAAGGGTGCCCCGAAGATGTCGCCCACGAACCGGGAGTAGTTCGCCCAATTCGTACCGAACGAGAACTCCATGGTGATGCCCGTTGCCACGCCTATGGCGAACGTTGCCGTATAGATGCGCACCCACATCCGAGCTAGCGCGTCATCTTCCGGATCCTTGGATCGGAAGGCCTTGGTGACGAAGATCGCCATGATGAGGCCTATCCCGATGGTGATCGGCACGAAGATGAAGTGGTAGCTGGCTGTGAGGGCGAACTGGATCCGCGACAAGAGCACCGGGTCAGCGAAGATATCCATAACCCCTCCTTGAGAACCGCTTCCTCACCTGAGGGGATTATATCCTTGAAAGCCTTCCGCAACTGCGCGTTTTGTGGGTCATTCAGTCAACGTGTCCCCGACATTCACCCCGGGAAAACGCTGATGCCTCCCTGCAGATGCAGGGAGGCATCAGCAACAGCCTTGAGGGAAGGGCGTATAAGCTGGCCGTCAGGAACCCTAATGGATCCCCGGCCACACGGCACCAACGGCTGGTTCGTAGACATCGGCATTCTCAGCATCCGTGGGGATGACCTTGAACTCCTTCAGGAGCCCATACACGTCCGTGTCCTTGATGGCGTCCAGCCCCTTCGCCAAGAGCAGCTTCTCTATCAGGCTCATGTTCATGTCCGTGGCGGGCTTGCCATCCCGCAGTAGCACGGTGGCGTTCAGTAGCACGCGCAGGTCGAATGCGCTGCCCCATACCTCGGGCACGCCGCGGTCGATGTCAAGCAGCGTGTACACCGCCTCCATGCCGGTTCGCATGGAGTATTCCGTGGTGAAGATGGTATCGCGCGGGGTCTCAGCGAACTGGCCGACGAAGGCGAAGTTCACAGCGCCATCAGGTACGACCAACGGGCGATCCGCATGGGCGCGGGGCATGAAGAACGCCGTGATATAAGGCATCATGCAGGGCACGGTGTTGGCGCTGTTCGTTGCAAGCTCCTCGATCTGCTCCTCGGGCACGCCAATGTGATACAGCCATTCTTGGCAGATCTCCTTACCAGTGCAGTCGCGCATGGGCTTCTGTATATAGTTGCCGGACTTGTCAGTGAACAGGCCGTAGAGCCACACGCACACGGTACCGGGCTCCTGGGCGCGGAATTGCGGCTGGCGATTGATGGTCCAGGAGAGCAGCCAATTGGAATCCTTGACGGACACGATGCCGCCTGTGACCACGTTGCCCGAAAGCGGATCGCGCCTGCAGATGTCCTTGATGTAGGGCAGGATCCTATCGTCCAGGGTGGTGACGGTAGCGCTCTCCCAATTGCTGAGCTCAGGGGCAGAGCAGAACTTCTCAGGGTGACCGAACTCAGGGCTCTGGACAGCGATGCGCTTCCACAGGTCCCAGCCGTCCCCGGGCACCAGCGTGGGGTCGAACGCTGCTGGCGTATCTTGACTGCCGAAGGAAGAGTGGGCCACGCAGCTACCCGGCGTGATGAAGACCAGGTCATCCTCGGTGAGCGCGATGACCTCTTCGGCGCCCTGGATGGCAGGATCGCCCGCACCCGGCAGCCCCTCGGCGGCATCTTCTATCCCCGCATCCTTGCCGCGCATGAGGCGCAACTCGGTAGCGATCTTGCGGTTGTTATCCTTGGCATCACTACATGAGAAGTTCACATCAGTCACATGGGTGTTGAATTGGAAGTCCACGCCATGGGCCTGAAGGTAGTTCTGCAGCGGCAGGATCATGGATTCGTACTGGTTGTAGCGCGTGAAACGCAGCGCGCTGAAGTCAGGGAGTCCGCCCAGATGATGGACGAAGCGGGTGATGTAGCGCTTCATCTCCAGAGCGGAATGCCAGTTCTCGAAGGCGAACATGGTGCGCCAGTACAGCCAGAAGTTGGAGTTCAGCACCTCGTCGGAGAAGTACTCGGTTATCTTCTTGTCCTGCAGCTGGTCCTCTGGCGTGAAGAACAGGTTCATGATCTCCATGCAGCCCTTATCTGACAGGTTGAATTTATCGTCAGTGTGGGCATCCTTGCCGCGATCGACCGTGGCGCGGCACAGCGAGTAGTTCGGGTCTCGCTTATTCAGCCAATAGTAGTAGTCCAACACGCTGACGGTCTCATCTTCGATGGAGGGCACGTCACGGAATACGTCCCACATGACCTCGAAGTGGTTATCCATCTCGCGGCCGCCACGCATAGTGTACCCCAACTGGGAGTAATCCCAGCCATCGCAAGCTCCGCCCGCGCGGGAATCACGTTCGAGGATATGGATATCCTTACCGGGCATCTGAGCATCGCGCACCAAGAAGAAGGCGGCGGTGAGCCCCGCCAGGCCTGACCCCACGATATAAGCCTGCTTGCCCTCGACGCCCTCGGGCTTCAGGGGATGAGCGAACGCCTCGTAGTTTCCACTGGAATAGTACATGACTGCTTCCCTTCCTTTGCCTAGAAGCGGCTCACGCCGCATAGGCCTGATTCTGGCCTTCTTGCGCCTGGGGCCTAAGCCCGCAGGGAAGCTGTCATAGGGGTGGCAATGGGTTGTTGAGATGACGAAAAGGGACGGAGGTCACACCCATGGCCCTCGTCCCTTTTCGGAGGGGCCGATCCAGAGAATGCAATGTCACTCGTCGGGGTCGATCGTGATCGACCCCGACATAGCTGCGGGGTTACGGCCTTGACAGCCCATCCACGGGGATGACCGCACCTGAGATATACGAAGACATCTCAGAGGCTAGGAACAGGAAGGCGTTCGCGATGTCCTCCGGCTCACCGATGCGACCCAGCGGAATGGATTCGATCAAAGGCTTGATCATGGATTCCGGCAGCGCGTCTACCATATCCGTATGGGTGATGCCTGGAGCCACCGCGTTCACGCGGATATCGTGCTTCGCCAACTCCCGCGCCAGTGACAGGGTGAGACCATTGATGGCGAACTTGGACGTGGGGTAAGCGCTCCCAGAAGGCTGCGCATGCTTACCTACCATGGAAGAGGTGTTGATGATAGAGCCATGACCGCCCTGGCTGATCATGATGCGAGCCGCAGCCTGACTGCAAACGAAAGGGGCGATGACGTTGATATCCATGACGGATTCGAACTCTTCTACGGTGTAATCCACCAGAGCCGTACGTGAGCTGACACCAGCGTTGTTGCAGAGGACATCCAGGCGACCGAAGCGCTGAACCACTTGGTCGAAGGCATCTTTCACGGAATCTGCGTCTGTCAGGTTCGGGCAGATGCCCATGATATCGTCCGTGAATCCCTCTTCGGCCAGCTTCGCTAAAGCCTTGTCCACCGTCTCTTGACGAGACCCGCATAACGCCACCTTCGCCCCGTTCTGCAGGAACTCTTTGACGATGATGTAACCGATGCCGCGCGTGCCTCCCGTGACGATGGCTACCTTATCCTGAACGATGCCCATAGAGAATCCTTTCATCTTCGAATATGATCCCTTGAATATGACGGGGCCGAAAAGCCTTGTCAATATTCCGACCCAGACGGTTACGCTCTCTTAATGTTGGAAAAGTGTTGCGCGTTCGTGGATGCTTGGCTAGAATAGGCAAACGCGCTTCGTGCGCATAGGGTCGGGTAGCTCAGTTGGTAGAGCAGCGGACTGAAAATCCGCGTGCCGAGGGTTCAAGTCCCCCTCCGACCACCACTAACTCGAAGGCTCCCTCACGGGAGCCTTTTTCGTTCCTCGCCAAGATGCCGGAGGCCCTTCGCGGTCGATGACGACTGCCGTCACCCAGAGACCCCCGCTGCCCTGAATGCTCTCCTACGAAAAGAGCGCGGACCGAAG
Organism: uncultured Eggerthellaceae bacterium; assembly: GCA_910588905.1. GTDB lineage: Bacteria > Actinomycetota > Coriobacteriia > Coriobacteriales > Eggerthellaceae > MGBC163016. The sequence continues at coordinate 65,956 of CAJURZ010000008.1, forward strand.
CCCGCGCTCTCAAATCAGCCCCGCAGAAAAGGTCTAGCCTTGGGTCACGCCTACCGGTATGTAGGGAGAACCCGCCTTCGCCTTCTCGCTCCGTCCGATGAGCTGATCCTCGAAATGATCGATGTCCTTGATGTACTTGCGACGACGAAGGACCACGGCCGCACCATACACCAGAGTAAGGACGATGCCCAAGAGCATGAACCAATGCACCCAGCAATGAGGCGCATCGAAAGCGCTCATCGGAGTCTCATCATCAGCGATGACCTCTTCTGCGGCGTTTTCCTCAGGAGTCCCAGCCAACGGATTTGCATCATCGGGAATGGCCAGAGCCACAGGCGTTATAGGGGCGGGAAGCGGTGCCGCCACAGGAGCTGCCGCGGGCGCAGGAGCAGGAGCCGGTGCAGGAGCGGGAGTTGGCTCCGTAACAGGAACGTCGGGATCAACCGGAGTCTCAGGACCGGGAGTTGGCGTAGGCTCAGGGTTCGCCACCGTACGATCAAGGGAAAGCTGCAAGCCTGCCGCGGCACCTCCGTCATGACCGAACGTCGCTTCGCCGTTGTTGATGGCATAGCTATAGGTGCCCACACGATCCGCCAAGCCTTCTTTGAGCGTCAAGCTGTAGGTCAGCTTATGGTCAGTGAACGGCATGCCGTTCAACGTCCAAGTGATCACGCCGTCACGGTAAGACACCTCCCCAGCAGTAGCGCTCAGATCAGTCACATCGAACTCTTCGGCATTCACCGGAATGGTCACTGTGTTATTGCCATAGACTGCCGTGAAGGCTTTGTTCATCGCAGCGCCGAACTCATCGGTGTTCGTTGATTCGTACACCTGATTGCAAATGCCATTCATGACACTGAGCGCTTTGTCATGCTGGCTAGCAGCGGGGGAATGGAGCACGCCGTAGATGTCGATGCCACTGTCTTTGAGCTGCGATGAATACTCTTGAGCCTTTTCAGAGGAGCCACGATTCGGCGCACCGTCAGAAAGGAATACCACCACACAGTTCCGGTTCGGATCATGCGCCTTGGCTAGGTCATGAGCGCGGGCAAGCCCCCGTTCGTAGTTGGTGTTCTCGTTCAAGGGTTCAAGGCCCTGGATGAATGCACGGGCATCGCTTGAGGACGCCAAGAAACCCTGCGTGTCCACTACGGTTTCGACCTTATTGTGCTCGCCCCCAAAGGCGACGATGGCAACCTGGCAATCATAACCTGGAGCATCGAGCAGCTGTCCGGTCATATCCAGCAGCTTGGACTGCATGTCATAGAAGCGAGCATTCGCATCTTCTGGATTGCCGAGTTGCGCCATCGAGGCGGAGAGGTCGGCCACGAAGATGTAATCCATCTGCTTTGCGCCTGTGTAATAGGCATCCACCTGGACCTCTGCCACTCCTGTCTGGGTGTCTTCCCAGCGTGCTTGCTGCATGATCTGCGTGCCGTTGTCGTAGGTGTTCCAGTTCTCGCTCTTGCCAACAGCGCCCGTATCCCAACCATCTTCCTGAACCAGTTCGCCGATCTCTTCAGCATTGTCTAGATGGAACTTACCCGCAAGAATGGCTTCCACGCGCTTCATGATCTCATCATTGCTGCCGATGTATCCCATCTTTGCAAGATCGGCAACAGTGAGGCCGGTCAAGCTCTTGCACCCATAGAAGGTGAACCCATTGATCCGCTCGCTCACATTGCTCAGGCTATTGACGGTCGTCAGGCTAGAGCAGCCCCAGAAAGCGTAATTATCGATGAGCCTGATGTGGTCCATATCCACCGTCTGCAGACCTACGCAGTTATAGAAAGCATACTGGCCGATGGTGTCGACATCATTCAGAGTGACCGTCTCAAGGCCTTTGCAGCTTGCGAAAGCATTCTTGCCAACGGTCGTAATGTTATCCAGCGCAATGGTCTTCAGGCTGTACGTGCTCAGGAAGGCTTGCTCTCCAACGGTGGTGACATCGCTCAAGGCCAAGGTCTTCACATTGGAGGCACCCTGGAGCACGCTTGCGCCTATCGCGCCAATGCCACTGAGAGTGACAGTATCAAGAGCAGTGCAACCGAGGAATGCTTGGGTTTCGATCGCGCCGATATTCTCAAGCACCGCCGTTTCGATCCCCGTGCACCCACTGAACATCTGGGTGGGAAGAGCGTCGAAATTCTTAAGGGTTACGCTCTTCAAACCCATACACCAGTAGAACAGGGTCGCGCCCAAGGCGTTGGCTCCGATCTCGCCACCATCAAGGGTCAGATCCGTTAGGCCAATGCAATAGGAGAACGGGGAGCGATCGAACTCTCTGATATCTGTCAGCGACAAAGACGCAAGAGGATCACAATGCCGAAATGCTTCAGCACCCACAAAGGAGATGTCGTTCAAGCTAACGGTGGTCAATGCATCGCTCTCAGCGAAAGCATTCGTAGCCACCGTTCCTATCTCTGCGAGAGACACATTCTGGAGCTTGGAGGATTTGAAGAAGGCGTGGTCTCCGATGATGCCAACACCGCTCATGTTCACGGTTTCGATATTTGGCCAGATCGACCAGAAGAACGCATAGGCTGCCACAGCCTCAACATCATTGATGACAAGGGTCGTGACATCTGCCTCTTTGATACCCAGATCCTTTACGGCTGCGCGAGCGATTCCTTGATCGAGCAGTTCCATACCCCTGAAGGTAAGGGTTCCCGTCTCGGCATCGAACCCATAGGGCTCTTCGGGCTCAGTGACCGCTTCAGGCGAATCCGTTTCCTGCCCTTCGCCTTCCTCTGCGGTCGTTCCCTCAGGAATCTCACCATCGGTGCCAGAAGGATCATCGTTCGTCTCTTCTTCAACGACCTCTTCGGACGGATCATCGGTCATGGCTTCATCAAGATCTTCTTCACCGTTACCTTCGTCCGTTGATGACTCGGAGGGTTCCTCCGTCATGGTGATATCGCTGTCCGTCTCTTCCTCAGATGCCAAAGCGCGATCTGCGAAGATCGGGAGATTCAGCATCAATAACACCAGCAGAAAAGACAGGAGAACCGAAAGCACCTTCCCCTCTGCTGTATTCCTGGCGTCTGCAAGTCTACTCAGAAACTGCATGACCTCACCTTCCCCATTTCCCTTGCGATTCCCATTACCTGTTGCGTTCTTGCGCTGCCTTTTCGTGATCATTCTGTGGTCAGATCGTAAAGAGCAGATGCAATGAATATATAGAAAGAACGCATCCTGCCGGAGCGAGAAATCCACCCCGTTTCATGCATCTGGGGTAGAAGCCGAAAAAGTGCCTTTACGCTGGGGTTTCTCAAAGCCGAAAGCGATATATATCGAGTGTAAGGATACTATGTCAATCAAACGGCTTGTTACTGTCAGGGTAATGTCATACCATTGCAAGAACCTATGAGGCGCAGAGGAGGGGGCCATGGCCACAGGGAACATCACGATAGAGCAACCACGCTGGAGCGTGGATTCGCTTGCCCTGGTGTGCGGGGTGGCGAATGCGGGCGGTGGTCGCATCATCATCACCACTGACACCAAAGACCGCTCCTCGGGCTTCCGGAGGATGCGCAAGCCCTTCGAGCAAGTGCCTGCTGCTATCCAGAGGGACATGGGGCTCGTCTGCACCACGGCGCCCGTCATGCAAGAGGGGTATCTTTGCCTTGAGATAGATATCCCGGAGGCTCCTGAGCCCGTTGCCTCCGAAGGCGTCTATTGGCTTTACACTCCCGAAGGCAATGAACCGCGAACGCGCGGGGACATCCTGCGTGCCCGTCATGAGAGCGAAGCCACCGCCTGGGAGATGCGCCCTCTGCCCTTCGTAAAGCATGAGGATGTGCACTCCGATTCCGTGCTGGCCTTCGGCGCCCTCCCGCTGCCCAACTTTGCCACCTCGGATGAAGGGGTGCGGGATACGTTGGCAAGTCGCTTGGAGCACATCGGCCTGACCCGTCCCCACAGTCGGGAGTTGACGAATGCAGGAGCCGTGATGCTGGCTGCTCACCCGCCACGCTTCGTACCCGGTGCATCCGTGCGCCTCATGACCTTTGGGGACCCGCTCTTCCCCGCTGGTTCCCGAGATGAGCTTGCCGGTCCTTTAGGCCAACTGCTCGAGGATACCGTGCGGTTGATCTTCGGGCGCTACCAGAGCGATAGCTCCCCCTTCGCCGCTCATAGCAGGACCATCATCCCACTGCCTCCTGAAGCGGCCATTCGCGAAGCCCTGGCGAATGCCCTTGTGCATAAGGATTACGAAAGCGGCGTGCCCGTACGAGTGAGCCTTCATCCTGACCGGCTGGTCATCAGCAACGTAGGGGGCCTTCCTGAAGGATGGGATATCGAACGGCTTCTGGGTGAGCATTCGCCTCGGCCACGTAACCCCACCATCGCAGCCACAGCCCACCTTTTGCAACTGGCGCCCGGGTGGGGCAGCGGCATCAGCCAGATGATATCCGCCTGCCACCAGGCAGGCTTCGCAGCCCCCAGCTTCCAGATAGATCCTGACGAGGTCCAGGTATCCTTCCCCTTCGAACCCGTGGAGCTTGAGGATCAGAGCAGCTCGATGTCCTTGGTGGGTGTCAGCGAGGAGCATGCTGACAAGAACAGCGCGAACACTGGACGGCCTTTAGATCATATTGCGGGAGGCCCGCTACAGAACCGCTTCGTTGACCATTCCATAGCCGCAGCGAACCGATTGGATATGACGAACACCGACGAATATGTACTGCGCGTGCTTGCCACGAACGGGCGGGCCACGGCGGTGCGCATAGCCGAAGTGCTCGGTGTCAGCGAACGCACGGTCCGTCGCTCATTCAAGAAGCTGAGGGAGCTTGGGTTCATCGAACGCATCGGGTCAGACAAGGCAGGCTATTGGAACCTTCTGGAATAGAAGTCCGTCGCTCAAAGCGAAGCCCGGGCGGTACTTTCAGCGCCGGATCAGGATAGCGGTCTGCTGACCCGCTTCAACAGGGTGCAAGAGCGCTTGCTCACGCAAGCAGGCTTGCCAGCTCTCGCTCATCATGGAAGCGTTGCGTGTCATTCGATTCCCCCAGCCGGATCACTTCGCCTTCCCAGACCTTGCCCTTATCAGAGAACTTCGTGGAATGGACGATGTGGGTGAACCGCATATGCGCTTCAGTAGGGTCATCATTGAGTTGAGAGCTGTACGAGAGATCGTTCAGCATGGTGCGAAGCCTCTGAACATAGGCTGACGCGCCTTCCTCCTTCACGGGCACAATGCCCAGCTCGCCATTGTAGATGGCGCCGTCAGCGATGAACGCCGTACGAACGCTCTCCCGACGACGGCACTCAACAACGGTGATGGCAATGCAGACTCCGATGACGACTACCCACCACAGAATGGTGATGGCCAGGTCCAACGGGTTGTCTACAAGGTTGAAATGCAGATGGTTCCAAAGCCAGAGAAAGAAGATGGATGCGGCAGCCAAGATAGCGATGATGGCGATATTGCTCTTTCTCATAGAACCTCGATCTCTTCTTATCTGCAGAAGGTACTGATGGATAGGCCGTTCGCTCAGAGCCACGAATCTGGTCCAGATACAGGCCAGCAGCGCTTCGATGGTAACAGGACGTTAAACTTAGTTTACGAAACCGTTGACAAATGGTTCCTTTCGGCACGAGGAGCATCAGAGGAGAGCAGCCATCGCTCCCACGAAGAGGGCCGGGGCGAAGGGAATCTGTCCCGCGTCTGCCCTCGGCACCTGTGCAAATGACGTGTAAGGAAGGACAAGGGTCAGGATCAGGGCCCCCAAGCAAGCGCCCATGAGACAAACCACACCGCCCCAGGGACCGAGATACAGACCTAGAGCGAACAAGAGCTTGATATCGCCCCCGCCGAGCGATGGCCGCCCCCAGCAACTCTCGTAGATCCAGCCCACGGCCAGAGAGCCCCCGCCCAAGAGCAGGGCACCTTGCAGCCCCTTTCCCAAGAGCTCCCCAGCCTTCGCACCTTCCCCCGCGATGACTCCCGTTCCCATCATGAGCATGAGCCAGCCAACGATCATGAAGAGCACTAGGCTATTGGGAATCCGACGCTCCCGCAGATCGAAAACGGTGGCAGAAGCCAATGACCCGAGCAGTACACAGGTGAACGCAGTGCCCACAGAGGCCTAGCCGAAGATCAGTTCGCGTTCAGCGCCGGTGAGCGCTTCGCGGGCCTGATCCCGCAGATTATTCACCCCGATGAAGAACTGGCGCATCATGACCACCGTGAGGTAACGGCCCTTCGGCGTGAGGGTCAATTCATCAGCGTTGTCTGTAGCGAAAGCTCCCGCGGCACGCATGAACGCCATCTCCACCGGCAGCCCTCGTTCGATGCTGATGCCGAAATCCTGTTGGAACTGACGCTTGTCCAAGCGCAAGCCGAACAGCTGCATCATGAAGCGATAGCGCATGCGATCGCGCAGGGTGAACCGAGTCTTGCCCATCATGGACATGCGGCCGCCTTCGATGGCCTGGTTGTACTCGGTGACCGAGAACGTATTGACGAACAGCTGATCCCCCAAATACGTGATGCCCCCTGACCCGATAGCGGGGTATTCCTCGTAATCGACCACGTATTCGTCGATCATGGCCACAGGCGCATCTTCTTCGAGCAGCACAGAGTCAGGACGATGCGCCTCCCGCAAGCCCTCCCGCTTATTGAACGTCCATGCCGACCCGAACTCATACACCCCGGTGTCTACCAGCAATTCGCAGATGATCTCATAGAACCGCTGCTCACGGGCGTAATCGACCGGCCCCACCGTCTTCGCCAATTGCCGCTGCACCGAGGGAGAGGCCATAAGCGGGTAGAAGGTGGTCTGGCTGGCACCAGAGGCGATGACCTTTTCGATATCTGCGATGAGGATGTCCTCTGTTTGGGCGGGAAAGTTGAAGATCATATCCGCGTTCAATGACACGAAATACGGGCTGGCCTCTCGGATGCGCTCGAGGATCTCCTCCCCGCTGCCATATTTGTCATAGCGGTCCATCTGCCGAAGCAGCCCATTGTCGAAGCTCTGCACTCCTACCGAGAGCCGCTGCACCCGACCTTCCAGCTTCTCGATATACGAGGGGATCAGGTGATTCGGATTCGTCTCGGAAGACACTTCGCGGATGCCCGGGAACGTCTCCCGCGCCAGATCCAGCGTTTCGCAGAGCTCATCCAGCAGGATGGTGGGGGTGCCGCCGCCCACATAGACGCTGTCGAAGTCATAGCCGAGCTCCCGCAGCATGCGCATCTCGTTGCGCAGATTCTTGAAGTAGGGGCGCGCCCGATCCTCTGCGAAGGGGAACCGGTTGAACGAACAGTAGGGGCACAGCCGTTCACAGAACGGCACATGCATGTACAGCATGTAGCGCTTGCCAGGTACGGGCGCAGGCATGCGGTCTTCCGTGATCGGCCCGAGCTTCAGATAGGTGTCCGTGGTGGCGGCAACCACCTTCGACAGCAGTCGTTCAGAGAGCAACGCTTCCTCCTTTTTGGGAAGAGTATAGCGAACTGATGGCGGGGTACAATGGGAAGGGTGATTCTACCCTCCCCTGCACCGATCCGGCATCGGTACTGCCTTGATCTGGCAGGAGATCAGCAGGAATTCATCAGGATCTAACTAGGATCCTTTCCTTCTTCCGAAGCTTTCCCGTCTCAAAACAAAACGATTCCCCAGAAGGTCATTTTCTCAAAATGAGGCCTCTGACCTTGGAAGTTACGGACCGATGACCCCCTTGAGTCCTTCCATGAACAGCTGGCGGGAGAGGGATGAAGAGCCTGAACACGCTCATAGAATCCTCCTTGGATCTAAAAGCAACGGCGGTCAGGAGGACCATCATGGACATGAGAGCTCAAGAAGAAGAGGCGCGGATCGCTCAGAAGCAGGCAGACCAAGACGCTTACGCAGCCGCAGAAGCAGAGAAGGTCGTTGCCGCAGAGGGCGGCGTGAACGTTGAGGAGTTCGAAGGCGCAGCTTCGCAAAATCGCGGTCTCTAAGCCAGCCCGTGTAGAGAAGAAGACCCCTGGGAGCTCTCTCCCAGGGGTCTTCTTCTGTCAGCCTCAGATGATGAGACCGAAATGCTCTTTAAGCGCAGCATCCACGTCTTCAGGAGAAAGCTCCCGCACCGTTTTCTGGCCATCCTCCATGATGGTGAGCGTACGGTCAGAGAGGGCAACGTGACCGTTCGGCCGAGAGATGTTCGCCATGGCCGTATCGCGGAACTCTGATCCCGGAGACGAGAACTTCCTGTTGAGCGCATCGAAATCCTCATCCTTGACTTCGGCAAGGCAGAGCTCCATGATCCCCACGCGCAAGGGGTCACCGGCCTCGTCCGTTTTGGTGGAGAAGCGGTCAATGGCTATCCAATGATCAGAGAGCGGTTCCACGACATAGCGCTTGCCCGCCACTTCGTGGGTTCCCGCCTCCAGGAGCAGCGGACCTTGGGCCATGGGGCCGCCCCAACCCACGTCCGCCAAGTACTGCTTGCCCTCCAACGTGACCAACACCCCGCGATGATTGATGGGGTCAACCTGACCGGGTGTATCAGTGGAGCGACAGAAGCAAGGCCGCACAACATAGCCAAGGCATTCCAGGAGCGCTTGGAACAGCGTGTTCTGCTCGAAGCAATATCCCCCTCCCTTGCCTTCTACGATCTTGGCGAACAGGTCATCCACTGCCAATGAAGGCGTCTGGCCGCTGCGGTGGATGGTCACCGTCTCATAGGGCACACTGCGCAAATGGCAGGTCATGAGCTTCTGCAGATTTCCCAACGAGGGAGTCACACCGCCATCGTAGCCGATCCGCTGCAGGTACTTATCGCTTTCACGCACAGAGAGCATGGAGGGTACCTGCTAGGCGTAGCGAACCGTGGAGTGATTGACGAGCCAGGAGAGCGCCGCCTCGCGCTGGGCGAACACCTTCGCCTCGTCTGCCTTGCCCTGCTCCACCAGCTGTTGGTAGATCTGCTCACGCTGGGCCGCATCCTCCCCCGGCATCTGAGCGATGATCTGGGCTGCTTCGAGCTCCAGCTCCAGATGATCGGCAAGCGCGTCTATGGCGCACATGATCCGGAGCGCATCATCGGGCATCCCTTCCATCCTGTCTGCCGGGTCAGGATCCTCTACTAGCCGCTTCGCTATCTCATCCAAGACGATGTCAGGGAAATGCGGATCGTCCTTCGCCATGTCAGGGAGCCCGAACTGGGCTGCCACGCCCTGACGGAACTCCTCTAGATTCGTTGCGGGCGCAAAGTTCTCCGTGATGAACGCATCGTCCAACTCAGGGGAGATGCTTGAGAGGATGCGCTCTACATCCACCTCCATGGTGAGCGCGGACGCGTCCCCTTCCTGGGCCAACGGCAGCTTGATCTTCGCCGTGACGGCCTTCGTCTGGCCTGGCTTCATGCCGATCAGCTCATCATCGAAGGTCTTCGGCATCTCGCCCGCACCCACGTGATAGATGGAGTGCTCCATGATGAAGTTCTTGGCCGGGTTGCCGTCGATGGCGGCATCGCGCGTGGTGACTACGATGTGGTCTCCGGGAAGGACGCCGCGATCCTCCGCCACCTCATGGAACTCCGAGAACGGCTCCAGGAGCTTCTGTATCTGTGCATCCACCAAGCTGTCCGGCACCTGCGGCTTCGGCAGCGTCACCTCGACCGGCTCATAGGAGGTCAGTGTGTACTTCGCCATCTTCTTTCCCTTTCCCTTGCATCCATTGCTTTCGTTTTCTGACATCATCTCATGTCTTCGAGATCCTTGTTCACAACTCCAGATCCTCGACCAAGCTGCGGAGGCGCCTGTGCGCATCTGAGAGGATCATCGGCTGGTTGTGCTCGAAGTAGGATTCGCTCCCGAACTGCGCGATATAGCGGGCAGACGGCGTGCGTTGCGTGAGCTCGGTCACGAAGATGAGCATCTCCTGAGCATCCCCGAACGCCTCCACCAAGAAGGCGAACGCAGCAGCGATACGCGTTTCCTGGGCTTTCACCTCTGCATCCAGCTGAGAGGCGCGGGCGAACATCTCCTCGAGCGCCTGCATGTCAGCGGAGGCATCTCCGCAGCCCCCTGCAAGCTCTTCCTGGAACCGCTCCAGCTCTGCTATCTCTGCGCGCATCACGGCTCGCTTGGACTTGCTGCTCGTCCCTCCCGCGCACAGGGCATCCAGCAAGCCCTGCTTCTGGGAGATGATGTTCGCAAGCGATACGACAGGAGCCTCGCCCTCTGAGGCGCTCTGCTTGACCGCACGCAGATCATCGCGCACGGCAAGCACCACATCGGTGCGGCTCATGATGGCCCGGAACCGAGGCTCCAGCGCATCTAAGAGGAGCCCGAGCAGCGACAACCGCTCATCGAACTCAGCATCCTTCGCGCGCTGTACCACCTCGTCGGGCGCATCACCCTCCAAGATGGCTTCGATGCGGTAATCATCACGGTATTTGTTGAAGAGCTCATAATAGGCAGCGAATTCGCCTGCTATCTTCGGGTCCTGCACATAGTGCGAGATGAGCGCCTCATCCACTGCCTTGCCCAGTTCCTCGTATGCACGGATGATGTCCGAGAGGTCATCCCATCCGCGGGCCGTCACGAACTGCTTGCCGTCGAGCGATGTCTTGATGGAATAGAACCTATCGGACTTCGCCTCCAAGAACGTGAGCACTGCCGGATGAACGCCCTTCTTCACCGCATAGGCCTTCCAGGCGGCGAAATCAGGCTCCACGGCGATGCGCTTTACGCGGTCTAGCGTCACGATGTCGAACTCATGCACGGACCGGTTGTACTCAGGGGGATTCCCTGCTGTCACCACGATCCATCCTTCAGGCACCTCATGTCTGCCGAAGGTCTTGAACTGGAGGAACTGGAGCATGGACGGATACAGGGTCTCGGACACGCAGTTGATCTCATCCAAGAAGAGGATGCCTTGGGTATGCCCGGTGGTGCGCATGTTCTCATAGACCGCGTCGATGATCTCAGACATCGTGTACTCAGAGGCATCATACTCATACCCCTCATAGTCTTGATGCGTGATGAACGGCAGTCCCAGCGCGCTCTGGCGCGTGTGATGGGTCATCGAATAGGACACGAGCCCTAGATCCAGCTCATCGGCGATCTGGGCCATGATGGCGGTCTTGCCGATGCCCGGCGCTCCCACCAGGAACACCGGACGCTGCTGTGCGCGAGCGAGCAGCAGCTCCCCATCGTCGTCAACGGCAAGGTACGCCTCTATGGTGTCCTTCACCTGTTGCTTTGCTTGCGCTATGTCCATGAGCTCTCCTTCTTCATTCTCGTCTTCGTAGTGCAAGCTTTAGCTTGCCCCTTTGCCTGAACGAACGAGGCAGGCTGAAGCCTGCACTACCGGTGCCTGATCTGCATCGACCACGGTATCGTGCTTACGTTTCCATTCGAAACGCCTCTCTATCCACAAGGACCTTGATGGCCCAGGGAGGCACCTCAGGGTCTGAATAGCCATCATCCAAGAAGACGAAGGCCGTATCGAAATCAGGAGGACGGCGGGGGAACACACCCTCCCCGTCCGTAAAGTAGAGGAGCCCGCGTAGATCGGTGAATTCCCCCTTCTCCACCAGGGATGCCACATGATCGAAGACGGGTCGGAAGTCCGTGCCTCCGAAGCCCTTGAGCTCCACGCGCTCCAGGTACTGTTCGAGCTGGTCCAGCGAATCTATCCGCGTATCATCCTGCACCGCTGCATCGCACTGGATCACATGGATGTTCACGCGATCGCAGAAGCTCTCCGACGCTTTGAGGATGTTGTAGGTCTTATTCATGAACGCCTGCACCACTTCGCCCGAGCACGATTCCGACGTGTCTATGGCAATGGCGAAGTCATGGATGCGCTTGTCCTCCCGGTATTCCAGCGGCTCCACTAAGGGCATGTTCCCATAGCGGTCCAAACCGAACTTGTAGTAGATGTAGTCGAACTCATCATCATTGACGCGCATGGCCTCGTGGAGCGTGGCGAACCGACGCAGGAACTCGTCGTAATCGCCCACCTCCCGGTTGAGCGCGCGCAGCTGCTCGATCAGGTTGCCTGCACCCTCGCCCCGCTTCGCGAGGTGTGATTCCAGATCCACCTGCATGCGGCGCGAGACGTCCTCCCACTCCTGGGAGAGCTCTTCGCGCGTGGGCTCGTCCGCGCCTGCCTCGCTCGTTTGGCCTTGGCCTTCGCCATCACCCGCACCGGCATCCTCTTCGTCCTCGCCCTCCAGGGAGCCGCCCATGATGTCATCCAGCGTCTCGGATTCCAGCGACTGGCGCCCAGGGCCTTGGGTCGTTCCATCCGCATCCTCAGGTCGTCTGGCCGCTGAGGCATCAGGGTTCGGTTGCTCCTCCTCATCCCCATACCAGAGGCTGTGGGAATCGTGATAGAACATGGGCGCCAGCGATTTGAGGTCGGTCTTGTTGCCTTCGTTCCCGAAGAACCAGTACAAGCGCTCAGCGGTGATGATGCCCCCCACATGGGCGCTCAGCACCTTGAGCGATTCCTTCGCGCGGCGATCCATGTTGGAGGGGAACGCATCCCCCACCAGATCCAGGATCATGGCCTCGATAGCGATATCGCATGCAACGTCCCAGGGCTGGCGCAACACGGAATAGAGCATGAACGGATGACGGAAGATGCAGTGGAACAGGCAATGGATCACATCGCGCACCACTTCGTTGAACGAGAGCTTGTAGCGATCCACCACATAGACGGGATCGAAGTACAAGGCGCGGCCGTCGCTGGCAATGCCATAGAGATCGAACCGAGGGACGAGCGGCATTCTCCAGAGCGCCCCATCCAAAAAGCGGAAGCGGACCGCCAAGGCACGACGCGCTTCCTCCAGGATCTCCAGCGCCACCGGTTCGCACGCGTCATAGCGTGCACGCTTCCGGGCCATGCGCTCTTCCGTGATGAGATCAACGCTCTCGCACTGCGCATCCGTATGGACAGAGCTGAGGGGATCGAGCCCACGACGCTTGCGCTCCTCACGGAGAGAGAGCGCCACATCCCCTTCCAGGATGGGAGTATCGTCCTTGATGCGCGCCATCAGAGCGAAAGGTCCAGTCGGGAGCCGGACATCGTGCGTCGGCTCAGTTCGAGCAGGCATGCCGTTGCCTGCACCTCTTGGCCACGGGTGGCATCCTCCAATGCCTGAGCGATGGTCTCAGGAGAGATGAAGCCCTCATCTACCAGGAACGCGAGCGCATCCAGATCTCCTCCCTGGGCGCAATGCATGCAAATGGGCAACTCCTTGCGCCGGAAGATGCTCTCATATACTTCGCGTACACCATCCTGCATGCCCCAGGGGCACTGCAGACGCTCCACAGCGGCCCGGGCGAACTCGTCAGCGTCACCACAGTGCGTGACCCATGCATCGTAATAGGGGAAGCGCACGATGGTCCTTCCCTCGGCAGTGGCGAACATATCCGTCAGATCTCGATAGCGCGGGGTCAGAGAGGGCGGTGTGAGGACGAGCGTGAACGTCTCTCCTGCCTGTTCGGCCGCAAGCGCCGCCTCGCGCGTGATCGCGCTCATGCCCTGGAGCTGCACCCGTATCCTCCGCGGAGCCCGTCCCAGCGCCAAAGAGCCCCGAGCGATGCTCTGCATGTGGTCATGCACGATGAGCTCTTCCACCTCCACGGCTCCGAAGAACGCGTGGGGTGCAAGCTGGTTCACAGCATCAGGGATGCGCACGAGCGCATCGGGCCCTACGTAGACAAGGGCCTTGTCACTGCCTGCATGCCCTGCGCCCCGTTCGCACAGAAGCCCGCTCTCCACATAGAAGCGCTCATTGGCGCCATCCAGCTCCAACCCGCGGAGCAGGTGCGCGCACCGCGCCGGACTCGACCCCTGGACCAGCAATGCATCGATGCCGATATGCATCACCGCACGCCCGATGCGCATCGCCGGGATGGCTGTATCCGTGAACGCGTGATCACCGATCCACTCAAGGCTCTCAGGCAGATCCACCCGGAACAGATTGCGACATCCCTGGAAGGCCCCATCCTCTATATGGGTGAGGCCTTCGGGTATGGAGACGAAGCGTATATGCAAGTTGCGTCGGAGCGCATCTGCCCCCACGCGCACGGTCCCCGGCCGCACCACGTATTCAGAGACGCAGCTCAAGAGCTCTGCCAGCTCATCCTGGCGGTACAGACCACCGTCGGCATCTATCTCATAGATGCCATTCGCCCCATCCACGGTGATAGCACCCTCGTGGGCGCGGCGTGCGGCGGGCGTCCCTGCGAAGGCCAGCAGCTCCACTGCTTCCACCTTCGCAGGAATGCGCACCCTCTCTACGCCAGAATGAGCGAATGCCGATGCCCCTATCCGCTGTAGCGTCTCAGGCAGGATGCAGGCCTTGAGCTTGCGGCAGCCGAAGCAGGCCTTCTCCCCTATCGCCTCCACCCCTTGGGGAACATCCAGCCAGGCGATATCGGTCTTGGCGAATGCGAGCCGCCCGATGGAGCGGAGGCCGACGGGCAGCGTCACGCGTTCGAGGGATGAGACGGAATCGAACGCACGCTCACCGATGCGCTCGCACCCTGGGAGCACCTCGTAGGTATCCACCGGCACCACCAGGCGCACGAGCTCCTTGCCGTCCTTGGTGTAGAGCGCCTGCCCATCGGACATGAAGCAGGGGTTATCCGGATGCACCTCTACGCGTTCGTGGGCCCGCGGCCCCTCTTGGCCCTGAGCAACCCACGTGATCTCAGGACCCACCTGGATGACATCGGCCTCCTGCCTTCCCATAAGCGTGGGATCGTCAAGATGGGAAGGACCCGGACCCTCTCTGTGTTCCGATAGATGATCGCGGCGCTTTCCCGTATCCGCTTCTCCGGTTGAGCACAGAACCGACTCTCGTGCCCCGAGAGCAGGATCGTTGATGAGGTGCAGGTTCGCCAACTCTACAGGACTCAGACGCACATCCACTGTGGCACCCCTTTCCTCAAGATCTCTCATCAGAACACCGAAGGGCAGGACTCTCACCGGCCCTGCCCCTTTAGATCCTTGCAACCGCTCTTTCTGCGACATGAATCTATGCCTAACGTTAGGCCACGTTCTCGATCACTTCGCAGGATTCCTCTACTACCACTGTTTGATTTTGTGAATACAGCTTGAGCGGCAGCAAGAGCGCCGCACCCAGTACGCAGAAGCCGCACATAGTGATAGCAGCCACGGTCCAACCGAATGACTGAGCCACCGCACCGATAAGGGGCGGCCCCAAGAGAATGCCCAGATTGAAGCCGATGGACACCACACCCAAGGCCACGCCTGCCAATTCAGGCTTCTTCACCGTGAGCGCCGTCATCGTCCAGAGAACGCACGGGAATCCGGCATCAGCAAAGGAGTAGACGATCACGAAGGGGATGATGAGCATAGGATTGCCGAACACCATGCCCCAGAGGACCACGACCCCGTAGAGAACCAGCATGAGCGAGCCGAATATCTTCTGATTCCGCACCTTATTCAGGATGGATCCCCATACCAATGCCGCCACCACAGCCCCTAAGGAGAAGCACGCAACCCAGTTATTCGATTCATCCACAGACCAGCCATAGACATCGGTCCAGCAGGTAGCCACCCAATTCACGAAGCCGAAGCATGCGATGCAGAAGCACATCGTTACCAGCGACATCAGCCATGGGAAGGGAGATCTGATGCCCTCTGCGATCGAGACTTCTTCACTCTCCACATCCGCATAGCTCTCCTCAGGCCGCGGGCTCTTCACGCATATCACGTAGAAGACGAGCGCCACGACACAGGCAGCAAGGCCGAACCACCACATGCCCTGCCATCCGAAGTTGAAGGTGAGCACGCCACCCAGGAAGAACATCACTGCCTGGGCACACATCTGGTACACCGCCCAGATGCTCATGGGAAGACCACGCTTCGTCTCCGGGAACCACATGGCGATGACCGCCGGCCCGATGACCGACATGAGGCCCACGCCCATGCCCTCGATGATGCGGCTCACCATGAGGACGGCGGTGTTCTCCACCGCAAGCCCGAGGAGCGATCCGCCGATAGCGCAAACGAGCGCGATGATGCCGCCCCACTTCGGGCCGATCTTGTTCAGGATGACAGCTGCCGGGATAGCGATCACGATGCCCACCAGCGAGAAAACGGAACTAAGCCACCCCGCGGTGGCCATGTCGATATGGAGCGCCTCCTGCAGAACGAGCATGCATGGAGCAACCTTGTTCTGCACAAGGGCTAGAGCGATTCCAGCGAAGATCGTTGCCAAGGCTACGATCCAGGCCTTCTTCGTATTCATAACGAACCTCACATCCGAGCCCTTTCCCCTGCCACGGGAAGCAGCAGGGGCGGGTTCTTGCAAACGTATTCTTTATGCGCTCTGCTCGCCCTTCGGAATGACGCCTTCGCTATGACCGTGGTAATAGGTCTTCACGAAGAAGAAGAGGACAGCACCAACGATAGAAGCAACGGCCAGCGGCACTGTTGCAGCAGCCCAACCGTAATTCTCGATGAAGAACCCGGTGATAGGGGGACCGAGCAGCGTGCCGATATTCAAGCCAACATTCAAGATGCCGATGGATGTACCGGCATATTCAGGCTTCTTCGCCGTAGAGGGCACCATGGTCCAATAGGCCGTAGGAATAGCCCCCTCAAGGAATGGGTAGATGATGATGAAAGGCAACAGCAGCGCCGGATCATCCATCCGGAAGCAGAAGAACAGGATGAAAGTGTACAGCGCAAAGCCGATAACACCCATGAAGCGGCGATTGCCCAACTTGATATGATTCATCACCCAGCCGAGCAGGATGACGATGGGTACCTCAAGGGCGTACATGACCGACACCCACCAGTTGGACTGATTCATGTCGCCATTGAAGAACTCCTGTGCCCAGAAGAGCGAGATGTACGTAGCAAAGCCGAAGCAGCAGAACGTGAAGATGAGTCCGCAAGCGGTTAACACCCAGGTAGAACCAGACTTGAAGCCCTCACCGAAGTGGAACTCCTCGGGATCTTCACCCTCAGCATAGTTCGGCATATCCCCATCAGGCTCCTTCACCTTCCACTGGTACAGAACCAATGCGATGACACAGAGGATGAACACGAACCACCAAACACCCTGCCAACCCCAGTTTGCAGCGATGCCGCCACCGAAGAAGAACAAGATGGTCTGGGAAGCCATCATCCATGAGCCCCATACACCCATCGGAAGGCCACGCTTCTCAGCAGGGAACCACATAGAGATGATGGCGGGACCCACCACAGCGATCATGCCTACGCCCACACCTTCGATGATACGGGTGAGCAAGAGCATCCAGAATTCGGTGCAGAACGCACCAATGGCGCAACCAAGGGCACAGCACGCAAGCGAGATGACACCGATCTTCTTGGCGCCGAGCCGTTGCAAGAGCCAAGATGCTGGCAGAGCTGTGATCATACCCATGATGGTGAACACAGAGGTGAGCCAACCGGCATCGGTCTCACCGATGCCGAAGTCCAACATCACGACATCGATAACAGGTGGAACCTTATTCTGAGCACTAGCCAAAGCTAGGCCACCCAGGAATGCGATGATGACGATGAGCCACGCAGTGGTCGTCGCCTTTTGCTTGTTTGACATTAGATTTCCCCTCTCGACCGCTTTGTGTAATGCAGGAGAACTAGGGTTTCAATAGAGCAATCCAGTAGAATGAACGAACGATCGGCACCCCTCTTAGGTCGATCGCGATGCTTCCGAAATGCGGGTGTCAACCCCTGAACTGGTGCCCGCATTTCTTGCAGACCGTCCGACTGCTGATGGCATATGCCCCGCATACAGGACAGATCTTCGTGCGCCCTTCCTTCAGACAATCACCGCACAGCGGTTTCTCGAAGGGCGTACAGAAGAAGCACGCCTTTTTGACCTCCGCATTGAGGTGCGTGACTGCCTTGGTGTCATCGTGTTCGAGCACCCGTCCGCATTTCTTGCAGGTTTCCCGCTCATAGGGGTTGTACCACCCACAAGCGGGGCACTCGACGGGGAACTTGAACTCCGCCTTCTTATGGCAACGCTGACACCAAGGGCTGCAGGTTCTGCAATTGGGCATCCGCTCCTCCTCTTTTCCAAGGTTCAGATGCGCCGATCACGCACCCATACGGGATGAAGCGCCTACTGCGGAGCGCCCGGAGCCTTCGGGGCACCCGGTGCCGCCGGAGGAGCACCTGGAGCCGTAGGGGCATCATCAAGGCCCTTGGGCTTCAGGGAGATCTCAGCAGGTGCTGCTGGAGAGTTGGCTGCGATGGCATCCTCAGCAGCCTTCTTGGAAGCAGCCAGATCAGCGCCGCACTTCTTGCAGGTTGCATCTGTCGGCTTATTGAACGTATCGCACTCGAGACACTTGACGATAGTCACCGATGCTGCAGGTCTGAAACACATGGTATCTCCTTACTATCTTTGGGGCCGGGGCACCCCGGCATGGCGCTCAAGACATCTCTTGGCCACGCCGGGAACCTCGGAGGCAGTTCTTACTGCTCGGGCACGTACAGCCAAGAGCGAGGGGTCTCTTTGACGAGCTCTACCAGCTCATCCACGGTGCCGTACTTCATGCACGCGGACTGGCAGTGGTGCACGCACGTGGGGAGCTTGCCCTCCGCAGTGCGGTCGGCGCACAGATCGCACTGGGACGTGAACACGGGCAGGTTGTTGTACTCGTACTTGCCATTAGCCATCATGGTGGGGCCGTCCTCGAACAGCACGATGCCGTTCGCCTCGCCAGCCTTCCAGCCATGCTCCACCTTACAGGCCATGACGCAGGAGCGGCAGGCGGTGCACCAGGTGTAATCGATGAAGAGTCCGTACTTCTCAGCCATTTTTAGAATCCTCCCTTGCGGGTCACGATCTCAGAAGGCGAGCAGTCGTTCTCCTTCGTGACCGGATAGATCTTGCAGATCTGGTTCGCGTAGGGCGC
>CAJURZ010000009.1 GCA_910588905.1 uncultured Eggerthellaceae bacterium
CTACATGGTCTGCGATGACGTGACGGCTGTCGACTGCCCGAACTGCGGTGCACCGTTTGACACCCCGGATGCCGCTGGAACGGACGCACCGGCAAGCCCTGCTTCACCCGCAGCACCGGATGCCCCCGAAGCACCACAAGCTCCAAAGGATCCGAATGCGTAAAAGCGCTCAAGGGCCGTTTCCGGGATCTTGCTGATACGATGAGCTCGTCTCATCCATGCAACCGCCGACTCGATAAGGGTTGGCGGTTGCGCTCTTCAGTCACGATCAGGCGCGCTTGGAAGCTTCTGGCGCCTCCTCGCGCGTGCGCCGCTGCAGAAGAACATTCGCGGATAACAGCGTGCAGCATCGAGGGCAAACGATATCAGATGATGAGACAGGATGCTCGCATTCAGGGCATGAGGTTTCATATTGCAGATCTTTGGATGATTCGTCAGATTCCATGCAAGCGCCACACATGACACAGGGAATGCACATGAGACTCCCTTCATCGCATCCTTCGTCGCCTCATTGTACCAGCGATCGATGATAAAACGTTGCTCTATCATGAGACAGCATCACCCCCCCCCGCCTCCGGCTTCCTCCAGCCGTGTGGCGCGCTCTCATCCCAAGGCCGATCGACGGATCGATCAGAAACCTTGAGCTAGTGCAGCGCGATCGCATGGTACGCGATCCCGTCATCTGAGTTATTCCCCAAACATCCCCAGCCATCAGATTGCGAACGGAGAACGGATGGGCATCCCCGCTCATCGATGGCTAGCAGACAGCTAGGATGCAAGCCATGACGAACGAGGCTTGCAGAGCGAACGATCCTCCCGCTGCCACGCGGCGCGAGGTGCACTTCCCGTCTAGCGACGGGACCAGCTCCATCTACGGCTTCATCCTGACGCCGAACGCCGGTGATGACGCTCAGGGCAACACCAGCACGCGTCCTCGCCGCCCTCGTGCCCTCATTCAGCTCGTCCATGGCATGAGCGAGCACAGCGGACGCTATGGGGATTTCGCCCATTTCCTCATCAGCCAAGGCTATGCGGTATGCGCCAACGACCACATCGGTCACGGTGGCAGCGTCTCGAAAGACGGCTACGGATACCTCCCCCACGATCGCGGCGTGGACATCATGCTGGAGGATGTGGACCACATGCGACGCATCGCCCAGCAGCACGTGGGCGCAGACGTCCCCTATCTCATCTTCGGACATTCGATGGGCAGTCTGATCGTGCGCGCCTATATCGCACGCCACGGAGAAGGCGTACGAGGGGCTGTTGTTTGTGGAACCGCTGACAAACCCGCCATCGTCCCCTGGTTCGCCATGCTCCTCATCCGTATCGTCGCGCTCTTCAAAGGATGGCACGCCAAAGCGTCTTTCTTCAATGACCTTGCGAACCGCACCTACACGAAGGATCTCAAGAGAGAGAATTCCCCGCTTGCATGGATATCTGCGAATGTCGAGAACGTGCGTGCCTATATCGCCGATGAGATCACCGGGTTCACCATCAGCCTCGGAGCGTCTTACACGCTCATGAAGCTCGGTCGTGTGGCCATGTCGAAGAAGACAGCCAAGCAGGTGCCCCCTGAGCTGCCCGTGCTCTTCATATCCGGCGCAGAGGACCCTGTCGGTGACTGCGGACGTGATGTCGAACGCGCAGAACGCAGGTTCCATCGGGCCGGAGTGCAGAATGTGGGGCTCATCCTCTATGGGGAGATGCGCCACGAGATCCTGAACGAGGAAGGACACCGGCTCGTCTATGCCGACGTGGACGCCTGGTTCACTGATGTCTTGATGTCAGCAGAGGCAAGACAGCAGATCCTATGACGCACTGACCATCCACGCATCAATGTCGGCCTGTGAAACATCGCGAGAGAATCGACGTGCATCCTTAACAGTGGCATCTGGCGCAGCAGCTTCTATCTCTGACACGCTTCCCTCTATGCCACTGCCGCCAGAGGTACAAAACGGGATGATGGTCTTGCCCTGCGTATCAGCCTGTTCAAGGAATGACAGGATGATACGCGGTGCTTTTCCCCACCAAATGGGGTAGCCAAGATAGATCACGTCAGCACCGGACACATCAGGTGCTGGAGAGCCCAATTCCGGCCGTAGCGTTCCCTGACTTTGTTCAGCATTCGCTCGGCAATCGGCGTTGTAGTCAAGATCCTCGGTGGTGTAGGGAACCGCAGGAACGATCTCATGAGGAACCGTATTCGCCACCTGTGCTATCTCGTCAGCAACCGCCTTCGTGTTCCCCGTGCATGAGAAATAGACGACAGCAACACTCCCTGCGCTCGTGGAGGCTGCAACAGGATCGGAATCATGGATGTTCGCTGCTCCGTTATCCGAAGCAACCTCTTCCAACGAAGACGATGCAGGAGGTGCTTGCCCTTGGGGCGCGCACCCGCTCATTCCCACCAAGGCTGCCGTTCCACCCAGAAGCAATCCTGCTTTGAGGAATGTCCTTCTGTCCAATATCCGCTCCATCCCCTGCCCTCCTTTATGCATGGTTCGATCATCACTCATTCGCAGCAACGAAGCTCCTGATGGCTTTTTCTGAATGATCATTCAGAAGACCGCCTCGCTTGATCGTAGCTTGTGGACACAGCTCAGCCATGCGCTGCGCCGTCTTCCCAAGACCACTGCCGCCTGATGTGGCGAAAGGTACGATGGTCTTTCCCGCAAAGTCATAGGACTCAAGGAATGTATCGATGATGCGCGGCTCCACATACCACCAGACGGGGAACCCGACATATGCGATGTCGTACGCATCCATTCCCTCCATACGGCTTGCAACCTCAGGGCGGCATCCTTCGTCGTTCATCTCGAGCGTGGTGCGACTTTTCTTGTCGTTCCAGTTCAGATCGGCAGCCGAATAGATCACGGCCGGTTCTATTTCGAACAGATCCGCACCCACAGCTTCAGCCAATGCCTCGGCTGCCCGCGCTGTGGTTCCCGTCGCGCTAAAATACGCTGCCAATGGTTTGCTCATGAGATCCCCCTCATCCTGCCGCATACGACTCGAAGGGTGTTCTATCACTTGAACTTGGCTTTAAGTCAAGTTACTGTAAGGAACCGCATCTTTCCCTTCATGCTCGTATACTGAACACGCTGATCACTGCGAGAAGGGAATCACCATGGCAATGCTTCCTCAAGATGCACGTGAACTATTCGAAACGGCCCAGAACATGGTGCTCTGCACAGCATCGGCAGACGGGATGCCCAATGGAGCCGCCATCGGCATGAAGGCCGTCATAGACGATGAGACCGTCTATGTCTCAGACCAATTCTTCAAGAAGACGCTTGCCAACCTCCGCGTGAACCAGAAGGTAGCGGTAGCATTCTGGACGGGCCATGATGCCTACCAGATCCACGGCACTGCCCGCTATGTCAACGAAGGGGAGGAATTCGCCGCTCAGAAGGAAGCGGTGGATGCGAAGTTCGCTTCCATGGGGTTGCCCATCAAGGCCAAGGGCGGCTGCTTCATCCATGTTGACGCGGTCTACCAGATGGCTGCTGGCCCTGAGGCGGGCAACCAGATCGCCTAGCTGAGCAAAAGAGCAAAAGGGGCGTTCCAAAACGCTCATCTCGCTGGGGGTCATCTCTCGTACCTTCAGCAGCGAAAAGGCATCTCGGGAGGCATAGAGCGGTGCACGGAACCAACCTCTGCATCATTGAGCTGGCTCTTGAGCTTATGGCAGCCACACTGGCATCCTGCGCCGTGCTGCTCGTTCTCGACGAGGCTGCCCGTCTCGCCGTATACGTCCACAACCTCCAGGTCAAAGACGAGGTTCTGCCCTGCGTATTCATGGTTGAAGTCAAGCGTGATGACGTCGTCCTCAACCGCTGCCACCTTGGCACGGCAGCGCTCTCCGGCGATGTCCAGCGCTATGTAGTCCCCCACAGGAAGTCGCCCCGCGTCGGGGAAACCCGTGGCAGGAATCTTCTGCACGAGCTCCGGATCGCGCTCCCCGTATGCCTCGCGGGCGGGAATGATCACCGTGCGCTTCTCGAAGGGATCCATCTCCGCAACGGCTTTCTCAAGCCCTGGTATCACCGTCCCCGCCCCGACCACGAACACGAGCGGACTGCCCTTGTGCGCCTCGGAGCTGTCGAACACCGTTCCATCCTCCAGCCGTCCCTCGTACAAGACGCTGACCCGACGTCCAATCTCTATCATGGCATGTTCTCCTTTCGCATGGCCTTACCGCACGCAATGCGTGTTCGGAAGCGGCTCGCACGTCTTTCCGTTAAGGATGTTGTGCCAAAGCCCGTCGACGAACACGTAGAGGGACTTGAACTCGATCTTTCCCGCATGGGACGCGCTGCCTAGGTAACGTACGTCTCCTTCCTCCAATGGCTTCGCCTCCACCCATGTCCCATCGCTTCCGTACGGGACCAGCACCCGTCCGTCGAACGCCCGCACCGAGCCATCGATCCAATCAACGGGGCCGATGGGCAGGGCGGAGAGCTTCCCCTCCGCCCGCATGCGTTCGATGACTTCAAACGCGGCCATGCTCGACTACTTGCCGCCCATGGGGATGAACATCGTCTCTGCAGAGCCATCCCACTTCTCACGCGCGCCGATGATGGCGTCGTGCAGGTTCTTCGCGCGCGGCTCCACGAATTGCACCGCAAAACCGACGTCCTTGCGGAAATCCGCCACCATAAACGAGGGCTTGCCGGCATTGGCGCGCACCATCGCCTCGTCGGTCCCGGTTGCCCGCGCCTTCTCCAGCGCATTCTCAAGGTCGGGATAGCCCACCGTGATCACGTCAACCCCCAGGAAGTCGCAGGCATCCTGCGCCTCTTCGAGGCTGTCGACGAAGACATGCACGTGGTTGAGCCCCGGCACGTCCTCCTTGTTGAGCTCCGTGAACATCGTCGGGACCGACCAGTCGTTCTGCGTGACCACCTCGATGGAATGGCTGCCCCATGCGCCGTAGCAGGCACGGAACTCGAGCCCCGCGCAATCGACCTCGTCGCCGTGGTACAGCAGCTTCCCGAAGGTGTTCGTCGTGTAGAAGAAGGGGCCCGAGCCGAACAGGCGGTTGTGCGCCGTCATGAACGCGCGCCAGTCGGGAGCGCAGAAGCCCAGCTGGTGCACCCAGTCCTTGCCTTTGAAATAGTCCGAGAAATCCTTTTCTGCCATCATCGAATCCTCTCGCCTCGTGCCGTCAGTCCAACTGCTTCGCCATCGTCATGCCGAACTTGCCCCCATCGAGGATGAGGTCAACGCCCGTCAGGTACCCAAGCCCCGGCTCGAGCAGCCGGACGATGAACTCGGCCATCTCGTCAGGGTCGCCCAGACGCCCGAAGGCCGTCCCGCGCTCGATGCCTGCAACCGCCTCGTCAGACGCCTCGCGCAGCATCGGGGTGTCGAATGCGCCGGGCGCGATAGAGAATATGCGACAGCCCTTCTTGCCGAACCGCAGCGTATTCGCTCTGGTGTAGTACTGCGTGAACGTCTTGGAGATCGGGTAGTACCGGTAGTCCTCGCCCATCGCACGCATCGCTTCGGGAACCTCGCGGGCATCGATGGCAGCCTTCGCCTTCTCGAAGAAATCGGCGGCGTTGGGGTCGTCCCAGACCGCGCGCTCTTCCGGTGTCGGCTGGACGAAGTATCCCGTGATGGAAGAGTAGTTCACGAGCGCCGCGCCTTCCTCAAGGTAGGGGAAGAACGCTTCGACGAAGTTCACGGTGCCCACCATGTTGATTTTCACGATGAGGTCGCCGCCGCCCGCATCTACGCCTGCTGCGTTGACCACGTTTCCCAAAGGAGCGATCGACGCCGCATATGCCGCGAACTCATCAAGGGATGCCCGATCGGCGATATCGACCGTCTTCCCGTACGCTTCTATGCCGTGCTCCTCGAGCTTGGCGACGGCATCGGCAAGGCGCTTCTCGTTGCGACCACCCACGAGAACGGGGCCGAACTTGCCCAAGGCGATTGCGGTCGAGAGCCCCATTCCAGAGGTTCCCCCGGTCACCACCTGCAGTCTCTTCATGCTTCATCTCCTTCCTATGGGTGGATGCGAACCTCGCATCCACCCCCGGCATCGTTCAGGACGCCTACTCCGCGTCGGCTACCTCTTCGGTCGGTTTCTTCAGCAGGAACGTGATGGCGAAGAGCACCACCCATGCGACCAGCGACACGATCATGCACAGGCGCATGCCCGTTGCCGGGTCCATGGCCACCAACAGGGTGAAGACGGCCATGCCTACGCCAGCGCCGAGGTTCTGCCCGAGCTGGATGACGGAATTGCCCAGCGTGCGCAGGTCGGGCTTCAGCATGATCTGCGGAGCCGCCGACTGCGTGACCGTCTGCTGCGAGTTGAAGAAGCCGCCCAGGAACGTGAGGATGTAGATGACCCACACCGGCACGCCGGGCACCAGCACCAGCACGAATGCGGCCATGATGACCACGCGGAACACGTTGCCGAACGTCATCACCCACTTCGCCGTGTTCTGCTTCGCGATCATCTTGCCGAACACCGGGCCCAGAAACAGGCCGAGCACGGCCATGAGCGATGTCGAGAGGCCGCCAGCGAGAGCAGGGCCGATGGCTTCGACGATGGGATCCGTCGCCAGCGTGCGCATGATAAAGCCAGGGATGAAGAACGAGATGGACATTGCCCCGAAGTTATGCAGGAAGTTCGCGCCCGTGAGCACCAGCGTGTTGCGGTCCTCGATGGCATTCAAGGGAATGATCGCATCGTTGCCCTTCTTGCGGATGATGAACACGAGGACCACGAGCGCAAGCGCAGACACCACGAAGAGCGCCGTGTTGAGCGGCGTGCCGAACTTCACATAGCTGCTTCCCATGGAAAGCGCGATGATCAGGCAGCCCAGGAACACGGTGATGACAGCCGCGCCGGCGAAGTCGAACTTGCCGCCCTTGACGGCCAGGAATTCGACGTCTTCCTTCCTTACCTTGACGCCCATGAGGATGAGCACGGCGCCCAGCGCCAGGAAGGCGAACAGGATGAAGCACCACACGCGCCAGCCGATCTGGTCGATGACGAGGCCGCCGACGAAGGGACCGGCCAGGATGCCGATGGACATCATAGTGCCCACCAGGCCCAGGTAGAGGCCCGCCTGCTTCTTGTCATAGATGTCGCGGATCATGGTGAAGCCGATGGCGAAGACGCCGGCGCTCACCAGGCCCCAGAAGACGTTCGCGGCGATGATGACCATCATGTTCGTCGCAAGGCCCCGGATGAGCAGCACGGCTGCGCCTACGACGAGCGAGCCTCCGGCCAGAATCCGCTTCGCGGCAGGATTGCGGGCGCCGATGAAGCCATAGATAGGCATGGCACACACGCCGATGATGCCGCTGACCCCTTGGGCGAGGCCGTAGATGTCCATGCCTCCGATGTCTGCCGCAGCGGCAGGGAGCATGGTCGAATTGGTGTTGGACACGAGCATGTTGGCGATGACCGCAAGGTACAGCCCGGCAACGGTCATCATCTTCTTCGAATTCGGAGCGCTCAAGAAGGGGTTCGTGCGCTCCTGGTTAGCCTGTTCCATTCGTCTGCTCCTTTCAGCAGAGCTCTCCGCCATCCACCACAAGATGCTGGCCCGTCATGAAGCTGGAAGCATCAGAGGCCAGGTAGAGCACCGCGTTGGCGCAATCGTCCACCTTTCCCGTGCGGCCGAGCGGGATCTTCGCCAAGATGCCGGGAGCAATCTTCTGGAAGATGTCATCGGATCCCTCTGGATGGGTCATATCGGTCTCGATGAAGCCGGGATACAGCGTGTTCACACGGACTCCCTCCGGCGCCATCAGCTTGGCCAGGCAAGGGGTGAGGGCGCGGATGGCTCCCTTCGTGGCCGTGTATGCCACCGAGCCAGCCGCCTTCCACGCGGCAAGGGACGCCACCGGGATGATGGAGCCCGCCTTGTTCGCGGCGCAATGCTTCCAGCCGTGCTTCACCATGAACATGACGCCGTCCAGGTTGATGCCCAGCACCTTGCGCCAGTTGTCGGTATCGAAGGCGGTCTCCAGGCCGCCGGAGACCGAAAGGCCCGAGATGCCCGCAGAGAGCACCATGATGTCGAGGCGGCCGAACTCCGCCACGCAGGCATCCACCGCCGCCTTGCATTCCTCCTCGTCGGAGACGTCGGTGGGGCGATAGGCGGCAGCGCCGCCCTCTGCTGCAATCTGCCGCACGGCTTCCTGCAGCTTGTCCTCGCGCCGGGCGGTCAAGAACACCTTGGCGCCATGGGCGGCGAGAACCTTCGCCGCCTCGTTGCCGATGCCATGGGAGCTTGCGCCCGTGATGAGCGCTACGCGACCGGTCAGGTCGAAGGGATCGTTCGTAGCCATGAGGTCATTCCTTTCTAGCAGCCCTGCATGAGGGCGGACATGGGCATGAGCGCAGGCGCCTCGGCGGGCGCGTTCTCGTGCACGGACTTGATGCCTTGCCACAACTGCTCCGACGGGGTGTTCACCTCGATGTACTGCCCCATCCGCTCCCGAGCGTCCATGTAGGCGATCTCCAGCCCTTGGCCGGAGGTGGCGCGCATCGCCACGCTCATCCCTTGCTCCTCCAAGGCGGCAACCGCGGCCGCCACGTCGTCCACCCAGATGCAGAAGTGATGCAGCCCGAAGCGTCCCATCTCGTGATAGGGGTCGGGACCCGCGCTCTGCACCTCGATGAGTTCTATCTGGACATCGTTCAGATGCCCGAGCGCCGTGCGCATCCGAAGGTCCGCGTCCTTGCCGCGCACCGTGCAGCTGGCAAGGGGGTTGACGCCAAGGTCGACGAAGGGACCTGCACCGAGCGCCTGCCGCAGGTACTCGGCGGATTCGTCGATGCTCTCCACGTAGTAGCCGAGCTGCTTGATGCCATGCTTGTCGAAAAGACCTTTCGTGCTGTCCATAGCTCTGTCCTTTCTGGTCGGCGAGCTTTCTTCCTCTAGGCCGAGGGCGGTTTCGGCGCACCCGCAGGAGGCATGGGTGCGCCAGGGACGGCGGGGGCGCCTGGAGCTGCGGGGGCGCTTCCCGAAGAAGGCCTCATCGGCTGGTCGGCGTCGAAGCCCTTCGCGGTGTTGTCAAGCTCGGCTCCGCAATCCGGGCAGACCTTGTCCACCGGTTTGCAAACCTTCCCGCAGCTCGGACATTTCTTCATTGATATCTCAGCGGGTCTGAAGCACATACAATCGAACCCCTTTCTGTGCGCGAAACGTATGGAAGGGGCCCAGGGGCGCAGGCTTTACTGCTTGCTAGGGAGAGTGCAGATGCGCCCCCGGGCCGAACGGGAATTGCGTCTATGCGAGGGCGATGTCGCCGAGGCCCTTGTCCTCGGAGACGGTGCTCACCTCGAGCGTCTTCTTCTTGCCGTTGCCCTCGATGGTCACCGTCCAATCGGCGTCCGGCAGGTCGCGCAGCCAGAAGTCGCCCCAGGAATCGGTGGTGGCGGTGTACGTGCCGGCATCGCCCGCGGCGGTCACCGTCGCTCCCTCCACGATCTCCTTCGCGTCGGGGTCGTACACCGTGCCGGCGATGAACTTCTTCGGAAGGCCGCGGTAGAACACGCGCGGCTTGGTGCCGTACTCGGGATGCAGCACCTCCTCGGTGCCGTCGAGCCCGAGCTGGTCTTCCTCGCCGAACATGATCACGTTCACGTGGCAGTTGTCCACGCAGCGCGGCACGCGGATGGGCGAGGCTTCGTCGTCCAGCAGGTGCGCACAACCGGTGCACTTCTGGGGGATGTTCAGCCCCTCGTTCCAGTAGATCACGTGGTACGGGCACGCATCCACGATCTGCTTCTGGCCCTTGGCCTTCTCGGGGTCGATGAGCACCAACCCGTCCTCGCGGCGATACACCGCGTCGTCCTTCGCCGCCTTCATGCACGGGGCGTTCTCGCAGTGGTTGCACATGGCGGGAACGTAACTCACCTTCACGTGGGGCTTGTGGCCGCGCTCGTACTGGTTCACCTTGCACCAGAACTGGCCGGTGTCGGGCTGAGGCTTCGCATACGGGCTCCAGTCGTTGCCGCAGTGCTCGTCCTTGCAGCCGATCTGGCAGTCATGGCAGCCCACGCATTTCTTCACGTCGATCAGGAATGCCTTCATTTCAACTTCCTCTCAGGTAGGGGGCGCGAGCTACTCGACGACCCAGGATTTGTAGTTGATGCCGATCTCCGGGTCGTAGTCGCGGGCGAACGCCTCGGGGTAGTCGCGCTTCCAGCCCTCGTACTCCTCGTCGGTCACCTTGGCGGCCTCGGCCAGATAGCCCGTGACCGCGAAGCCGGCGCAGTGCTTGGACACCGTCTCGTTCGGGCAGATGAGGTTGATGGCGCCGCCGCGGTCCAGATGCGACGTGATGGGGTCGACGCGCGAGCCCTTCGCCACCACGACGGAGCGCGGCGTGACGCGCTCGGAGATGCGTGCGCCGAACAGGATGGTGCCGCGGTCGTTGTAGAGTTTCACGATGTCGCCGTCCTGGATGCCTCGCGCCTGCGCGTCTCCGGGTGCCATCCAGACAGGCTCGTAGAAGTAGCCGTCCTTGGCCTTCACCTTGCAGGTCTCGATCTCGCGGAACCACTTGATGTCGTCGCCCTGCACATGCACGCGCCACTTGGCCGGGTTCGCCGTCACCAGCAGTGTGTAGTCCTTGCAGCGCTCGCCCCAGAACGTCTCGTCATGGGTCCAGCCTTCGGACTTCGGGCCGCCCACGATCCACTTCGCCATGGGCTGGCGCTCCATGTCGTCCGGGAAGTTGTCGGCCAGGGCCTGGCTCCAGAACTCGATCTTGCCCGTGGGGGTGTCGAGCGGGTTGGCCTCCGGATCCTCGTAGAAGCCGCGCATGCCGGGAGCGTCGTCCTCCCAACCCTGCGCCACCTTCGGGAAGTAGTAGCCGCGGCGCTTGAACTCGTCCCAGTCCAGCTCCTCGGTGAGGCGCGACTGCTCGAAGCCGTACTTCATCCACTCGTCCTCGGTCATGCCGAGGTCGATCTGCTCGCGCACGCCGAAGCGCTCGCCGATCATGCAGGCGATCTCGAAGTCGGAATAGGACTCGCCCACGTGGTCGATGGCGGCAGGGGTGAGCGCCTCGAAGCGGCGCATGTCAGGCGCGCCGCCGCCCATGGAGTCGTTGTCCTCCACGCAGGTGGTCACCGGAAGCACGAGGTCAGCGAACAGCGAGTCGTTCTCGAGCCACTGGTGGTTGGTGATGAAGCACTCCACCTGCGGGCTGCGGATGGCGTCCTGGAACTCGAAGCCGCCGTTCCAGCAGTTCATGTTGCAGGGCTTCTCCGACCACAGCAGATGGATCTTGTCGATCTTCGGAGCCTCGGTGGGAGCCTCGGCCCCCATGCGCTGGGCCATCGCCTGCAGCATGGCGAGGCCGGCCTGCGGGTCGGCCGGGTAGTTGTACTCGATGAACTGCTCGGAGTTCTCGACGTACACGATGCAGGGACTGCCCCACCACTTCACCTGGCCGTCGTTGATGGCATCGGTGATCTTGGTGCGCGGCAGCGTCTGCGGCATGGGGTAGAACATGCGGCACTGGTTGACGGAGCTGAAGGGGGCGGTGGTGGAGCGGCAGATCTCCTCGCGCGCGAACACCATGCTGGACAGGTGGCACTGCTGCACGCCCGGCTTGCCGAGGCCCTGCATGGCCAGCTTGTAGGCGCCGGTGCGGCCGGGCTCGTGGGAGTATGGCGTCTTGATGGCGCCGGAGCTGTAGTGGGCATGGCTGGTCACCTTGCTGGCGACGTTGCGCGCGTAGGCCTTGATGGTCCACTCGGGCACGCCGCAACGCTCTGCGGCCCAGGCCGGCGTCTTCTCCACGCCGTCTTCCTTGCCCATGACGTAGTCGACCAGCTTGTCGAAATGCACGGTGTGGGTCTCCACATAGTCCTTGTCGTAGGTGCCCTCGGTGATCCAGACGTGCATTACGCCGAAGTCGAAGGCGGCGTCGGTGTTGGGCAGGATGGGGATCCACTTCATGAACTCGTGGCAGACCGCCGTGTAGTTGCAGAACGGGTCGACGACCACGAATTCCTTGCCCAGCTCCTCCCAGTACTTCAGCAGGGCCGAGAGGCACTGGCTGGCGTAGTTCTGGGTGAGCTCCCAGTCGCCCGCATCGAAGCAGATGAGCTCCGTGTTCTCGGAGATGTCCTTCATGACGTTCCAGGCGTTGCCGCCGTTGCCGGCAGGAGCGATGAGGCCCAGGCCATGGTTCGCGCCGGAGCCCCACACGTGCTTGGCACCCCAGTACCAGCCCTCGACCGAGTCGGGCGTGCGCGTCTCGCGGGTGTAGCCGCCCAGCTTGCTCATGAGGTTGGCGTGCATGCCGCCGCCCGCGTGCAGGTCCTTCGACTCGCGGTGCCCATCCTCGCCGATGCAGATGACGCTGTAGGGGCCGTACTCGTCGATGACGCGGCGCAGCTCGGCCTCGATGAGGTCGATGGCCTCGTCCCAACTGATGCGCTCGAACTTGGATATGCCACGGTTCTGCGTGTTGCGCTCGCCGTCGGGGTTCCAGTCGACGCGCTTGAGCGGGTACTTGACGCGGTTCTTGGAATAGACGCGGTTCTTGTAGGCCAGCGCGAAGTAGTTCGGCATGGCCTTGTACGGCGCCGAGAACTTCTTGCCATCCACGTTCCACTCCCACGTGGAAGGTGCTAGCTCCTCTTTCGTGTAGCTGTCCTCCAGATGCAGTGGCCTCAAGCGAACGATCTTGCCGTCCTTGGTGTCAGCGCAGACCAGATCCCCGCCGGTGCCGCCGCAGGCGATGCTCTGCAGCGTCGTCTTGATGGCGTCGCCGCCTGCCGTTGCTCCCGTGCCCATAAAGCTCTCCTTTCTTCGGCTTTGAGAGAAAGCTGGGCAGCACTGAGCATGGTCAGACATCAGCTTGAACTCCCCCTCTTTCCCTTCACTTCATCCAGCTTGTTCGAACACGAAGGGGTGTTCAATTGACAAAACGCTTGATAATGGATGGAGATGGCATCAGATCAGGGAGATGCTTCCCTTGCGGGCACAGATCCCGCAAATGCCCCCGTTATGGGTTACAGTTGAAGCTGACGCAGATTGCACGAACGTCGAACGATGATGACCTTACAACGAAGACGATCTATCGAAGGTAGAGAGCCAATACGACTGTGTCATCTCGTCATAGAGAGCAGCTAGCTCTTCGGGGGTGTAGACGAAGCCGTCATAGATCCATTTTTGGATGAGCATGGCTTGAGAGGCCGCGAAGAAGTAAGCAACGTAATCCATCTTCTGCGCGTCCTTCGCCGTTGCACGACTTGATAGGAGCTCCATGTTGAAGTCGTAGATGGCCTTCGTGGCCACGCGAATGAACGTGTCGTCACTGCCCTTCATGGGGCCGATGAGTGCCCGGTAGAACGCCTTGTCTTCGTAAGCCCTCTCGTAGATCTTCTGATAGATGAGCCGATACAGCTCTCTTCTCTGGCTTTGCGAGAAGAGTGCATTGATGTCGCGCAACGGCCTCACCGCATCATCGATGAATATCCGCAGAACGATATCTTCTTTAGCATGGTAATTCGCATAGAACGACTTACGCGAAAGGCATGCACGCTCACATATGTCTGATACAGAGATGGATCGATAGGGTTTTTCCTGGACGAGTTCCTTGAACGCTCTCTCGATCGCCAGGCAGGAATCATTCATGGCACAGACCCTCTCATCGTTCATTGCATACGCTTATGGTAACAAATGCATTCGTGTACCATTCGGAACGTCTTGGTCCCTGTATGCATGGTGCGATGGACCGAACACGTTCGACCCCTCCGTGGGAGGGTGTGCGGCGCACGGGGCTCTCTTGCTCACAGGTTAAATCCGCCGCCTAACTTAAAGCCACTGCTGTCGCAGTGGGGTGAGGGTTGCAACCTGTGCATACCTGCGTGGTTCACTCGGGCGCAACGCATATTCGCGCAAAGCGCAAAGCACCCGGTGTCAGGAAGTAGAGTGACAAGGGATCGGGTTACCGGCGCATGCGCTCGTGATATGCGCGTAAGGCAGCATCGAAGCTACCTACGGTGCGCTTGAAATGGATCTGATATCCTAGGCAGAAAACTCCCAGAGTCACCAAGAATATTGCAGCGAATGTGGCCCATGCCCCCACGTCGCTAAAAGGAAACCACGCTCCCACCCACGCACAGAGCACCAGCACAGCAAACCCCGTCACGCCAAATCCCATGATGCGTACCGGATAAGCCAGTTGATGGATGATCCTATCGGTAAACCAGAGTGCTTGTAGCAGAGCGAATGCTACTGCCGCCAAAAGCAGACTCAATGTCATGACCAACCCGTATTGAGGCCCGATGAACGCAATGGCCGTCACCGTCCCGACCGTCATGAACAAAGTGAACATCACACATGCGCCGAGCACGATCCTTTTCGCGAAACCGCTCATATGCCCGTCCTTTCCCTAAAGTCCAATGCGCTTCTTGATGAGAGGTGCGAACTGGCGCGATGCGATGATGTGCTCACCGTTATCAAGTACCAGTTCGAGACGAGCGTTCAGATACGGTCTGATGCCGCTTACATGCGCAAGGTTCACCAGCACCTGGCGTGATACACGCACGAATTCCTCTCCAATAAGGCGGCTTTCGATATCTGCGAGCGTGACCGTTGACTCGTACACCTTTTCCTCTCCATAGAGGAACGTACGGCCGTCGACGGTCTCGATATACAGCACTTCACGCGCCCCCACGATATACAGAAAACCATCGATGGTCCCGGCGAGCCGCAGGTTCTCCATCTCTACTGCTGCCATGATCCGCTGCACTCGCTCATCGATACGCGGGCACACCACGGTCACTTCAACATCTGCAGCGGCAGGATCTTCTTTCACGTTCAGTTTCATCCGCGTCCTTCCTCTCAACGAAGAGCATAGGGGTGGATAGAGCGACGCTCAAGACATCACGTGCGCAGTTGCACTCCAAGCGGACTCAGTTGCACGATTCTGACTTCAGAAGCACATCATCCAAAGAGTACAGGGGCGGTTCCCGCAACGCATGGAATGAGTTTTGGTCGCAAAGAACGCCGACTACCACGCATGTCCCCGACCGGCAGGATGAAGCACGAGCGATCTGGCCCTGTTACGCTCTTTAGGGTGCCACACCGGGGGTGATCACGTTCGACCCTTACGGGGATAGCGCATTCTCCGGGTTGTGGCATGGGGTCGATCACGATCGACCCCTACGCGAAGACGTGTCAGATTGCCGTAGGGGCGGATCTCGATCAGCCCGGTGGTACACCCGGACGAACCCGGTACGTCAGGCCATCCGGCAATTGCCGCAATGAATATGTTGCGCGTGGTCTTCGCGCAACGCATCCTCGCGCAAAGCGCAACGTATTGGGCGGATCTTGGATCCGCCCAATACGTTGCCTGTCAGCTCTCATTTTTAGACGCAGGGGTTGAGGAGGGGTGAAGTATCATGGACTGCATACGAAGAGAAAGGATGTTCCCATGGAAAAGCCGATCCTCTATTACTGGGCACCGTGTGCCACCTGCTCCGTTGCGGTCACCTACGCCCAAGACCATGGCATAGAGCTCGACCTTCGTGACGTTGAGGAAGTGCAGCCCTTCGAAGAGCTGACCGCTCTGGGCGGCAACGCTGACAACATCCCCTTCCTCTATGTAGAGGGTCAGCTGATCGAAGGGAACGACGCCGTTCTGGCGAAGCTGGCTGAACTAGCTTAAGCGGGCGCTCCTGCGCTCAGATGGCATCTGAGCGCAGCGCCTCCACCACATTGTCTGCTTTGCACCGATGCATGCCATAGGCTACTGACACGCCCATGGCCAGGACCGTCATAGCCACAGCCAGCCCCACATAGCCCCAAGGCAGGTTGAACATGAGCCCCTCCATCGACTGGCCGATCACCGCATAGAGCAGATAGGATATCCCTGCCGATATCACCAACCCTGGGATCAGGCCTGCGATGCCGAAGCTCATGCATTCGTCCATGATCATGCGACGGAACTGGCGGTTCGAAAGCCCGATGGATCGCATGACGGCGAATTCGCGACGACGCAGGATGAGCGAATTGGTCACCGTATTGAACACGTTGGCCATGGCGATGAGCGCCAGGATGACCGTGAACAGCAAGCAGAACACATTCACGATGGTGGCGAGCATCTGCGTGGTGTCCATCTCCGCGATGCGGTCATTGTAGGAACAGAACGCCATATCGTAAGGCACCTCATCATGGAAGTACGCCGTACCCCGCGTGTAGAGGTCTTCTGCCAACTGCTCATGATCGCCACCGGCCGCGTCGAACTGGCCTTCGAAGTAGGGAGCTTCCATCCCGAACCCTTGGGTAGCGGCCAATGACATGGGCATCACGAGCATCAATGACTCCCCTGCACTGCCCACCACAGTCGGAGGCTCATCGGCAAGGGCGCTTATCTCAAGACCGATGCTCACATATTCGATATCCTCCATGGTAGGCTGTCGTTCGTAGACATCGTCATCTGCACGCGGAAATGAGGGAACGAAATCCCACGGCTCTCCATCGGTTGATGACCCTCCGCTTACCGTCCCTCCTTCATAGATGCCCAGCAGCGCAGGATAGCGACCCTCATACACCGCTCCGCCGATGGCCTCCACCGTGCCGGTGTTCTGCAGAGTCGTGAGCAGCTGATAGGTGGAACCATCATTGCCATAGGCCTTGGAGACACCTACGGCCCGGGGATGGGCCTCATCGTGATAGATGCTCGGGTCACCACCAAGCTCACGCACATAGGCATCGAAGGCGGCATCATCCACATATTCCACGCGCGCAATGGCTACGCAGTCACCGTCCTGCATAGGGCCACCCAAGCTATTCTCCGAAGCAGAGAAGGCGCTCCCCGCCATCTCCCGAGGCAAGACCATCGGAAGGCCGTCTGAGAGCGTCCACCCCTTCGGCTCGGCTTCTGGGGTCTCGCTGAGGTAGTCGTAAACCCCCTTGAATGCCTGGGCCTCCGAAGCGAACTGCTCATTGCGTACCTGCAGGAGCTCCTCAGCGGTGATCGGCTCGTCAAAGGGTTCCTCGTAGGAGGCTGCTTGCGTTGACATGAACTGCGCTGAAACGGATACATCACCTGCGGTGACATAACCACCTGTCACCGTGTTCACCAGCGAACCCAAGAACGTATTGAGCGAACCTGCTGTCATGAGCAGAACGATCGCCAAGGCAAGGGATACCGCGGCTGTTCTGCCTTTCACCGCACCGCGCTTGCGATTCATCTTCGCCAACTTGCCGCCCACGCCGAACAGGCGTCCAGCGATACCGCTTGCACGCCAAAGCCTGCGTCCGTTGGTCGTCTTGGCCGCCAGCTTCTCCCCACGCTTCGATACCCGAGAACCATGGGCGCTCTTGAGCGAATCCATGATGGTCATCGTACTTGCCCGCCGCGCAGGGATCCACACTGACAAGAACACCGTCATCAGCGTGAGCGCGACCGCGATGAGCACCACGACGGGACTGATGGCAAGCTTGAAGGGAACGACCCCATTGCCCGCTATCTGTGAGATGGCAGGGCCCAAGATGGCGAATGTGGCCGCACATCCGCCGATGCCGATGATGACACCCAGCGGGATGCCGATGATGGCAACGCACAACGCCTCCAGGATGACCGCCCGACGGAGCTGCTTGCGGGTAGCGCCCACCGATGAGAGCAACCCGAACTGGCTTGTCCGCTCAGCCACCGATATAGCGAAGGCGTTGAAGATGAGCGAGACGCAAGCCAGGATGATCACCGCTGAGAGCACGATGATGAGCCCGTAGAACGTAGTCCAGAGCGATGTGTCGCTGCTGATGCCCATGAAGCGCAAGAGAGCGGAATGCAATTCGATGTGATCATCTGGGAACAGTGCTTGGGCCTTCTCCTTGACTTCCTTGGAATCCTGCACATCATCCATCACGAGGAAGACATCAGCGTAGCTGGTATCCGCAGGAGCACCATAGGTGAGCGCCACCATCCCCGTGCCCGCATACAGCGCATAGCCCACGTGATCATAAAAGCCCACAACGGTATAGGTCTGCTCGTGCAGATCAACGAGCTCCTCATTGAAGGTTGAGCCATCGACCTCCGCGTCCAGATATCCGATGGAGGAATTGAGCGGGGTGCCCGCTACGATATCAACCTCGTTGTCACCAACGGACTCTACCCCAAGCCTTACCTCGCCATGGGTCATGACCGAGGATTCTTCCCCTTCCACAGGCACGGCCACCCGCCGTCCTACGTTGAAGGTCAGCTCATCTCCAACGGCGAGCCCTTCTCTGGTCTTCCATCCCTCGAAGAGGAGTATCTCATGATCATCCTCAGGAAGCCTGCCCTCGCTTGCGTGAATGCCAAGCACCGTTTCCATGTTCCCCTCACCTGAGAGGATCGTCTGATAGCGTCCAAGGCGGTCTTGCTGCTGAGGAGCGAGCTCGGCGAACCCCACATCATGCAAGACCGAGGTGTCCGTGATAGTGGGATCGCCTTGGGCGGTCGCAAGGTCAGCAGCAAACGTGTCGCTATCCTCAGAGGCTACCTTCGCCATCCATGTACCGCTGGTTGCCGCTTCCGTGCGATAGAGGAAATCCGTAAGCGAGGTATAGGTGGTCATCACCGCCATGAGGAGCGCCGCCGCAAGGGCGACCCCGATGATGGTCACGAATGTGCGCACGCGGTTCGCACGCAGGGATTTGATCGTGAAGTTCGTCGTGGCATTCATCGACGGATCCTCTCGTCCCGTACGACGCGTCCGTCTTCGATGGCGATGATCCTGTCGGCCGCCAGAGCGATCTCCTCATCGTGGGTGATCACGATCATCGTCTGTCCGAGCTCTTTGTTGGAATCACGGAGCAGTTGCATGATCTGGCAGCTGTTATGCGTATCCAGGTTGCCCGTTGGCTCGTCAGCCAGCACGACCGCGGGTGCGTTCATGAGCGCACGGCCGATGGCCACCCGTTGTTGCTGGCCGCCGGAAAGCTGACGTGGCAGGTGCCCCTCCCGGCCGCGAAGGGCAAGGCGGTCAAGGAGCGCATCGAGCCGGTCTGTGTTGATCGTGCGCCCATCCAGTGCCACAGGAAGCGTCATGTTCTCCACCACGTTGAGCACGGGAACCAGGTTGTAGAACTGATAGACCAGCCCCACCTCACGACGGCGGAACACCGCAAGCTCTTCATCAGAGCGCGAATAGACATCCACCCCGTTGAGGAGCACATTGCCTGACGTAGGCCGGTCCACCCCGCCGATCAGATGCAGCAACGTTGACTTGCCCGAACCCGACGATCCGATGATGGCAACGAACTCGCCTTCTTCGATGCAGAACGAGACGTCATCCAGCGCCCGCGTGGCCGTCTCTCCCTCACCGTATATCTTCGTCAGGTGGCTTACGCTCAAGATCTCCATGACCTGCCCTTTCCCCATTCAGTCCAGCACTGGATACCAGAATGGGACATCCATC
The DNA here is from genome assembly GCA_910588905.1 of uncultured Eggerthellaceae bacterium. Taxonomy (GTDB): domain Bacteria; phylum Actinomycetota; class Coriobacteriia; order Coriobacteriales; family Eggerthellaceae; genus MGBC163016. Next base: position 19,415 of record CAJURZ010000009.1, read on the forward strand.
TCACCTGCCCCTAACGCATGGATTACATAACCGTAATGAAGAGCACCCCCTTCGCCATGGCTTTCGTGCCTTGGGCCACAGGCTTCACGCCTTGAGCCACGGGCTTCGTGCTTCACACCACGAGCTTCGGGAATGCGATGGCGAACCGTGCGCCTGCTTCTGGGTCATTCGCCACGCGGATCGTACCGCCCTGAGCGGAGATGAGCGCTTGGGCCAAAGAGAGCCCGATCCCGAACCCACCCGCCTCAGCTGCCTTCTCGTCTTCGCGCCCGCGATAGAACCGATCGAATACATGGGGCAGATCCGTGGAGGAGATGCCTGGACCGGTATCCGCTATCTCGATGGTGGTGGCTAGGACATCCTCGCGCGCAGACACCGTGATCATCCCGCCGGGAGGGGTATGCTCCATGCAATTCTTCACGATGTTCTCCAGCGCCTCTGCCGTCCAAAGCGCATCGCCCGCGAAGGAGGCCTCCTCTTCAAGGTTGGCGTGCAACGTGATGTCATGGAGATCTAGAGCCAGCTCAAGGGGAGCAAGGGCGCGTTTCACCACGTCTGCGCAAAGGACCTGCTTGCGCTCAACATGGATAGCCCCTGCATCGATCTTCGCCATCTTGAGCAGCGTCGTCACCAGCCAAGAGACCCGCTCTATCATCCCCTCCAGCTTGCGCACCATCCGCTTGCGCTCCTGGGGATCCTCGGCCCGCTCCACTGATGGGAGCATGAGCGTGATGGCCGTGAGCGGCGTGCGGATCTGATGCGACACGTCCGCCAGCGTATCGGCCAGCCCATTGCGCTCGGCTGCAAGCTGTTCGCTCGTGCGGGTGAGCCGTGCGACCATCTTCTCCAGCTCATTGGAGAGGATGGCAACATCGCCCTCATGGCTATTGGAGAAGCTGATGCGGCGACCGTTATGGAGCACTTCATCTATCTCTGCTGCAAGGCGCTTGATCTGGGCGTGACGGTAGAGCGATACAGCCAAGAAGAGCCCGAGAGAGCCTGCGCCGACAATGACCACCCACGCTTTCGCTTCGGCAGGAGCAGTCCAGGCTACGAACGCTGTGAGCAGGACGAAGAGAGCCGATTGTTTGACCAACGTAGCCGAAGAGCCCATGCTATTCGCTCACCTTGTAACCAAGGCCGCGCACCGTGATGAGGAGCTCGGGGGCAGAGGGGTCATCTTCCACCTTCTCCCGCAACCGCTTGACATAGACATTGAGCGCATTGTCTGAGACATATTCGCCCGCTGTATCCCAGATAGCATCCCGAAGGAGCTCCCGGGTGACGAGCTTGCCCTTATGGCGCAAAAAATAGAGGAGCAGCCGGTATTCCAGGGCCGAGAGGTAAAGCTCCTTGCCCGCTTTCGTCACCAACCCCGAAGAAGGATCCACCTTCACATCCCCTGCCATCAAGATGCTCTCAGCGGGAGCATTCCGCCGCAATGCGCTTCGGATGCGCGAGACCAGCTCTCGGGCACGGAAGGGCTTGGCGATGTAATCAACGGCGCCCATATCAAGACCTGCCACGGTGGAATACTCATCATCTGAAGCCGTGAGGAAGATCACGGGCATATCGGGCGCAGCCTCCCGCGCAGCGGCGCACACGGCAAAGCCATTCCCTTGGGAGAGCGTGATATCCAGAAGCGCGATGTCGAAGGCCTGCTCTGCCAGAGCCGCGCAGGCTGCATCTTGGGTAGAGCAAGCGCGAACGGCGAAGCCTTCGCTTTCGAGCAGATCGGTGAGCGCGCTCACGATGGAGGCATCGTCTTCGACCAAGAGGATGTGCATGGCACTCCTTCCTAACGTGGATATGCGAGGGGCGGCAGCCCTGGAACTAGCGGGGCACGCCGGACATTCGTTGCGCTCAGCCTAGCCGTCAGTGGCGCTCGCCGGGCCGTTGAGATCTATGGGATCACCGCCGTAGGTAGGAGGAGCCTGGAAGAGGACCATAAGCACGTCCTTCGACCGAGCCGGAGCTTCTCTCAGATCCCAGATCAGCTGCTCTTTGAAAGTGTGGAAATCTGCCGGAACCCCCGTTGCCTCCAACCCTAAGCCAACAGCGTCATAGAGAGCGCGGTAGAGATGATAGGTCTGCGTGGAGACGATGATGCGCTCAGCCCCGAAGACGTTCTTCGCTCGATGCATGCTCTCATAGGTGGAGAACCCCGCATGATCGCAGAAGATGTCGTCTTCGGGCACGCCCTGCTTCATGGCATACTGCTTCATCCCATTGACCTCGTCGTAGCTGGTGGTGCCATGGTCACCGCTCATGATGATCTTCGGGGCAGCTCCAGCCCGGTACAGGGCTATGGCGTTATCAAGCCGGTCCCTCAGGATGTCCGAAGGCCTGCCGTCTGGGTAGACCAATGCGCCGAGGACCAAGATGGCATCAGCATCTTGACCAGCAGCTTCTTCTGCCGTGATGATGCGCTCGGAGGTCGTACCGATGACGATGGCGTTCGTGATGCCCAAGAACGCGCACCCAAACAGGATGCACCCGATCAGCCCGAATGTCACGCCACGGAAGACCCTGCTTCGCCGCCAGAGCGACGGGCGCTTCTTGCTCTGTTCGTCCATAGTCATAGGCTCCATGATACCAAGGTCAGGGCTTGCATGTCCCGCACGGCGCATAGCCGTCCTGCAAGAGCTCTTCGCGAGACCCCGCGAACGACTCCTTGTTCTGGTCCTTCATCGTCTGCACCGCATCACATGCTGGGTCATGGAACTTCTTGGTTCGAGTGTTCAGCACGTATTCGCCCGCGGTATCCGGCAACGTCGGCGTGGCTGCCTCCAACCAGCTCTCCCCTGTTGCGTGATCGATGACCACGCCTGGCTGCACATTCCAGAAGAATAGGTTGAAGCAGATAGCCTCACCGCCATCCTCGATGGACTGGGCTTCATACTGCACACCCGTGGCGAGAGCATTGCTGCCCTCATAGACAGGTGTGACCCGCAGGAGCACGTGCTTTCCCGTGTTGCGGATATGGGCCAAGATCCGCTCCTCGTAGGGCTGCATCACCGTTTGATTCATATAGGTGGTGCCCGTGATGAGATTACGCGGATCGTCATTCTTCCCACTCAAGGACCAAGCGATGAGGTGGCTGCGGTTATACAGGCTGCCCCCGCTCACGCAGTCGTACTGCTTCTGGCACCAGCCGGAAGGGTGCACGTCACGCAAAGACGTGCGCTTCTCTTGGCTGCCGGGCCTCGTCTCGTCGCTCACCAAAGCGATCGCCTGGGTCGTACGACCAAGCTCGTCAAGAGGCCCATAGGATTCCCGCGGTGTCAGCGTGAGCTCTTCGGCCGTGAAGTCCGGAACGCCACCGTTGATCTCAAGGAACGGCTCTCCCGTATAGGCCTGGATGGAGAGCTCTGATGCGTCAACAGCCGATGGCTCCTGGACCGAAGGGCTCGGCTGGATGGAAGCAGGAGGAGATGCTTCGGCTGCGCAACCAGTGAGGCTGAGCACCAGCACGAGCGCACTCAGCAGCGCAGCTAGCTTGATATGCGCACCTCTTCCCTTCGCCATGATGCCAGCATGACAGGGGCGCGCGAACGTGTCAAATCAGACGTAGAGCTAGAGCAGAGCCAACTATCGGTCAAGATCACGGGCAAGACGGCACAAATGACCGTTCCATAGCGTGAATCGTCTGCTCATTCAGCTCCCTCAATTCAGGTATCAAGCGATCTGCAAGGTCTTTCCCGTCCTTGAAGGAGCGAGCTTCCTCTTCTAACACGGAAAGCGAATGCAGGATCGCTTCGGCGAGGTTGAGAAGCAGATCGACTATCCGACCGTCATCAAAGCCGACAACCTCCGCCAGACGCTGGACATGATGCCGCCTCAGCATCCTGATGCGATTCTCACCCCCTATGCTCATAGCGCACCGCAGTACATGGTGACGCCGGTCGTAGTCGTATGGAAGCCCCGAGGCAACGTCATAAAGCGGAGACAGGATCGGGCCCGACGGGTCATGCAGCAACACTGAGAAGTTCTTCGCATGCGCGTCAGGTGCACCCACGAGATAGTTGAAGAAAAGCTGCGCCACGAAGGCAGCTTTGTTTTCTCGCGCATTCGGATGCTTGTCCAACAGAAGAACAACGTCGCGCACAGAAGGACCACCGTCGCTTGGATACTTCTTGTCGGGAAAGACAGACAGCGCTTGGCAGAGGTCCTCTTGGTGCAGGCGCATCACTTCGCTGGAACCCAGAACGAGCCTGTCATAGCGCTTGACCACAATGGCTGGTTCATCGTTGAATAGAACATAGGAGCTTTCCGATGCGGGCAGACCGCAAAGGCTTGCCAAACGGAGGCACAGATGCTCATTCAGAGCCTGGCAGGCAAGAGAGGGGATGCCGGGTTTGATGATGTGGGTGGTTGCCGCTGACCCTTCGCATTCGAACCATGCATCATCGAACTGCGCGAGTGCGATCTTCGACTGCTGGCCCCCAAGAGACCAATGCTCGGTGCGGAGTTGCCAAAGCGCCGAGGTATCCAGTCGAATCGCTCTGAGCCTGGAGGCGATGTCATCTGTGCTGGTCTTATGGTAACGCGAGATAGTCTCCCTTGTATCGACAGGTCGCTCGCGCGTAAGGACCTGCACGGCTCCTGCGCAATCGGAGCCGATGTGCCCCAGAAGCGCGAACGGGTTGTTGCCTGATACGCCGAACTCATCACCTAACCGGCGCCTCAGCCCCCTATCCTCGGGCAGAAGCCCGAACAAGAATGGCCGCACCACTTTGTCGCCATACGTCACGTTGGCTACCGGCATGCTGAGCGAGAGCGGGATGCCGTCGTAAGAGGGTTCGTAGGAGAAATCGAGGGCTCCGTTCTCATCCTCCATGACCCAGCCAACAGAAACGCCATTGATGAGGACGAGCAGCTCTCGTATGACGCGCGCGCTCATGAGCGCTCCTCGTGAACTTCGAGAACGCCTTTCTCAGGCGCAGCATCCCTACGAGGAGAGAACAGAGGAGATGTGTCCAGCAGGCTTATGTTCGCTTGGCTGGCGTCCAATGCAGAGGCAACGGTTTCGCCAAGCGATCTAGCTACCACCGATGCCGACATCTGCTTCGAAGATGCTCCCGCCCCATGCGCAGGTGATCCATATAGATCACCCAATGCCACGGCAACCGCGCTCAGAGGCTGATTCGTTCCTGAACAGGCTGCTTCATACGCGGAAGGATCATCTTCTTCAGCCGTGTCGTCCAACATCATGCGGATATTCAAGGACGAAAGCACTGCGAACAGCTTATCAGGATACACTGCAGCGGACGCACCCTTCTCCAATCTGTTGACAAAGCCTCTGGATACCCCCGCCGAATCCGCCAGCTGTTGCTGGGTCAGCCCTTTGCGCTTACGCGCTTCCTGGATCGTTGCGCCTATCTGTCGAGGCGTGTGTATCTCCTTCATGGTGCTCCTTGCCAGCGACGGCCCTGTCGATGCACCAATACTAATACATTAGTATAATGTGTCAATACTGGTACATATCTTAATGCTCTAATACTGGCACATCTCTATCATGTACCGCACGCGAATGACGCACAAAACGATCTCATTCCAATGCAGTACCGAAAGATTCCCTAGAGCGGCCGCGTAGTGGGCGCTTCGCCGTTATCTAACATGAAGCGGATGCGCTCTTCCAGCTTGGCTGCTGGGACGATGCAATCGAACAAGGGGGACTTCATCCTATCTTGCACCCAGACCACATAGGGAAGCGCTGCTACGGCGAACTTGATGCGCAGGGCCTTCTGCTCATCTATGTTCACGATGCAGCACTTCACCTGCCCCTCCAGCTGTTCAGACAACCCTTCCAGCACCGGAGCCATCTCATCACAGAAGGTGCACCATCCGCTGGTGAATAGGATGACACAGGGGATATCCGAGGCTGCAACCTCTTGCTCGAACGTCTCGTCAGTGATCTCGTGCAACATAGTGGCTCCTTATCCTAGATCCCTTGCGGGACCGATGGCATTTCCAGACAGGGTAGCAGCTGCGCTCAAACCGAGGGAGCCCCCGATGTATAGGCCTTCTTGTCTTGATAGGAGAAGACCGCAACCAGGACGCAGGGTATGGCAAGCACGATTCCCAAAAGACCCATGCCAACGATATAGACTGCAGCTCCCACGATGCTCCACACCATGACCGTCGTGAGCTTTGCAGGTGTGCGAGCATTGCGCACGCCCAGGATCCCTGCCACCAACCCAGGGACGACAGCGACCATGGCTACGGCCAGGAGAGACCCCCACCAGGCAGCTCCCACAAACAGGTCGAAGGGGTCGCTGCCATCAGCAACGATGGCGATGCCGAGCCCCACCGCCAAGAACCCCAACAGCCCGAGCAGCAAGCCCAGGCCGCTGATGACGATGTTCGCGATGCTCAGCCCCTGTATGGCTTTCCCGTGATACGCGTACATGACAACCTCTCTTCCTGTGAGGCAACGGGACGTCCCCTCCTCACGTTGCGGCTTCAGACGCAGAGCTAGAGCAGCCCTTCTTCGGCCAAGGTACGGCCGATGCCTACGTACTCTTCGCAATTCACGCGAAGGCTCTCCAGTTCATCCTCTGTGAGCTCTCGGACGATCTTCGCCGGTGAGCCCATGATCAGAACGCCGTCAGGTGCATCCATCTTCCCCGTTACCAACGCCCCTGCTCCAATGAGGCAGTTGCGCCCGATCTTCGCTCCGTCCAACACGATAGCACCCATGCCCACGAGCGACCCATCTCCGATCGTGCATCCATGGAGGATAGCGCCATGGCCCACGGATACCTCTTCGCCAACCACCACGTCACCGTTGATGGGCACGTGCAAGCACACGAGCTCCTGGATGTTGGTACGTGCGCCAACATAAACATGGCCGCCCATATCTCCCCGCAGCGTTGCGCCGTAGAGCACTGTGACATCCTGAGCGATGTGCACGTCTCCCACGACCGTGGCATTCGCCGCTATCTTGGCGGAGGGGTGTATCTCGGGCGTTCCGTAGGTCATGCTGGCCTCCTATCAGGTATGCGTGGATGACATTAGAGCACATCTTATCCTTAGCTTGGATCAAGTGGCAAAGATCCATTGTCTCCGAAAACCACAGAGTGCGCGAACAACCAGCGGATGCAACGAGAGATATCGGAAGGCACGCTTTTCTGCCTATATCCCTATAAGCCCCACGACCTCAGCCGAATGGATCCACGAGCGGTACATCCAGATAATCGAAGTCTCTGGTATTCCTCGTAGCAACGATAAGACCATTGACATCCGCGATAGAAGCGATCATCAAATCCTCGATAGCAGGTGAGCGCCCTGCAGATACAGCCTGCTCATGGAAGACGGCGCACTGTTCAGCGCACCGAGCATCGAAAGAGAGCGTCTTCGGGACATACCTCTCTACCAGAGCCGATATCATCTGCCCGAGCTTCGCCCGGCGTTTACCCATAGGCATCATGAGCTCACCGAAGCGCATCTCCTCTATGGAGATGACCGAAAGATACAGCTCATCGGCATGCCGTTGCAGCCATTCCATAACATGCAGCGCTGGTTCTTTCTTGCATACCTCTGAGATGACGTTGGTATCCACAAGGTATGCCATATCAGATCAGCACTCCGGTCACGCGCGGAACATGCCTTTGCGAAAGCGGGATATCCATACCGCCGACCTCTTGGGCCTCACGACGAAGCATATCCACCCAGCTCTCTGACTCCGGGGCAAGCGCTTCTTCAAGGATGGCGCGCGCCTCAGCTTGCTGACTCCTTCCATGCTTGGCCGCATTGATGGCAAGAGCTCTTTTGGTCTCTTCACTCAACTCCCTTACAAGCAAGGTAGGCACTGGGCCCTCCTTCGAACGATATCGATGATATATTTGATATCAATGATATCATTTTATTCCCATCCCTCCCATCAAGACCTTCTTCGCGTTATCACCGATCACGAACCATGACGCATCTCTGGAAATGCTCATTACCGCCCTACGGTGAGGTTTCAGTTCAGGAAGACCCAGAAGGGCAAGCTGGAAGGTGCCCTAGGATAGGCGAAACGCAAGCAACGACGACAGGGTTCGATATGGCTGATAAGAACACGACGACGAAAGAGCATCCGCACCTGCGCAACGCAGCCGTCCGCATCATCGGCTATACAGCCTCGGTCCTCGCTGTGGTCATGTACGTAGCCTACATCCCCCAGATCTCGGACAATCTTGCCGGACACCCCGGCAACCCCATCCAGCCCTTCGCCGCCATGCTCAACTGCATCATGTGGTCAGCCTATGGTCTTCTGCCGAAGAAGAAGGATTGGCCTATCGTCATTGCGAACGTACCGGGCGTCTTCCTTGCCGCCACCGCCTTCCTGACCGCCCTCTTCCATGGCTGAGCCCCGCATAGCATCCGAACCCTACGTATTCCCCGAACCCCTGCGTGAAGGCATCATCCTGGAACGGCCGAATCGGTTCATCATGGACGTAGCCTTGGACGGAATGACCATGCGCTGTCACTGTCCGGTGGTCACCCGAATCGGCGATCTTGATCTGACCGGCCGTCCTTGCTTGGTATCGGATAGCCACAACCCCAAGCGCAAGATGCCGCTCACCGTGGAAGCCTTCTCCCTCGATCAGCCAGACGCACCCCAAAAGCGATGGATCGGCATGAACCAAACCGCCTCGAACCGCTACGTGGAGCACTTCCTGAAGCAAGGAGCGTTCGATGCCATCACGGGCCCGGTAGATCAGGTCAAGCGCGAAGTGAAGCTGGGGGCTTCTCGCCTGGATTTCCTCATCAACGACCAGCTCTACCTAGAGGCGAAGACGCCGATGGTGCAGATCCAAACAGACATCCCCGCTCACGTGGCACGCCTCCCCGAAAAGCCCTTCAGCTCCACTGATCGCGTGCTGCGCCATCTGCGAGACCTGGCCGCATCCTTGGAAGACCACGACCGTGCCGTCATCCTCTATTGCCTCTACTATGAGAACTTCGGCTTCCGCTACTACCATGGCACCACCTACGAAGAGGTCATGGAAACGGTGCAGAGCTGCCACGATGCAGGCGTAGAGCTTTGGCAGGCAGACTTCGCCATGACGCCGGAGAGCATCAGCCTCGTTCAGTATCATCCCCTGGAGGAGTGGTAGCTCAAGATGCCCCATGGAGGGGCCCGCAGGCCCTTCGCCCCTAGAGCGGCAACTCGAAAAGATAGCGGTAGCGCATGCTGAGGTGCTGCCTGCGCGGAGCCGCGCGCCAGAGCGCTGCCTCTATGCGACAGATGATGTCCTGGATGAGCGCTGCCTCGTGGGCATTCAGCGCAACGCCACCGAACCGCTCCCGCTCTATGAGCTCTACCATGCGCCGGTACTCCGTTGGGGTCACACCTAAGTCCCCCTGGCTGAAGGCTTCTTCGTAGCCCCCTGGCCGCGCCTCATCAAAGACCACGGGAGCGAAGCGCAAAGCCCGCTGGAGCCGCGCGAAGAGCAAGGCCGACACCTGGGTCTCCCCCACGTCCGTAAGCCCCAATGTCGCGCTGCCAACCGAAGCAGCTGCCCGCTCGACCGCCTTCGCGAAATGCCGTTCCCGCCGACGCACCCGCAGGAACCGCTGGAGCTCCACGACCCCATACCCCACAAGCGCGATGATGACCAGCAGCAAGAGCAGCCCGATCCAGGCGAAGGGCCGCAGCTCCTCAGGGATCCAGTCATCCCAAGAGCGATCCAAACTACCTGAAAGCTCGCTTTCGCTCCCGTCCCCTGCCACTTCCTTGGATATCTCGATGGTCTGCTCGGCGGCGTAGGTCTTGTCATAGAAGCCCGGGGTCATCTCCAGCGGCGTCCAACCCACACCGTCTATGTAGACCTCTACCCAAGCATGGGCATCCCGCGCCGTCATCTGCGCTGTCGCCTGCCCCGCCTCTTTGAGCGCATCCACATTCGCCTGGCTCAGAAGATATCCCTCCACATACCGTGCAGGCACACCTGCCTCCCGGAAGGCGAGCACCGCCGTTGCCGCGAACGCCGAGGCATTCCCCTGCTTCTCAGTCTCCAAGAACCAGGTCACATAATCAGCGTTGGCAGAGGGCTGGAACGGAGCAGGATCGCTGGTGTAGGCACAGTGGGATTCCAGCATGCTGCGAATGCGCGTGGCGATGCTATAGAGATCCTTCGTGGCCGGGTCCCACCCTTCCCCCGAGAAGAAGAACCGCTGGATGGCGCTCCTGCTGCTCTCGGACCCTTCAAGATAGGTGTCATAGACGAAAGACCGGTAAGCCCGCTCGGCCTGGAGGAACTGCCCTTCGGCACCCTCCCCTCCCTCTGACGGGGTAGACACCCAAGCGGCTGGAGAGAAGAGCTCCGTTGCCTGAGACTCCGGTACGGTGGTCAACGAGCTCTCCCCAAGCCCGAAGAACCCTTCCGGTTGCAGAGACAGATCCAGCAATGGCCGGGCGGAAGGATCTTGGAGCGTCTGGTAAGGAGCATAGCCATAGCGTCTGTTCGCCTGCTCAGCCTGCAAGGTGATCGTCGCGGTAGGTAGCTGCTGCCCCACCACGGCGCAATTCATCTGGGCATACTGGGCACTCTGGAGCAGCGGAGAGAAACCCGCCCCTTCCATCCAGCCGAAGAGGCCGTTCCACTGCCCATCGTAGACGGCGAATGACGGCTCGTCGAAGGCAACGCCCGTATAGGACGATCCCACGAACCCCCGGAAATAGGACTGCTCCACTGCTTCCGCAGAGCTGAAGGTGGCTTCCAAGCGCGGTATTGCCGCACCTTCCCCTACCCGGTTCATCTGATAGGCCTTCGCGAAATGCCCTTCCGGTAGCGTGTCAGAACCGAACCGCATCTCATCCCAGGCTTGCAAGATGCCAGCCCGCACCCCTGCGGCGGCAGGCTGATCCCCCACGGTACGGGCCACCGCACAACCCAAGCCCAGCGCTAAGAGCAAAGCCGCGACGAGCGGGGGGACCATGGCAAGGAACCCCCGAACAGACAGGCGGCTCACGGCGCTCGTCTGCTTCTTCACCATCGCCAGCAGGGACGCCAGAAGCGTCCCGCCTCCCAAGGTGAGCCCCAGGGATAAGAACGAAGCAACCCCAGCGAAGACGGTCGCCAGCGCCAGGAAGGTGCACACCCCCAGCACCAACGCGCTCTTCTGGAGACGCAAGAACATCCAAACCAGAAGGGAGGCTACCGCTGCGAAGCAAAGCGCTACGGCACCCACCTCCGCGATCCCCAAACCTGCATCGATGCGGAAGGGAAGCACGTAGCCTTGGGTCATGACATCCCAGGCCACGATGAAGCCATTGGCCACCTGAGCCCAGGCACCCAACACGGCACGGGCTCCCAAGATGAACGAAGCCGCCACCCCTACGAGCAGGCCGATGAGCACCCGTTGGGCAGCAACAGACTCCCGGAAGAACAAGGCAGCCAACAGACCACCGAGAGCACCCAGCACTATAGCTCCCCCAAGAGCGCCGAGAGGCACCCCGAAGAGCGCCAGCTGGAATGCAAGGGCAGCGGACAGCAGAGCGCTCGCGAAGAGGATGGGCACGCGCAGGCGCGAGAAGCCCACAAGGGCCTCAGGCCCTGCAGCGGACCTCGGCTTCCCTGACGCTCGGGCGTCCTCCCGCTTATAGGGTGATGCAGCGCTCACGGTCGTTCGCATCCTCCGTATCCACCACTACCAAGTCGTAGTTCCCGTTCACCTCTTGCACTCCTGTCCCGCGGACCACCAGCACCACGCTCAGGTCCATCTCCAGGGCAAGCTGCGTCCAAAGGCGCTCGTCATAGATAGCGCTCACCAAGATGCATTTCGTGAACCGAGCAGAGACCTCCGAGGAGAGCAAGCATGCCACCGCATCTCCGTAGCGCTCCGAGAGCGGTGCGCCCAGCAAGAGCTCAGACGTGGCGCTCATGGCCTCCAGTCCATCCACCATCACGCTGACGAACTCTCCTTTGACGGGCAGTGCGTAATTATGGGAAAGCCCCTGCCGGAGAAGGTCAGATGAGATGGCCTCGCCCACCGAAGCCACTCCATTGAGCAGCTCCACCGAAAGCGCATTCCCCTCATCATCCTCAAGGGCACCCAGGCTGACCACGATGAGCTCGAAATCCACTGGGAGCGAGAACTGCCTCGACATCATCACGTCGAATTTCGATGTCAGCTTCCAGTGCACCGATGCCAGGTGATCCCCCGCCTGGAATTCTCGGATGTCGAACACCTCGTCCACATCAGAGCCGCTCCGGGATTCATCGTAGGTGGTGCCGAACGCCCGAGAGAGCGGGATGTGCTTCACATTGGTAGCCAGCCCATAGCGTGCCGGGTAGACCACACAGCTCTGATACTTCGACCAGGGCAGAGGGTAGCGAAAGAGTCCCAAGGGATCCTCGCACCAACAACGCTCTACGAGCACCTCTGTCCGGCCGTAGCGATCGGCATCAAGGGGGATCTGCACCTCCCGGCGCCCCCGGGTATTCAGAGCCACTGAAGCAAGATGCTGCTCAGTCGAGCGAAAGGGAGCGCTCATGCAGGCGATATCGAAGGTGATGAGCGCCGCACTGAAAGGGATCCCCTTGCTTATGGACAGCGTGATGGCGGCATCGCTTCCCACTGCGAAGGATACGGGAATACCGATGCTCACCTCCGTGCACCAGCGCGTGATGAGGACGCCAAGACCCAAGAGCAACCCCAACAGGATGAAGAACAAGACAACGGCCAGGGCATAGAGCGAACCTGTCCAAACGAAGACGAGCACAGCTATGCCCAGCGCCAAGATATAGAGGATCCGATTCGACCTCATGACGTGGCCGCCCTACCCGTCAGGCGTTCCAGGTCAGAAGGATCACCGACGCTGGGCCCGCTGGCCCAATGCCGGAGCCGGAACCGTTTCCAGGAGCTCATCGAGGATCTCCTCTGCACTGATCCCTTCGATGCGAGCCTGGGAACGCAGGATGAGACGATGGGCGCACACGTCTTTGTAGACATCGCGGATATCCTCAGGAATGACGTAATCCCGCTCCCCTAAGATAGCTGATGCCCGGGCCATGCGCACCAGAGCCAGCACGCCACGGGGGCTCACGCCCAGCTGCACCAAGGGTGCCGTGCGCGTGGCTTCGCAAAGAGCCGTGGCATAATCCATGAGCTCCTCGGATACGCGGATGTTCGCCAGATAGCGCTGGATGGTGATGATATCCTCTCGGCTAGCCACTTCCTGGACGCTGTCCAAGGGCTTCGCCTCCAATGATTCGCGGATCATGGCCACTTGCAGGTCATGGGAGGGGTAGCCGATGGAAAGCCTCACGATGAAGCGGTCCAGCTGAGAGTCAGGCAGCTGTTGGGTTCCCACTGAACCTAAGGGGTTCTGAGTGGCTATGACGATGAAGGGCTCAGGAAGATCATGGGTGACACCGTCCACCGTGACAGACCGCTCCTCCATGACCTCCAGCAGGGCCGCCTGGGTCTTGGCGGAGGTGCGGTTGATCTCATCCCCTAACAACAGATTGCAGTTGACCGCGCCCGGACGGTATTCGAAGTTGCCCGTTTGCTTATTGAACATGGAGAAGCCGGTGATATCAGCGGGCATGGTGTCAGGGGTGAATTGGATGCGTCGGTATTCAAAGCCCAGCGCCCGAGAGAATGCCAAGGCCAGCGTGGTCTTGCCCACGCCTGGAGAATCCTCCAAGAGGACATGCCCGTTGGCATACATGGCCATGAGCACCTTGCGGATGATCTCATCCTTGCCGATGATGGCCTTGCCGACCTCTTGGATGATCTGGTCGCTCTTTCGGATTATCATGGTCGTTCCTCTTCTGTGAGCTCTAAGAGCGCTGCCACCAGCATCGGTTCCAGCGATGCTCCCGTTCGTCCTTCATTATCTCCGAGCGCATCTGTTGCGCTTCCCGGTTCGGCAGGTTCGGTGGCATCTGATAGGTCACCATCGCCATCGTCGGATCCGTCAGGGCCGTCAGGGCCGTCCGGTCCTATGACACCTTCATCAACGATCCCCTCTGTGCCCTCAGGAGCACTCCCGGGATCTTCACCATGCACATCTCCCAGCATACCCTCTTCTACCTCTTCGGTATCCGCGTCGTTCGCAGTCACCGTTGCTGCATCCACCAGTTTGAGCGCCACCTCACTGGTGATGGACTCATCGCGAACGAGACGCAGGCCGTAATCCTCAAGGAGCTTGGAACCAAGGCGCCCGGAGTCCGTCGTGGCACTCATCTCCTCGGCCATCTTCTCATCCTTCACGATGATGCGCGTACCCAAGGGTGCTTGAGCACCGAAGATATGGTCACCCACGAAGGGCACCTCGCTCATCTCAGACAGATCGAGCGTCAAGCCCTGGGCGCCTCCCGTACCGTCGAAGGCACCATCTCCGATACCCGGACGCGCAGGGATGCCCACGCAATTCGGACCAGCCCAGAACCGCTTCACGTAGGCCTTCCCCTTGAGCGCGCCTTTGTTGATGTACAGGGTCTTCCAAAAATAGCTGCTATGGGAGAATACCCTCAAGTTACCACCCGAACAGGCCTGGGTCGTCGTGCTCAGGAACACCATGTCGATGTTCTTGCTGTCATGCACCTCAAGCTCAGCGTAGAGGTTCCCGCTGGCAGTGCGGTAGGACCTCGCTACCGCGCCCACACCAGCAGACGGCGCATCTGACCCCCAGGCAGCCTCATAGGCCTGGGCGATACCCATGCCGCCTCCCTCATCCTGTGGCACGAACACAGGGACGAGCCCTGAGCGCCATACGTCGGGCAGCCCGCTCCCTGTCACAGAGACCGGGGATGCTCCGTTGAAGACGACGAACTCGACGCTATCGCATCCGCTGAACGCCCCTTGGCCGATCCGTTGCAGCGAAGCCGGGAACACCGCCAGCGAAAGATTGCGGCATCCCCGATAGGCCCCTTCACCGATCTCCTCCAGACTGGAGAACGCCGTGAGCGAAGCTCCGGTGGTAGTCATGGCGGTGCACCCCGCGAACAAGTCCTTGCCGAACCGCTTGAAGTGCAAGATCGACTTGGCCCCACCGCTCATCTGGGTGAGGCTCGTGCAATTCGCCAGCATCCCTTCAGGGATCTCCTCCACTTGTCCGTTCATTTGGAACGTCTTGATAGAGGTGCAGCCCTTGAATGCGAACGGGCCTATACGCCGGAGCGATTCCGGCAAATAGACATTGTTGTTCGTACTGCCGCCGAAGAACCACGCTTGAGTCAGAGCCGTGCACCCTTCGAACGCGCTTTGGCCGATCTGGGTCAGCTCACCCGCCCCCGAGAAAACGGTGATGCCGCTGTCCTTGAATGCCGCAGCACCGATGGACTTCACGCTGTTCGGCAGCGTCACACGAGTCAGGCCGCGACACCCCTCCGCTGCGGAATCAGCAACGAACTGCGTGTCGGCCACCGATCCAAGCTCACCCGTGGCGGCGCGGGGCACGCGGAGGAGCACATCAGTCACCGGCGTTGTGGCAACATCGTAGGTAGTATAGAGCGCTCCGGTGTTCGGTTCGATGGCGAAGGCGTTGCCCCCTGCCACGAGCTTGAATCGCACCAGGCTCACCAGGCTGCCGAAATGATTCGGCGCATGGTTCACATTGATGACATAGAGACGGAAGATATCCTGAACCGCCTCTCCTGCGAAGAGATCCCCTTCGAAAGCGGGAGGCCGGTCCCCCTGGAAGACGAGGTTCTCCAGAGCGGAACAGCCAGCGAAGGCGCCTTCGGCCACCGAGCTGACCGATGCGGGCACCACCACGGTGAGGAGGTTGCGGCAATCCTTGAACGCACCCTTCTCGATGCGCACCGTACCTGCCGCCGGTGCGAAGCCAGATGTCACCTTGGCGGGGTCAACGCGCACGAGCGCATAGCCCGCACCAACGCGCCGGTACTCACCGGCACCCATATGGATGGCACCGCTCACGTCCGGCGTTGTGATCTGCTCGGAAGAGCCTCCTACGACAGCCAGCCACGTGGCATCCGTCTGGTACCGATGCAGGATCTGATCGCCCTCGGAGCGCGGCACCTGGACGATCAGCTGGGCCCTATCGCAACCCTCGAACGCATCCTGCGCTATCGTCGGCGGCTCCTCAGCGAGGATATTCAGGAGCATGAGAGCCGCACAGCCCGAGAATGCCCCCTCCCCGATCTGCACGATCGTCGCCGGAAGGATGACCATCGAGAGCGCCGTACAGCCCGCGAAGGCGCGGGTAGGGATCGTCTTGAGAGTAGTAGAGGACAGATCAAGGGATTGAAGCTGCTCGCAGCCGTAGAACGCCTCGCTCCCCACCGCCGACCACGCACAAGGATCACCAGCAGCGCCCTTCAGGCTCAGAGACGCAAGGCTCGTGCATTGGGCGAAGGCGCGCTGCCCCACCGAGATGAGCGACTTCGGCAATATCACCGAAGAGAGCTTGGGATCCCCGGCGAAGGCGGAGGCGCCGATGACAAGACCAGAGGTGGCCTCATTGAGCGCAACGGAATATAAGCTGGCACAGCCCTGGAACGCACCGGCACCGATGGTCTTCAGGGAGGAGACATCCCCATGCAGATAGATCTTCTCGAGCGAGCGCTGATCCGCGAACGCTCCATCGCCAATGGAGACCAGCGTGGGCGGGAAGTAGATGCTCCCCTTGAGAGCGCCCCCCACAGAACCGTCAGAGGCGGCTCGCGTGGTGGAGGCCGCGCAGGAGAACGCATCCGCACCGATCGTCTGGAGCATGGTCAGCCGGTGGAGGGTGAGTGTTTCCAGTTTCACGCATCCAGAGAAAGCGCGCTCGCCGATGGAGGTGATCCGGGAACCCGTCTCTGGGAAGCGCAGGGTACGCAGTCCCCCGCATCCCGCAAATGCGTCATCGGCGATGGTGCGCACGCCCGCCGAGAAGGACACCTCCGAGAGCTGGGAGCAATCTGCGAAGACGGAGGTGCCCATAACTGCAAGGTCAGCCAAGTCATCAGCGAAGACCACCCGTGTCAGGGACGAGCAGCCTTGGAACGCTCGCGCCCCAAGGGAGGAGATGGTCCCCGAGAATGAGACCTCGCCGAGGCGTGCACAATCCTCAAAGGCCGACGCATCCATCACGAGCCCCACACCGCGCAGGGTGATCGAACCCTCCACGCCCGAGCGAGCGAACGCAGCAGCGCCTATGGAGCGCACAGATCCGAGCACAGCAACGTTCCTCAGAGCAGTGCAGCCCTCGAAAGCCCGCGCACCAACCTGTGTCACCGACCTTTCCCCAGCAATGCTACACACCGTAGCATCCCCAGCGAACAGCTCCGGAGCAAGAGAGGTCGTACCGGAAAGAAGGGTGATGATCCCATCAGGAAAGAGGTCACCGGCCTTCTTGAGCGCGTATACCGCTTCAAGCCCTTGGGTGACACGGCGGTAGAAGACCCCCACGCCATCCCATTGGTGTTCAGATGAAGCCCCTATGAGCCCGAGAGAAGAGCAGCCGTCGGCCGTGGTCAAGCCGACCTCTGCCGCCCACGCCGAGAGCCCAGCGCCTGCGGCCAGCGCATCCGGGAAGATCACCGCTTCCAGCTTCGCGCATCCTGCGAACGCATCGGAGGGAATATCCGTCACGCTTTCGGGGAGGATGAGAGCCCTCAGATCAGGCAGGCCGCGCACCGCATCCGCCGCGATAGCCGTCGTGCCCTCCTTGACCGTGAGCACCGACACCCCCTGGGGCACCGACAGCAACGTCAGGGTCCCTCCATCCTGCTTGTAAACAGCGCCGTTGCCTTCGTCGGTCTCAAGGTTCCCCTCATCTGCCCCGATGCATACGATATGGGCGGCCGCTTCGTCGCGAGAACCCCAGCAGGATGCCAACTGGTCAAGCCATTGGCCATGGGCCGCACTGCCTGCTTCGCATGCAAGGTAGAGCGTGAAATCATCTGCATAGGATGCACGATCAGAAAAGAGCTTCTGCCCCGCTTCGATCGCGATCGCATCCGGCGCTTCGAGGATGATGCTATGGAGGCCCGAAGCCGTAAGGGCACCAGCCTCGATCGAGCTCACCGTAGAGGGGATCGTGATATTGGTGAGCGCCGTGCAATCGATGAAAGCGGTGGTGAGGACCCTCGATGCCAGCGCCGGGATCCGATAGGAGCTGACGGCAACATCGGGGATGTACGCCAGCTCTGCACCGTGATCGCGGAGGAAATAGACTGCTCCGCCGTCATCATCTATGCCCGTGGCGTAGATGCCATCCTGCCGCCAGAAGCGCACAGGCTCCGCCATCAACAGGTCAGGACGGTTCTGGGAGAAGAGGGACAGGTAACGACAGTAGGCCTGATCATTGATGGAGCTGGGTGCGACGACCTCAACCTCAGCTGGCAACGAAGCCCAATCCTGGATCTCTACCGCATCGCCACCGAAAACGAGGCGCAACCCCCACGGGTCCCACGCGATGCCCTCGAAGGCATCCGGCCCGAAGCCGACGACACCCTCATCAACGGTGACGGCCATGGTCTTGGCCGAGGGAGAGCTGGGTGGGATGGAGACGATCGTGCATCCTCCGTCCGGAGCCTTGGATGCCAGATAACCGCTGTTCGTGGCCTCGAAATACGGGTTCGCACCCTCAACCTCCCACGTGCTCAGATTAGGGAATGCACGTAGCACGGACGGGATATCCACATCCGTGATGGTGCTTGGCAAGCGGATCGTAGTGACCGATCCATTCGGCTTCATAGCAGCAAGGGAGATGGCATTCACACCCTCGGGGACGATGAGGCAGCCCCCCGAGATAGCCGGGGTTGCCGGATCGATATCAGTGAGCACCTGCGCCGTCTCATGGGCTTCCACTCGCAGGCCAGCGGGCACGGGCGCTGTCCCCTTCGCTGTGACCTTGAACGCCACGACATCAGCACCAACGGTCAGAACATCTATCGCCACCCGTCCGTCGTACTCCCATCCAAGGAAGAGCGATGATACCGTGCCGTCAGGCTCCTTCAGTTCTCGGAGTGCCAGCTCCCAAGCCTCAGCGGGGATGCTCAACTGCGTGCCATTGAAATGGGTGGATTTGGTGATCTGCGCGCCAACGGCATTCGTAACGGTGAAATCCGCCCGATGCTCGTAGGCATCGCAGGTGACATCCATCCCGATTTGAGTGACGCCCGTCTCGCCGCTGTCCCTATAGGAGATCTGGATCTGGAATGGGCCCTTCGAGGACGGCCGGGATCGCGTTGCCTCATCAGCATTGAAACGGAAATCTTCCGACTTCAGCTCAAGACGTTCGGTTTGCGCTGATCCCTCCTTGCGGATGACGAAATACCCGCTCAGGTATGGCGCCACCTCGTTCAACAGGACCCGATTCGCTTCCGGTGCCAAGGTCGCATCACGGACAACGGTCTTACCCCGTCCCGCGAGATGGACCTCCTCCACGGTGTAGCGCGGCTTCGTGTCAACGTAATCAAGGGATGGGTCTGTCATCTCCTCGAACCGGTTACCTGGATCGATTATCTCCGGGATCTCTTCGGGAACCTCCGGGTCAGGCTTCGTTGGCCCCTCAGGTCCCGGCCCGGGTCCTGGCCCAGGATCAGGACCAGGGCCTGAAGGCCCTTCGCCTTGAGAGGGGTTGCCACCAGAAGCGGTGCCCCCGCTGCCGATGACCACTTCTTCCTCAGAAGGGACCACCGTCCCGGAGAGCGGGGCATTGCCACCGGAGGCGTTAGAAGCGGAGAGACCCGGATCAGCCGCCTTCTCCTCCGCTGGATCATCCTGGGAGACCGGGTTGTCGGATTCAGCATCCTCTTCTACCTGGAACGCCGTGGAGTCATAAGCCTGCTGGATGGCGTAGGAGCTATTCGTCCAGGAGAAATCAGCACCGAAGAGCGCTCCGCCTTGCCAGGTAGCAACGGTGGTGCCAACGGCCACGACGCAGAGCGCCACAGCAGCTAGCTTCCCTATCGAAAGCGCGGGGAAGGAGATGGGGAGCTTGCCCTTCATCATTCCACCCCCGGGCCCGGCGAGGCCAGCTCAGCGCAGATCTGAGCCTCTAGGGTCTCATAGACGATAGGCTTGGAGATGTGCCCGTTCATGCCCGCCTTGCGGGAGGCCCGCTTGTCTTCCACGTAGGCATCCGCTGAAAGGGCGATGATGGGAATGCTCTGGGCGTCCGGATGGTCCATGGCGCGGATGGTTTGGGCCGCCTCGCGTCCGTTCATATTCGGCATCTGGATGTCCATGAGGATGATGGAGTAGGTGCCCGCTTCGCTCGCAGCGAAGAGGTCGCAGGCTATCTGCCCGTCCAGCGCATGATCCACCGTAGCAACGCCCATCTCCAGGAGCATCTCCTCTGCGATGCCGGCGTTGAGCATATTGTCCTCGGCCATGAGGATGGTGCTGCCCTCAAGGCGGAAGAGCTTCTCAGCAGCATCAGCCGCCTGAGAATCCACTACCACTGACTGCTGTTCGGCCTGGTAGTCCGCTATCTGCGCTTCATCGGCCACGGGAAGCCCCAGGTATATCTCGAAGGTGGTGCCCTGCCCCAACTCGGATTCCACCACGATATAACCGCCCATGAGACGCACGATCTGATCCGAGATGGCCATCCCGAGGCCCGTGCCGCCGAACTGGCGCGACGTGCTTGAAGATTCCTGGGAGAACGGGTCGAAGATGGTCTTCAGGAATTCCTTGTTCATGCCCTTGCCCGTATCCGCCACGCGGATGACGAAATGCAGGTGATCCTCGGTGGACTGGACATGGAGCAAGCTCACGGTGATGGAACCGTCCGCAGGAGTGAACTTCTGAGCATTGGAGACCAGATTCGTGATGACCTGCGCCAGCCTGAGCTCGTCACCCACCACATAAGGATCCTCCAGGTCATCCCCTTCTACGGTGTACTGGATGCCCTTGGTCTTCGTAGATTCAGCGAAGAGGCCACGCTCGCGCTTCAGCAGGTCGTTCAGGCTGAAGCAGCGGTCTTCCAGCTCCATCTTCCCATTCTCGATCTTGGAGATATCCAGCACGTTGTTGATGATGGAGAGAAGGTATTGAGTGAGATCATCGGCTTGATGGAGGTATTCTCGCGTGGCATCCGGCTCGTCCGCATGGATCTGAGCCAGCGCCAGCGTGCCCATGATGCCGTTCATGGGCGTACGGATCTCATGGCTCATGTCGGATAGGAACCGCAGCTTGGCCTTCTCGCTTGCCTCAGCCTCTTCGGCCTTGCGCTCCAAGCCCTCTATCAGATCCGCCACCTCTGTGATGTCCCGCAGCTCCGCCACCCAAAGCCCCGATGTATCACTCGGCCACACCTTGAACGAGCAGTGGCGCACGAGCTTTGTCTGGGCATTCTCTATATCACAGCGGATCTGCAAGAGGCTGCGTCGGTCCCAGAGGTCGAAGGCCTCTCTCAGATTCCGCCGCGTATCCTTATGAAAGCAGCCATCCAAGCTGTAGGCATCAGAGAGGATCTGCTGTGCAGGGATACCCGTCAGGGCCTCGAAGGGACCCGAAACCGCACAGACGCACCGCTGGGAAGGGTCGATGGTGAGCAACGCAGCGAAAGGAGCATCTTGGACCGCTTGCAAAGCCGGAGAGCCTGCAACTGCAGAAGCAGTTCTTCGCGGCTGCAGACGCTTGATGCGCCGAAGCACGGATATGGTTGCCATCAAGAGGATGCAGGCAACGGCTACGCTCAAGATAGCGCACAGGATCAACGCGTTATCTTCGAGCATCTCCAGCATATTCCTCCTCGTCTCATAACTGCCATAATGCTCCAGGATCACTATACCTAACCGGAGCTCGCTTTCCCTTTTCAACGAGTACAAAACAGATAGTCAACAACAATTCTACTGATCGGCCGCTGAGGTCAGAAGGGGGTTCGCTATGATGCATGGCATGAGGGATATACCTGTTGCGCCACCGCCTGAGGAGGTACCCATGACGGAGACGATGACGGAATGGACCTGCACCGATCTTGCATCGGCGCTGGCATCGAAAGAGAGCGTACCCGGAGGGGGCGCCGCAGCGGCCTATGCAGGCGCGCTGGCAGCAGCCCTTGGCAGCATGGTGGCGAACTTCACCACCGGCAAGAAGAAGTACGCCGCCTACGAAGAGGACATCCAGCACATCCTTGAGGAGAGCACCCGAGCACGCATCCATCTGATGGAGCTGATGGATACCGATGCCGCTTGCTTCTACCCCCTCTCCCAGGCCTACGGCATCCCCAAAGACGACCCCACCCGGGAGGAAACGCTGGAACAGTGCACGAAGACGGCGCTGACAAGCCCTCTCGCCATGATGCAAGAGACGTGCTCGGTGATAGAGTTCTTGGAAGAGCTTGAGCAGAAGGGCTCGAAGCTGCTGCTCTCGGATGTGGGGTGCGGTGCCGCTTTGGCACGGGCAGCGCTGGAATCCGCCGCCCTGAACGTGGCCGTCAACACCGCCGGGCTCAAGGACCGCGCCTTCGCCGCCTCAGCAGATGAGGACTGCGACCGCATGCTCAGGGAATACTGCCCGCGTGCTCAGGCCATCGTGGATGCCGTGATGGCTTCCCTGCGCGCCTGAGAGAAAGGAAGGGATCCCATGGCTGAACTGCTCAAAGGCAAACCGGTGGCGGATGCCATCAGCGAAGGGCTCGTGCCGCGGATAGATGCCCTGAAGGGTTCAGGCATCACTCCGAAACTCGCTATCATCCGCGTAGGCCAACGGGAAGACGATCTATCCTATGAACGAGGCGCCCAGAGGCGCTTCGAGGGACTGGGGCTTGAGGTGGAGCGGATCCTCTTGACCGAGGACTGCGCCCAGGAAGACCTCATGAATGCCCTTGACCGCGTAAATGCTGATCCCGCCATCCATGGCTGCCTTCTGTTCCGCCCCCTACCAGAGCATCTGGACGAAACTGCCGCCTGCAACGCCCTCGATCCGGCCAAGGATGTGGACGGGATCACCGAAGCATCCCTCTACGGCGTCTTCGCCAACCAGCAAAAGGGGTTCCCGCCCTGCACGGCAGATGCTTGCCTGAAGCTCTTGCACCACTACGGATACGAGCTCCAAGGTGCGGAGGTCACCGTGGTGGGTCGGAGCCTGGTCATCGGCAAGCCGGTAGCTATGATGCTGCTGAACAGCAACGCCACCGTGCGCATGACCCACACCCGCACACGGAACTTGGATGAGGCCTGTCGCGCCGCTGACATCCTCGTGGTTGCCTGCGGTCACGCAGGTACCCTCGGGGCGGATGCCTTGCGCCCTGGGCAGATAGTGGTGGATGTGGGGATCAACTGGGACGAAGAGGCCCAGAAGCTCGTGGGAGATGTGGCTTTCGATGAGGCGGAGTCCATCGTGAGCGCTCTCACGCCCGTGCCGGGTGGCGTAGGAAGCGTCACGACCGCCGTGCTGGCCGAACATGTGGTCCAGGCGGCCGAACGGACCCTTTCGGACTGAGGACCGCTCTCACCATCGTCACCTTCTCTGCCTTCTTCCTTTACCCACCCCGCCTTTCCTGTCAGGCCATATTCCCGTACGTCAACAGGCAGCAAACACCCCGATTGCATCAGGGTGATCGGAGCGTCGAGCCACTCCTTTCCCCGTAGAGTAGACGCACCAGTCCAGGTGCTCAGCCTGGGAAGCTGGGCAACTATCCCTACAGAAAGGAGCGATCATGGCTATCCTGTCCAACCCCTTCGTGATGGAAGTCCCCCGCAAGCTGACCGACGAGGAACTGGTGAATGCCATCCGTCAAGATCTCGTAGGTGAGCTTGAGGCTATCCACGAATACGATGCTCATGTTCAGGCCACGGATAACGAAGACGCCAAGAAGGTCCTCTCTGACATCCGTGACGAAGAGCGCGAGCACATGGGTGAGCTCCTAGAGCTCCTGGAGCGTCTAGCCCCGGACGAGAAGGGCTTCCATGATGAGGGCCGCGGCGAAGTGCGCGAGATGCTGGACAAGAAGAAGAAATAGTCAGCTGAACCGAAGAGCCCTTCGGGGCTGATCCATAGGCGGTCATCCGATCAGGATGGCCGCTTTTCTCATACCCTCACAGCTGCCAACGATCGCGATGACCTTCCGTGATCTTCATGACGGCCTTCCATAACCGTTCCAGTTGCGGAAAACGAGCGCAAAAAAGGTGAGCTACGCCTCCGCTGCTCCAAACAGTCTTTTGATCCCTGAGATACTGGAAATATCATCGATCACATCGAGCAATTGGTCCGATTGGTAGAAATCCCCTCTTTTAGCATTTCCCATCGGGCGCAAAACCCCATATTCGCAAGCGCGATTGATTATCGATGTCGCCGATCGACGCGTCACCCCAAGCCTCTTCGCAACATACATAGAATCAACGACCGGTTGCTCGACGAGAACTGCAGGTAGGTCACGTATTCCAGAACCCTCACGCTCAGTGATGAGATCCGACCACTCATTCAGCACACCGGCTAGCTTATTCGATGACAGATCACCGATGACGATCGCAAGATCGAGTGCTGATATCATCTGGACGATCATAGGCTCAGGATCTCCACTTTGGTATAGCTTCAGGGCGTTCATGTAGCCATCTATGTTATGAAGCAAACCTGCGGAGAGCGGAGCTGTGGTATTGACCAAAGGGCCTTCACGATCCAAGAGCTTATGAAGCATCGCACGACCGGTCCTTCCATTACCATCCACAAAGGGATGAATGCTTTCGAATTGGGCATGGAAGATCGCTACCTTGATGATCGGGTCCACGGAATCGGAATTCGCAAAATCTAGAAGATCATCAAGATAACCAGATACTCGCTTTGATGCAGGAGGAACATACAAGGCACCGTGCGGACTGAATGGCGAACCTCCTATCCAGACCTGCTCCTCTCTCAATCTCCCTGCATGATCCGGATCGCTCTCGCTAAGGAGCTCACTGTGAATATGCAAAATGGAGGAGATCGAGATATCGCCGTCAATGTCCAGCGCTTCCCTCATGGCGGAGATATTGCCAGCGATGATCCGTGCATTCTTTGGAGCCTTGGGAGACAGTTCAGCGAAGGCGATGTTCCTTGCGCTAGACGTCAGATTCTCTATCTGCGAACTAGCGGCGGATTCGCTTCTGAGCAATAACATCGGCAAACGGAATGGCAGCGTCTTCTGGCGTTCGTCGAATCTTGCCAACCGGGATCTTGTGTCGGCAATGCGCTCGCTGATCTCCTTCGATGGGGCATACGATCTGCCACTGATCTTCGGCAAGAGCGCAGCTTTATAGGTTGAACCGATCTTTCGACGTTGGCTCTTTGAGATGAGGACAAGATCGTCCTCGCTCCTATTCCAAGGCAGATCCTCGTATTTTACAGCTGGCCAGCCGGACACCGTTTTCCTCCAAGCACCTCGCTTCCATTCATGGAAGTATAGAGCGGTTACCGTAAAATGAAAATAGCGGAAGCTTATTGTATTTCACTTCCGCTATTAGATATCCAGCGCAATAGAGAATGGACCCTCTTCGCTTCTAGGTCCATGCCCTGCGAAAAAAGACGCATTGCAGACAAGAAGAAGAAATAGCCAGCTGAACCGAAGAGCCCTTCGGGGCTGATCCATAGGCGGTCATCCGATCAGGATGGCCGCTTTCTTTTTATCTTACATTCCTGTTAGGAATGCCCCGGACGAAGAGCGCCTGCGCTAGGATGAACGCGCTTCATGGGCAGCATCGATACGAAGAAAGGGGCGGCTGGCATGGGAGCCATCGGATCATTCCTTTCGGGATTCACGAGCAACTTCCAAGCTGCCCTTTTGCTCTGGCCCTTCCTCTCGTTCTCGCTCACCCTGCCCATCTTGGCCTATCTCTACCATCGGGACGGGCGCTTGCGCTTCTCTTCCTTCGCGGCCGCCTACCTCTCCATGCTCTACGTGTCAGGATTGGGATGCTTCACGCTCTATCCCCTCCCTTCAGGTGATACGGGCTTGGGCATCACCTATGGCATCGCCCCGCAACTGAACCCCTTCGCCTTCGTCTCCGACATAGCGAAAGATGGCCTCAAGGCGGCCCTGCAGCTTCTCTTCAATATCGTCCTGTTCCTGCCTTTGGGGTTCATCGCGAAGCGCCTTTTGCGCCTGGGCTTGGGCAAGACCTTCATCCTCTCGCTGGCGGTCACGACCCTCATAGAGACTGCGCAGTTAACGGGCTTCTTCGGCCTCTACCCCTTCGCCTACCGCACATTCGATGTAGATGACATCATCTTCAATACCCTCGGCGGGGTAGCAGGCTGGTGGTGCGGCCGCGCCTTGGACCGCTTCCTTCCGGCCGTCCCCTCGGGGCCACCGCCCAAGACCAACAGCCCCGGGTTCGTGCGCCGATGCGTTGCCCTTTGGGTGGACCTGCTCATCATGGGCTTCTGCACCCTCCTCCCTTGGCTTATCATCGCCTTGACATGGGAGGTGTTCACTGATCGGTCCTTCACGTTACCAGGTTTGAATGCCGCTCAGACCGGGGACATCTTCCTCATAGGATGTAGCCTCATCTCGTTCCTTGCGGTGGAGGTCATCATCCCCTGGCTGCATGACGGAAGCACTCCGGGCGGTGCGCTCGTACGCATGACCTTCGAAACAGCTCCGCGCACAGGCGGGAAGCGCGCTTTGTTCTATGCCGCGAGGAGCGTTGTCCTCCTGTTCTTCTTGGTAGCGCCGCCCTATGCAACGGTCATACTCGGAGTCTTCTACCTCTTCGCCCGCAAGATGCCCTACGACTACCTGCCTGCTTCTCCGGCACGATGACGCGCGAAGAGAGAGCACCTTCTCCCTTCAGAAGTCTCCGGACGAGGAGCGCACAGATGATGCCTACAGCGTGATCTGCTGGATGCAGACATCATTGCGCAGCTGCTTCGCATGGGCCGCATCCAACTGGCCCGCAGCCCGCATCTCCTTGATGAACTCCAGTTCCCGTGCCAGAGCCTGAGCCTGAACGCTCTCCACAGCATCATAGATGGCCTGCAACGCACGGAAGTGAGCGCTGAGCGTTGGAAGGGCGCTCTCTCCGTCACCTTCATCCTCAGCTAATCCAGCAAGCTCTTCGGCTATCTCATCTACGCGCCCATAGAGAGCCTCGCAGGTCCGTACTACCTCCTGCGCCTGTTCTGCGCGCTTCTTCGTAGCATGGGGTGCAAGCTCCTTCAATTGATCGGCGTAGCGCTTCATCACGATGGCTGTGGCCGGCTCATCCACCTTTCCGTCATCCAGGGCGAAGCGATCCTCCTCGCCTTCGCCTTGCACCTGCCCCGTGAAGTGAGCATCCTCTTCGATGGAGCGGATGACCTGTTCGATCAGATCCATCTCAGCATCCACCCGCTGGCGTGCCCGGCGCACCTCAGCCTTATGGGGCACGAGGGCAGGAACGGCGAAATTAGCCAACAGGAGCGTGCAGAGGATGACACCGGATGCCACAGAGACGAGCACCTCGCGCACGGGAAAGCCATCCGCAGTGGGGAGCGCCGCAGGGATGGTGAGCATGAGCGAGAGCGTGATGCCGCCTTTGGGTCCAGCGAATGCCATAGCAAGGGTGCTCCGCAGATTCCCACGCGTGAAGAGGTGGCGCACCCTCACGCCAGAGAGCCGCTCATGAACGGCATCCATACCGAGGATCCAAAGGAAGCGGACCACCTCCAGCACGATAGTCAGCAGCGCCACGACCCCCAGGATGCTGAGCGCATCCCCTAAGCCGCCCTCGGCCACCGGACGCAGGATGCGCGGCAGCTGCATCCCCAGGATGACGAAGATGACTCCGTTCAGCACGAAGCTCACAACATCCCATACGCCGCGGGACTGTAGCTTCTGCTTCGCCGTTTGGGCGCTATGGCGGTGCGGGAGCAGCGACATGATCAGCCCGGCTGTGACCACTGCGATGACGGCACCGATATGCAGCTGCTTCGCCACTAGATAGATGACGAAGGGCAGCAGCAACTCTAGGGTGACGTGCAGCGTGGGCGTATCAACACCCCACCGACGGATGAGCTGGAGCAGCCCCCAAGCCACGAAGCCCAGAAGACCACCGCCTAGAAGGCCGCCGAACAGGTCGAACACGAACTCCTCGCCCGCGTGGAAGAGGGAGAGCACGCCTGAGACCGCAACCCCCAGCGCACACTGAAAGACCACCGTACCGGTGACATCGTTGAAGAACGCCTCGCCTGTGAGCAGCGCTGTGTGGCGCTTGCCGAACCGGAAATCCTTCGACAGCTCGGTGACCGCCACGGCATCCGTAGAGCCCATGGCAGCGCCAAAGGCAAGGGCGGCGGCCAAGGGGACCGTTGGCAGCAAGGCATGCAAGGTGAAGCCCACCGATGCGATGATGGCGAACACGAGCCCCACGGCCAAAGAGGCGATACCCCAGCGGTTCGCCCAGAGCGCCCCCGAATCCGCGTGGCGGGACTCATTGAAATGCAGCGGAGCGATGAACAAGATGAGCAGGAGCTCTGGGTCTATTCCGCTTTCCAGCGGCGTATGGATGGCGAAGGCGATGAGGGCGCCGGCGGCTATCTGCACGAGCGGCAACGACAAACGCGGAAGCACCTTCTCCAGGATACTGGAGGCCACCACAGCTGTGAGCAGCAGCAAGATCAGCTCGAGCGTTTGCACCCTATCCCCACCTTCGCGCGACGTATCATCCTAAAGCCCGCAACCATACCATAAGCATGCAGCAGTCCCGGATGCAAGAATGATCGAAGGAGCCTTTGAGCCTGCTTGACCGCGTTCCTTGAAGGGGTGCCTTCATGACCGTATATCAACCGAAGGCATCTCCTTGTGATGACGGAAGCGGCGGGTGTATCATAGGGCCATGTTCCGTGTACGGGCGAAATACCTCCTTCTGATAGCAGCAGCGGTCTGGTTCTTGGCCGGTATCAACATCGCACGATTGGGTGTTTCCGCCTGCGCAGAAGGAAGCACGCCCCTCTGGTTGCTCATCCTGGGGATCCCTGCCGTATTCCTGGCGTTCCATGCCATGTTCAGCAAGCTGGTAGGCAAGCACGCTGATCGCATCCGCAGCTACGGAGAAGACAAGATGCACATCCTGCGCTTCTTCGACGTGAAGGGGTACATCATCATGGCCATCATGATGGGCGGCGGCATCTCCCTTCGGGCTTTCGGCATCGTCCCCACCTGGTTCGTAGCATTCTTCTACACAGGGCTCGGGGTTGCCTTGGCATTGGCAGGCATCGGCTTCTTGGTGCATTACACGCATCGCGGCGGTCAGATCGTCTGCCCCGTTACGAAGAAGACGCGCTTGGCCTGACCAGGCTGTCTCACCCAGCATCTCGAACGGCGGTGGTGCCATGGAGTATTTGATCTCTTTCTTGGAAGGTGTGATCACCTTCGTCTCCCCCTGCCTGCTGCCCATGATCCCCATCTATGTGACCTACTTCGCCGCTGGCGAGGAGCAGAGCACGAGGACCATCCTGAAGAATGCGCTCGGGTTCGTGCTGGGCTTCACCGTGGTCTTCGTGAGCATGGGTGCACTGGCAGGAACGGTCGGGTCATTCTTCCTGCACTACCGCACTGCACTGAACATCGTCTGCGGAGCTTTCGTGATCCTGTTCGGACTGTACTTCCTTGGGTTCCTGAAGCTGGACATCTTCAAGGGCGTGAGCTCATCCCTCACGGAAAGAACGCTTGGCTTCCCCTCAGCCGTCCTCTTCGGCATCGTCTTCTCCATCGGCTGGACGCCCTGCGTGGGAGCGTTCTTGGGCTCTGCGCTCATGCTGGCATCCCAACAGGGCTCAGCGGTCACGGGCACGCTCATGCTGCTTTGCTATTCAATAGGGCTCGGTGTTCCCTTCGTAGCCAGCGCACTGCTCATAGACAAGCTCAAAGGCGCATTCGATGCCATCAAGCGCCACTATGACCTCATCACCAAGATCTGCGGATGGCTCTTGGTTGCTGTGGGCCTCCTCATGGCAACGGGGCTCTTAGGGAACCTGCTCAGTCTCTTGAGCTGATCGAAGGAAGGGAAGCGCATCATGAAAGAGAAGAAGGCGAAGGGCACAGCCTCGAAGACGGCATCCAAACGCGGGCTCATCATCGGCGCAGTGGCGCTGGTGGCGGTCATTGCCGGAGCAGCTATCGCCTATAACGCCTTGGCGCCAGCCGCTTCCTCCGAAACGGGTCAACTGGCATCGAAGGGGAGCACTACCGGTTCATCCGAAGACGCACAGACGGATGGCGAAGAGCGCGATATGGCACCGGACTTCACTATGGTCGCTGCTGACGGAGAGACCGTATCCTTCAGCCAGCTCCGCGGAAAGCCTGTCGTGCTGAATTTCTGGGCCAGCACCTGCGGCCCCTGCCAGCAGGAGATGCCTGGGTTCCAAAGCGCTTTCGACGAATATGGGAGCCAGGTGCAATTCGCCATGGTAGATGTCGTAGGATTCAATGGAGAGACAGAGGACCGTGCGAAGCGCTTCATCGCTGAGCAGGAATACACCTTCCCGATATTCTTCGACCGCGAAGGGAATGCGTCTATCGAATACGGCCTGACGTCCATCCCGCGAACCTTCTTCATAGATGCCGAAGGCTACGTGATAGCCATGGGATCGGGCATGCTGGATGAATCCGCCCTCCAACGCGGAACAGCCATGTTGCTTTAGAGGAGCTGCACGGCTTTCCGTTATAACAATCCGTGTCGTTGGAACATGCCAGCCAATGTTTGCAGGGTGAGCTTCCTGGCCATGAGCTGCTGGTAGGTAGCCGACCTCACACGGTCTTTGGCGCGCAGGTCTTCCATGGTCTCAGCCACAACAGCCTGCTCGCTCTGCAAGTCAGCCAAGACCGCTTCGAAACGCTCGAGTCGCTCTTCGTCTTGCATGGCACCTCCTTGATAGACCCGGGCGTAAGCCGGTAGCCCTTGAGAACGATCCAAGCCAACCCGTGATCGTCCTTTTGGGCTCATCCCTCGCATACATGCAATATGCATGTATAATGCAATCAACTGATCGGGCATTATATCAGGAGGGATCATGCCTGCTCTACAAGTCAGAGATTTCCCTCAAGAGCTCTACGAGGAGCTTCGCTCCTATGCTGCAGCGCATCATCGGAGCATGGCACAGCAAACCGTTGCTGCTGTTGATGCGATGATCCATGGCACCGAGGAGCTTCCCGCCGCACCCCTGACGAACAGCAGTGCTCGTTTAGAGAAGCGCGATCAGATACTGCAACGAGCAGCTCAGCGGCGCCGATCAAGGTGGCAAGACCTTCCTCTGCCTGTAGAGATGATCGGCGCAGTTCGCGCTGAGCGAGACGACGATCTCGACCGGATCGCTCAAGAATACCTGGTGCCAGCACGATGATCGTCATGGATGCGAGCGCCTCACTGGCCATTGCCATGGGGATCGATGCTGGAAATGCTCTGGAGATGCTGCACAATGAAGATGAGGCCATCCTTGCCCCGTCGCTGATCAAGGCAGAAGTGGCCCATGCTTTGACCAAGTACGTCCGCGGAGGCTATATGGATGCAGAAGAGGCCGTCAACTGTGGCCGCGATGCCCTGATGCTCGTAGACGAATTCGTGGACGATGACGCGCTTTGGGTCGAAGCTGTCACTGAATCATTGCGCTTGGACCATTCTTCTTACGATCTGTTCTACTTTGTCTTAGCCCGACGAGAATATGCAACGCTCTTCACCCTTGACCGCAAGCTCCAAAGGCTTTGCGAGAAGAACGGGGTCAATTGCATCGGCATCCTCGAGCTCTGATGCACGAAGGGAGACCGTGTTCGGTTTTCTGGCAGGTGATCTCCTTGCCGCTAAAGAGGCGTTACGCGAAGAGCGTGAGTTCAGGAACGCTCCCGGATCACGCGCAACCCTCCCCCGCCATCATTCTTTCGCAATATCAGGCTTAGATCTAGCTTCAAGTCAAGGTATCCTTTCCCCAAGCAGAAGAAGGAGGCGCTCATGGGATACAGCATCGGCGAAGTGGCGAAAGCAACGGGAATGCCCGCCTCAACGCTTCGCTACTACGACAAAGAAGGGCTCCTCCCTTCCTTAGAGCGCAAGGGAGGCAGGCGCATCTTCGACGAAGAGAGCATCCGCGCGCTGCATGTCATCGAATGCCTTAAGAAGTCAGGGCTGGAGATCCGAGAGATCCGCCAGTTCATGGCGCTGACCACCCAAGGCAGCGAAACCTATGCTGTCCGCAAGGAGCTCATGGAAGAGCAGCGCTGCAAGACCCTTGAGCAGATCGAAGAGCTTCAAAGGACCCTCGCATTGCTCGAATACAAATGCTGGTATTACAACGAAGCCCTGAGACGCGGAGATGAGGATTTCGCTCAAGACGCCCCCACGAACCTCCCCGAAGAAGCCAAGGAACTCTACCGAAAGGCCTTTCCCCAGGACTAGCTTGGGCAGGACCTAAGGGAAACGGTCCCCTCACAGATACGCAAGCCCGCTCATGCCCATGGGTATAATCATCGGCAAGCAAAGCAAGGCCTACCCCTTAGAGGAAGGATCGTAAGCCATGGGACGTTCAGGTGGAGGCGGTGGTGGCTTCGGCGGAGGATTCGGTGGCGGATTCTCAGGCGGTGGTGGCATCGGTGGCGGATTCTCTGGCGGTAGCGGCGGATTCTCCCGCGGCGGCTTTGGCGGATTCGGCGGTGGACGCTCTGGTGGCCCTCTCTCTGGCGGTGGCTACTCCGGTGGAGGCGGCGGTTTCCTCGGCGGCTTCCTGCTCGGGAATCTCCTGGGCGGCTCCCGCGGTGGCGGGAGCTATCCCCCACCCCAACAAGATCCCTACCAGCCAGGCCCAGAGCGGCCCGATCCTGGCCCCTCTTCACCTCAGCGGGGCCCCTCCGGTCGCCTCACCGCCATCATCGTCTTCGTCTGCGCCATGATCTTGGTAGGCCTCCTTGCAGCTCTCATGGGCGGTGACCCAGGCGCGAACACCAAGACGTCCTCAACGGTGGAGCGAGAGGCGCTTCCCTTAGGCGTGGTGGAAGACACAGGGTATTTCCAGGATGACAGCGGGGACTGGATAGAGAACCCGAAGAAGCTGGATCAGGCCATGAAGCAATTCTGTCTGGATACCGGCGTGGCACCCTACCTCATCATCTTCCCTAACGGCCAAATGACCTCCCAGGCTGAGCTCACCCAACAGGCCACGGCCTATTATGAGAGCCACTACGATGACGGCACGCATTTCGTGCTGGCCTTCTGCGACAACGGCCAAGGGCGCTTCAATGCCGGGTATTACGTAGGAGCTCAAGCGAAATCTGTCATGGATGCCGAGGCTCTGAGCATCTTCGCCGAATACCTCTCCATCAATTACGATGACTGGGATCTGAGCGAAACGGAGATCTTCGCCAATACCTACACGGAGACCGCCCAGCGCATCATGACCACGGACGCTGACCGCATGAGGCCAGCCTATATCACCGGAGCTGTGGTGATCGGCGTCGTCATCCTTGCCATCATCATCGCAGTGGTCCTCAAGCGCCGCAGGGACGCCAAAGAACGCGATCGGATCCGCCAGCAGGAGATCCTGAGTACTCCCCTGGAGAAGTTCGGGGATGAATCCGTAGAGGATCTGGCAAAGCAGTATGAGCAGTCGCGGGAAACCATGGAAAAGGGAGAAGCGGCTGCATCGGAGGCAGCTGCGCCTACCAGCTTCGAGAAGTTCGGGGACGATAGCCTCGAAGAGCTCGAACGCAAGTACAACGGTGACGAATCGGATAAGGCTTGACCTTGGTCAGAGGGAACCTCATCCGGTTGCAGCACAATAGAACGCACGGTACGTGCAAGCCGAAACGCGCGAGAGGCGCGGACGAGAAGACAAGGAGAAGCTGATGGCAGGAATACTCGACCGCTTCGCCACCATCATCAAGGCGAACATCAATGATCTGTTGGACAAGGCGGAAGACCCCTCGAAGATGATCGAGCAGTACATGCGTGATCTGACCGAGAGCCTGGCTGAGGTCAAAGAGGCAACCGCCGGGGTCATGGCCGAAGAGGCCCGCTGCAAGCGCCTGGTGGATGACAACACCAAGGAGATAGATAAGTACGAAGAGCTGGCACGCAAGGCCCTGGCTGCTGGCAACGAAGAGGACGCCCGCGTATTCCTGAAGAAGAAACAGGAGCTAGAGGGCAAGCAGGAGGGACTGCAAGTGGCCTATGCCGCCGCCACTGAGAACGCCTCCAAGATGCGCCAGATGCATGACAAGCTGGTAAGCGACATCGAGACCTTGCAGGAGCGCAAAGAGGTCATCAAGGCCAAGGCTGCCGTAGCGAAGACCCAGGACAAGGTCAACAAGATAACCTCCGGGGGAGATAAGGCCGAAGGAGCCATGAGTGCCTTCGAGCGCATGGAGGCGAAGACCGATGCCATGCTGGATAAGGCCAACGCCATGAGCCAGCTGAACGAGAAGCCCAAGAGCGAAACGGAAGAGCTGGAGAAGAAGTATGAATCCATGGGTGTTGATGCCAGCGTAGAGGATGACCTGGCCCGCCTCAAGGCTGAGATGGGCATGCAGTAGCCCGTTCTTCACGACTCAGTTCAGCCCATCAAGATAGCTTCCTGAGGGTGTGCCCTGAAAGAGGAGCGCACCCTCAGAAGAGTTCAGATATCATCATCTTCCATGAACCCAGAACGAGCAGATGCGAAGCGTTCCCTCAGACGGGAGCTGCGGTTGCGGCGTGACGATCTTTCAGCCGCAGAGCGCTCCTGGGCCGACGCCCAAATCGAGCACCTTGTGAAGGGCCTTCCCCAATTCACCCAAGCTGGCACTCTCTTCACCTATCTGTCCATAGGCAGCGAGGTAGACACACGGGCCTTGATCCAAAGGGCTTGGAGCCTGGGCAAGGAGGTAGCCATTCCTCGCTGCACGGGCCCCCTGTCGCATGGAGTGGTTTCGGATAGAGGACTTCCACGGGCTTGAACAGTGCTCCCTCGGCACCTTGGAGCCTCCCCTCGATCCTGAGCGCAAGCTCAGCTTCCCTGACGCAAATGCCTTGGCTATCGTGCCAGGACTCGCCTTCGACGCGCAGGGGTTCCGCCTCGGTTATGGAGGTGGGTTCTATGACGCGTTCCTGGAGAGCTTCCCCGGAACATCTATCGGCCTTTGCTATGACTGCCAACGAGTCCAGAGCCTTGAGGCCTTAGGCGCCCGTGACCCTCATGACCTTCCGGTGGATCAGGTCATCTGCGCAGCCAAGGATGCGCAGAGCGCTACGCACCCTGCGTCTTGCTGAAGAGGGCCCTGAAGGATGCGGGCATCCGGTTCAGATACCCGCCTACCTCATCTACAGCGCAGCTACGATAGCGTCAACGGATGCTTTCGCATCCCCAAGGAGCATGTCCGTATTGTCATTGAAGAACAGCGGGTTCTGCACACCCGCATAGCCTGCGTTGCCCATGCCACGCTTGAACACGATGACCTTGCCCGCCTCCCACACGTGCATGACCGGCATACCCGCGATGGGTGAATCCGGTTCCGTCTCTGCGGCGGGGTTCACCGTATCGTTCGCACCGATGACCAGCACCACATCCACATCTCCGAAGTCGTCGTTGACCTCATCCATCTCATACACGTTGTCATAGGGCACCTTGGCCTCAGCCAGAAGCACGTTCATGTGACCGGGCATGCGCCCTGCCACCGGGTGCACCGCGAAGACCACATCCGTACCTGCCTCCTGGAGCCGCCGCGTGAGATCAGCCACCGGAAACTGCGCCTGAGCCACTGCCATGCCATACCCTGGAGCGATGACCACCTTCTTGGCGTCTTTCAGCAGAGCAGCCACCTCCTCAGCGGTAGCCTCTGTGTAGCTGCCGTAGTCTTTCTCCTCTGCACTGGCAGCGGGAGTTGCCCCGTCTCCTCCGAAGCCGCCCAAGATGACAGAGATGAACGAACGGTTCATGCCCTGGCACATGATGTAGGACAGGTACGCACCGGAAGAGCCAACCAGGGCGCCGGTGATGATGAGCAAGTCATTCCCTAGGGTGAAGCCAGCCATGGCGGCCGCCCAGCCCGAATAGGAATTCAGCATGGACACCACTACGGGCATGTCGCCGCCGCCGATAGCCAACACCAGGTGCGCGCCCAGCACGAGCGAGACCACGGTGAGGATGCAGAGCGGCACGAGGCCCGCATCAAGCCCCCGGGTATTGATGAGCCAGACGATGAGCGCGATAGAGACCACGACCATGGCCGCGTTGATGGCATTGCGCCCTGGCAGCGTGAGCGGACGACCGGATATCTTCGCCGACAGCTTCAGATAGGCCACCACTGAACCGGTGAGCGTGACCGCACCGATGAAGACAGCTAGCCCCACCTCTCCCAGATGCCAAGCATTCTCCACGCCTTCGGCCCCAGGATCGGTGATGAAGGAACAGAAACCCACGAGCACCGCCGCTGCACCCACGAACGAGTGCAGCATGGCCACCAGTTCCGGCATCTCGGTCATCTTCACGTGCTTGGCCTTGAAGATGCCGATGGCACCGCCGATGGCCAAAGCCAGCACGATGAGCAGGAAGGCTATCCAGAAACCCGTGCCCGTGATGGCGAAGCCGCTGCCCTCATCCGTGCTCACGAATTCCGGTTCCATGGCCATGACCAGAGCGATGACCACCGTAGCGATGAGCGCGATGACCATACCGGCAATGCCAGCGAAATTGCCGTTACGAGCGCTCCTCTGCTTCGAGAGC
Source organism: uncultured Eggerthellaceae bacterium (assembly GCA_910588905.1). Taxonomy (GTDB): domain Bacteria; phylum Actinomycetota; class Coriobacteriia; order Coriobacteriales; family Eggerthellaceae; genus MGBC163016. Next base: position 55,958 of record CAJURZ010000009.1, read on the forward strand.
CCCGCCAGGGCCAGGATGAACAAGAGCGCCGCGGCGATGTACGCGAGCGACTGGAAGCTGACAGCCCCTTGCAGAATAGCCATGTGCTGCTCGTATTGGGCCACGGCTGATTTGTCTATCAGTAGTTCCATTAGTCCTCAGAGCTCCTCTGGAACATGCTGAGCATCCGGTGGGTAACCAGGAAGCCGCCGAATATGTTGATGGATGCGATGACCATGGCGACGAACGCCAGGATCACCACCACGGGATTGCTTGAGCAGACCAACAACATGGCCCCCACGATGATGATGCCGGATATGGCATTGGTCACCGACATGAGCGGCGTATGCAGCGAATGGGACACGCCCGTGATGACATAGAAGCCCACGACCACCGCCAAGGCGAATACGATGAAATGCGCTTGCATGCTGGCCGGAGCGAAGAGCACCAGCACGGCGGCCAAGATCACCGCAGCCACCTTCCACCACCACTTCTGCCAGCCGGGGCTCTCGTCGGCGGCAATGGCCTGGGCGGTGATGGCATCAGCCTGAGCAGCAGCCTTCGGATTCGCAGGGACCTGCTGAGCCGACACCTTCACCGGGGGTGGCGGCCACATGATGGCTCCGTCCAGCGTGACGGTCATGCCGCGGATGATCTCATCGTCCTCATTCAACACCAGCTTGCCATCCTTGTCCGGCGTGGCCAGCTTGAAGAAGTTCACGATGTTCTGCCCGTACAGCTGCGAGGCCTGCCCCGCCAGACGGGAGGGCAGGTTGGTGTAGCCGATGATGGTGACCCCGTTGGCCGTGGTGTACACGTTGTTGTATTCCGTGAGCGACGTGTTGCCCCCCTCAGGGGATGCGCCTAGATCGACGATGACCGAACCCGGCTTCATATGGGCGATGGCATTCTCATCCAGCAGCAGCGGAGGTGTTCGCCCGGCCACCATGGCTGTGGTGATGACCACATCGGCCTTAGCAGCCTCTTCGGCATAGACAGCGTTAGCCAGCTTGGCTTCCTCTTCCGTCATAGCCCGAGCGTAGCCGTCTTCGGACTGCTGCTTCACGGGTATCTCCACGAAGGTGCCGCCGAGCGATTCCACCTGGTCATAAACCTCTGGCCGCACATCCGTAGCGTAAACATCAGCCCCCATAGAGCTGGCTGTGCCGATGGCGGAAAGCCCCGCCACCCCCACGCCGATGACGTAGACCCGCGAGGGCGGGATCTTCCCCGCGGCAGTCATCTGGCCACCGAAGGAGCGACCCAGAGCCTCTGCCGCTTCTATCACCGCCCGGTAACCCGAAAGATTCGTCATAGAGGAACGTGCATCGATGGACTGAGCTCGGGAGATGCGCGGCACCGCATCCATGGAGATGGCCGTGAGACCGCGATCGGACAAGTCTTGGATGAGCTCAGGATGAATGCCCGGATTGAGACGCGATACCAAGACAGCGTCCTCATGCATCAGATCGAGCTGCTGGTCTTCGGGCGGATCAAGGGCTATGACGATGTCTGAGCCCCAAACCTCTTCGGCACCCACGATGTCGATCCCCGCCTCAACGTACTGGTCATCGAAGTAGGTGGCCCGCTCCCCCGCACCCGCCTGGATGCACACCTCATAGCCAAGCTTCTTCAGCTTCTTGGCAGTATCAGGCGTAGCAGCAACACGGGTCTGATCAGGGGCCGCCTCCTTCGGAATGCCTATGCGCATCTTTTGCACTCCCCTCTCATGAACGGATATGAGCCTGCAAGCCGAATGATCTGCATAAAGCATCATCAAAGGCCTGATTCTTGCATATCTACCAGCCTACACCAAGGGGTGCGACCACATCGATAGCGATATGTAAGCTTTATAATCACGAAATAGGAACACTCGGGGCATTCGCTCGTGACGCAGGATGAAAAACGTCAAGATTCCCTTGGAAGAGCAAGGAGGAACCATGTTGCCTGATCATCCCACCATGGAACAAATGGAAGAGTTCTTCAGCAGGGACCGATTCGCTACCGAGCAGACGAAGTGCCGGATCGTCGAAGGCTGGAAGGGCCACGGAGTGGCCGAGATGCAGATCGAGGACATCCATCACAATGCGCTGGGCAAGGTCATGGGTGGCGCCATCTTCACGCTGGCTGATTTCGCTCTGGCCATCGCCTGCAGCATCGGTCAAGATCCCACGGTCAACCTGACTTCCTCCATCGAATACATGACCGCCAGCAAGGGCAGCAAGCTCACTGCCACGGCGGATTGCACGAAAGAAGGGCGCCGCATCGCCTTCTATGATGTGGTGGTCACTGACGATCTGGATGCTCTGGTGGCGAAGGTGTCCATCGTTGCCTATCGCCACGTGCAGCAGAAGCAACCCTGAGCCAGAAGCGAAGCGCCCAGAGGTCATCCATGAAAGGCACCGTCCGCAAGATACTGATCGGCGTGGTCATCGTCATCGTGCTGGCCGTCATCTTCATGCGCGGTGATCAGCTGAAGGATCTGTCGAGGACGATCCAGGAAGGCTCGCCCTTCTTCTTGATCTTGGCGGTCCTCTGCCAATTCGGCAAGTACTTCGCCCAAGGGGGCGAATTCGTCTGGTGCTTCAAGGCAGTAGGGTCCACCCTCAAATACACGGATGGCTTGAAGCTCGTCTTCGGAACCTTCTTCGTGAATACGATAGCCCCCAGCCTGAACCTCGCGGGCACTTCGCTGGTGGTGGATGACTCCGCCAAGCGGGGCGTCCCTGCGGGCAAGGCCACGGGAGCGGCGCTCTTGATGCAGCTCTCCATCGACACAGGCTTCGTCATCATCATGCTGATCGCCTTCGGCATCCTCACCTTCACCGTGGGGCTGCAACCGGGCTGGCTGCTGTTGGGACTCATCGCCATAGCGCTGGTAGGCGGCCTGGTCACCGTCATGACCCTGGGTGGCGCCAAGCCCCGATTGGTGCTCAAGGTGCTAGCTCCCATAGAGAGGCTCGTGGACAAGATCGCGCGCAAGTTCAAGAAAGGCCCCATCGATCCTTGGGCTGAGAAGACGGTGGAGTCCTTCTCCCAGGCAGCGGGGCTCATGGTCAAGCACCCTTCGGTCACGGCCCGCACCTTCCTCTTCGCCATCCTGGCCTCCACCTGTGAGCTGGCCTGCTTCTCCATGGTGGGACTGTCCTTCGGCGTTCATGACATCCAGGCGCTCTTCTGTGGCTATGTGGTGGCAACCCTGTTCGCCATGGTATCCTTCACGCCTCAAGGAGTGGGTGTCGTGGAAGCGGCCGTACTGGTAGCATTCACCCTGTTCGGCATCAATCAGGCAACGGGAATGGCCGTGGTGATGGTCTACCGCGGCATCGTATTCTGGCTGCCATTCCTGATAGGTGCTGTCATGATCCAGCGCACTGGAGCCTTCAAGGGCAGCACGAAGCAAGCGGTGCAGAGCGCTGACCTGACAAAAGGAACCTTGCAGGACGAACAAGCGGAACCCACAGCCGAAGCCGACCGAACGCAAGATGACCCCACGAAAGGCGAAGACGCATGAGGCATCCTTGCCCATCCCTGCGCTCCCCTTCTTTGACCAAGCTCATAGCTGTAGCGCTCTTGAGCGGATCCCTTGCCCTCATGACAGGCTGCACGGGAGACGCTAACAACGAAGAGAACGCTCTGCCGGAGGCGAACATCAACGGAGGAGCGGAGCGCTCCTTCACCGATGAGGAGCTGGCAAGCCACGACGGCAGCAGCTTCTTCCCCACCACCTTCACCTTCGAGGAATTGCTGGAGAAGTACGAGGTCTCTTCCGGCACGCCCACTGAAGGAGGATTCGGTGCCGGAGGGTATCGGGTGCAGGACGCTTCCGATGACAGCCTTGCGCCGGGCCTCTACTACCTGAACGGGTCCCAGGAGGCCATGAGCACTTTCCTGGTGTACCAGCCAGCCGCTGATGAGGAAGACCGATATGCTCTGAAGTACCCCATCGGATACTTCGGGTTCTCCGTGGCCCGGTTCGAAACGGGGGATGTGGTGCTGTTCAAGCCGGCTTCAGAGGATCTTCTCATGACCTCCCTGCCAGATCCATCTGATCTGGGTCCCTTCACAGCCCCCTATCTCTCAGGCATCTATCAAGCGGGCGTAGACATCCCTGCCGGTACCTACATCATCACCCAGGAGCCTCAGAGTGCTGAAGGGCTCATCGAAGCTCATGACTCTGTTCCTGGCGCCTATATCTGGGCTGACCTCAGCTATGGTCCTACTTCCAAGCTCAGCGCCACTGAGCTGCCACCCTTGGCTGAAGGCGGCGTCACGGAAGAGGTCACCGTGGAAGAGGGTCAGTACCTCGAGCTATTCGGTTGCACGGCAACCCCTGTGGAGGCTTAGGATGGATACCCTGAGCCTGAGCGCTGTACCCCGCAGCGCAGCAGATTGGAACCAGCTCTGGGGCGCAAAGCAGCAGCTACGATCCATGGACCATGACGCTCAGTATTGGAATGAGCGGGCGAAGACCTACACCAACAAGGACAACCCGGATTCATACACGCACAGGTTCCTTGGATTGGCTGCCCTGAAGCCCGGGGACACCGTCTTCGACATGGGCTGCGGCACGGGGAATCTCACCATACCCCTAGCGGAGGCAGGGCATGAGGTCTGCGCTGCTGACTTCTCTTCCGGGATGCTGGATAGGCTGCGGGATGCCGTTCGCGAACGGGGGCTTGAGGAGCGCGTGACCATCAAAGAGCTCTCTTGGGATGATGATTGGGAAGCGGCAGGCCTTGAGGGTGACCAGTTCGACGCCTGCCTTGCCTCTCGGTCCATCGCCACCGATGACCTGTTAGGGGCCCTGACGAAGCTGAACCATGTCTGCAAGCGGCGCGGTTGCCTGACCTTGCCCTGCGGTCCCTCTCCCCGCACTGATGAGCGGATGCTCAAAGCTATCGGACTGCCTGTGCATCCCAGCTTCGATGATTGCTATGCCTTGGCCATGCTGTCAGATCTGGGACAGCTGCCCACACTGGACTACATCCCCACCCAACGCAATGATTCCTTCGCTAGCAGGGAAGCAGCTGAGGAGCATTGCTTGAGGATGGCGGAGGGTTTCGCAGCGGACAACAGGCTCCCTTGGGATCAAGAGGAGATGAGCCAGCGCATCCAGCAATGGCTGGATGCGTCCCTGGTGCCTGATGCCCAAGAGCCGGGGCGGCTGACCTATGCCACCCCGCGCCTGAGCCATTGGGCGTTCGTCTCCTGGGACAAGCGCTAGAGCATCCACCCCTGAGATGGGCCGTCCAGCACTTCCCAACCAGCGGCTTTGAACATCTTGTACTGCTGAGAGAAGCTGGCGCCACGGCCACCGTGCTCGGTGCGCTCTACCGCATCCCGCGGATTCGTACCCACTTCCGCCCAAGCCAGATTCGCGCCAGAAGCGGCAGTCATGACGGTGTTGGCCGAGCAGTTCAAGCGCGGCTCTATGCCAGAAGCCAGACGATAGACCGCCACGTAATTCGCGTTCGCCACATCTGTGTGCATGCCCAAGTCATAGAGCTCGGTGTTGGGAACGGGGATGCGCTTGCCGCAACCTGCAGATATAGGATGGGTGTCGATGCAACGGTAGGTAGCTTCCGTCAGCTCCTCGGGCGTATGTTCGGGCCCGATAGGCTCAACGCATGTAGAGAGGCTCATGCCAGCGGCAGCAAGGTTCTCGAAGGTCTTCAGGCGCTCCTCTACGGGAATGCCCGTGTCCACCCCTTCGCGCATGCGCACGGCATGATAGGCGCCATTAGCGCCCGCTGCCTTGAGCGCCACGCAATCATCGTAGGTCATGTCGGCCGTGTTCACCAACAGCGGCATGTCCTCCCCGATGACCTCGCGCACGCTTCCCACCATATCCAGCAGCTTCTCGAAGTTGTAGCTGGCCGTGGTGAGCAGAAGGATCAGGTTAGCGCCGTCTTCCATATAGAGCTTCGCATATTCCAGCACGTCTTCCTTGGGCAGTTCGAACTTGCCCTTGCGTGCATTGTTGGAGGCAGCGAAGGAGCAGAACTTGCAGTTCTTGGGGCAGATGGTGGAATTGAGACCGATCTGAGCGTGGACCTCCGCGATGCCGTTCGCAGACTTCATAGACAGCTCTTGGCCGGCCCAGCGTAGATAAGCCGCCTCTTTGCTGGCCTCGGGAAGGGCATAGAGCGCCAGTGTTTCCTCCGGCGTGAGCCCATTGCCTTCCAGGCCCTTTTCGATGATGTCATAGATCTTCTGGTCGAACACCTGCATCTGATCCCCTTTCAAGTTCCCCCATCTTCTCCTTGCGCTGAGGGGAGTATATACTACTATTAGACTCAATCATATATCAGATAGGGTAAAGGGGTACCTATGAGCGCAAAGCTGTGGAAGCCGATCGCCGCGGTGGTTCTCATCTTGATGGTGGGCATCTTCTGTGTCAGCACCTTCATCGGCGGCTGCACGGGCCAATTGGAACTGGCATCCGGCTCCACCACGTTCATGAAGTGCCATTGGACCATGATAGCGGTCAGCTTCACAGCCATCATCGGATGCACAAGCGCTCTTTGCACGCTGCTGGCGAAGGGGGTGGAAGCGCGGCGCATGACGGCCGTGCTCACCGTGGTCACCTGCATCATCATGGCTACCCTTCAGACGGACATCGCCATCGGGTTGTGTACGAATGCAGATATGGCCTGTCACATGACAGCGCTGGTGAATTGGATCTTGATGGCAGCGAGCATCATCTTGGCTGTGCTCCAGATCATGAATGCTAACCCGGAGGCGAAGGCCAAACCGAAGATGCAGCTCTGATCCGCAGAGGAGTCTGGATACGACGTTGGGCTGCAGCCCTATCTGAACGTCTTGCCCTCAAGGCGCATGATGCGGTCAGCGCGGGCGGCAAGGGCTTCATCATGGGTGGCGAAAAGCAGGATGCCTCCCTCTGAGACCCGCTCGAAGAGCTTGTCAGCCACGCTGGAAGCGCTCTTCGCATCCAAGTCGTTCGTAGGCTCGTCGGCGATGATCACGGGAGGGTCCAGCATGAGGGCTCGAGCCAGCGCCACGCGCCGCTTCTGGCCAATGGACAACTGGAACGGATAATGGTCCACCCGATCCTCAAGCCCCAGATCCCCGAGCAGTTGAAGGGCCCGTTCGCGAGCATCGAAGGGAAGCTTCTTGGCGAACCGCGCAGGCGCCTCCACGTTCTCAAGGGCCCGCAATGACCCCACGAGCTGCGTGTGCTGGAAGACGAACCCGAAGACATCCCGGCGCAGAGCAGAGAGCTCATCATCGGCCAGGTCATCAGTATCCTGACCGTCCACGATGACCGTCCCTTCAGAGGATGAGAGCAGAAGCCCGAGCATGGACAAGAGCGTGGACTTGCCGGAACCGGAGGGGGATACGAAGGCGATGGACTGACCGGAGCTCACCTCAAGGGAGATATGTTCGAGGATGGCATCGTCGCCGTAGGTTTTGCCGAGGTCTTTGACTATGAGCTGTGTCATGTTAATCGATGTCCCCCTGCTGCATGGCCAAGGAAGGATCCAGACGACCCACCTGCCGCAGCGGCCAAAGGATGGATAAGACCGAGATGAGGGCGAAGAGGAGGATGACGGCTGCCACCAACCCCAAGATGAGCGGGATGCTCAAGCCGATATACGGGAACGCCATGGAATCCAGGAGCACGCCCAGGAGCACGCTGTAGAGCAGGAAGCCCAGGAAGAGACCAGCCACCACTCCCACGGACACTACAATGGCTATCTCACCGCCGATGAGGCGCCGGATGTCAGAGCGGCTGGCACCGATGGCGCGATAGAGAGCCAGTTCGCTCTTGCGCTCCCAGACGCATGAGTAGAAGCGGGCGAAGAGCTGCAAGAGCGTGATGACGATCATGACGATGGCCGCTCCTGCCAACAGCACGAAGACCGAGCGCAACTGGTCTTGGGCCTGTTCGGCTGTCTCGGAGTTCTCGATATAGGATATGCCATCGGTCAAGTTCAGCTTGATCTTGAGCTTCTCATAGGCTTCCGGATCATCTGTGGCATCCACCATGATGGCGCTGATGAGCCCGTCGGGTTCGCCGTATGTATCCCAGGTGGATCCAAGGCCATCGGTCTCGGCAGAGATCTTGCGGGCGGCATCCATGTCCATGATGATGGAATGGTCAAGATCGCCTCCGGATCCAGCCATGGTGGCAACCACCTCATAGGGCTTGCCGTAGATATAGAGCTTGCCGTCAGAGATGCCGTTGACCTGGCTTCCCACGATCACTTGATCCTCGGCCAACTGTTCGGAGAGACCAGCAGGCAGCAGGGGCGTGACGATGAAATCATCCTGGAAGTCAACGCCGATGAGGCGCGTCTCATCGGTGGCGGAACAGCAGGAGGCATTGAGCGTCTGACTGAAGAATTGCGGCGTGGCCCGCTCGACACCATCAAAGGAACGGATGGTATCCATCACCGCCTCATCCATGTACATGGGGGCCGGGACACCGGTATAGAGGAGCTGGCCCCCCGTAAGGTGGGAGCGCGCATCCTTCGGCACGATCAACAGATCAGCTCCACCGCGCTCGGCCGATACATCTATGCCCCGCGTGACGCCGCCATAGATGAGCCCCAAGACCAGAGCCAGGGCAACGGAAAGCGCAACGGACACCACGATGGACGCGGTCTGCACCTTCCGCATGCGGATGCTATGCAAGATCAATGAATTCATATCAGCAGACTCCAAAACCGTGACGGAACAAGCCTAAGACACCCGGTCCAGCATAGATGATGGCCAGCGCGCAGGAACGCACTGGCCATCTTGGAGAAGGGAAGCCTAGATGACGTAGGCGGGGCCGCGCTGCTCCAGTTTGACCACCACGCCCGTGGTATCGGCAGTGGCTGCAGCCTCAGGCGCATTCCCATGCCAACGAGCCACCATGTCCACCAGGCTATCCAGATACTCATCCAGCTGCTGGTTGGCCTGGTCATCGAGCTGGCCGTCCGTGAAGGGATTGACCGGGGCTTCGGTGAGCAGACCGGCATCGGCCAGCTCACGCCAACGCTCCTTGATGGAGCGCTTGAAATCTTCCTCATTGCCATGGCCGAAGAGGTAGTTCTTGGTGAGGCCTCGTTGGATATCCGGATAGTCAGAATCCATGTAGCCGCCTTCCATGGATTCATTGGAGGCGCGGTCAGGATCCTCATTGATGTAGTCGATGGCCTTCGCCATGGCCGTGGCGATCTTGTCTCCCACATCAGGATGCTTCTCAAGGGTATTGGCGTTCACGCCCGTGAAACAGCAATAGAACTCTCCCAGCTCGTCAGCGGAGGTGTAGAAGAAGCGCACGCTATCCTGATGGTTGTACTTGATGGGATAGGTGGTGGCGTCAGAGCCGCAGGCAGCATCTATCTCACCGTTCATGAGCGCAGTCTCGATGGTGGATCCGGTATACGCCACCCAGTTGATCTGAGACGGGTCTCCTCCTTCGCGGGCGCAGAGAGCCACGCATTCGGTGTAGGCAGGACCGTTCATCATGGTAGTGCCCACGCGCTTGCCCGCCAGGTCCTTGCAGCTTTGGATCTCCGGATCATTGGTGACGCCGGACCAGCAACCCACATGGATGGTATCGATATGCTTGAGCGGCATGCCCTGGTAGATGGCTGGGAAGTCACCCGGAGTGGATTCGAAGACGTCGATCTCCTCATTGGCCAGCAGGATAGAGACATCCTGGGTGATGAGCATGAAGTTCGGCTCGATGCCAGCTTCTTCCCAATAGCCCTGCTCACGGGCGATGTACATGGGCAGCTCGCAGGGCGATCCACCCCAGTAGCCGATGGTCAGCGGGATCAGGCCGCTCTCGCTGGCGTCGCCGTTCTCCGCAGCAGCGCTTGAGGAGCTACTGGGACCCTCTGAGGAGCAGGCAACCCCCGCCAGCCCCATGGCACCAGCCGCAACGGCAGCCCCAGCCGCCTTCGCAAAGGTACGACGGCTCATCGTTGTCTTGGCTTCTTTCATGTCTCCCTCTTCCTTTCCTTGGCTGCATCCTCCCGGGATGCAGCATCCTGCCTTCAGCTCGCGTGCCCCCAAGTCCTACGAGCTCCTTGCTGGATCTACCAGCGAACCAGCCCCTTCTGCCAGCGAAGAAGCCAGTTACGCACGGCGAACATGATCGCCGTTAACGTCGCGAATATCAGGATCATGGCGAACACGTAGGCGAAGACGACGCCGAAGTTCGCGATGGTCCCCATCATGCGCACCGCCAGGGCCAAACCAGTACCCACACCGCAGAGCTCTGCGGCCGCAAGCGCACCGAACGACCCCGAGAGCGACATGAAGAGCGCATCTGCCAGAGCGGGAACGGAATTCGGGATCATGACATGGGCCACGATGTAGGCTTTGGAGGCCCCCAAGGTCTCCGCCCGTTCTATGAGCGTGATATCAGTATTCTTGATGGCGTTGGACAAGATGAGCGTCATGGGGAACCAGACGGCCAGCACGATAGCCGCCAATGACCCTGCGAAGCTAGACCGGAACGCGATCACGAAGATGGGCAGCCACACCAACCCCGGTACGGGACCGATGATCTTGAGCAGCGGAGATAGCCAATAGTTCGCAATGGATGAGCAGCCGCAGAGCACGCCAGAGGCGAATCCGAGCACCAGCCCGATAGTCAGTCCCTGAGCCAACAAGGTGATGGAGGCGATGGTGGCTTCGACGATCTTCGGAAAGTTCACGATGAACTGCTCGATGACCTTGTCAGGACTAGGGATGAAAGGCAACTTCAAGGTCCCCGTCTTCAGGGTAGCGATATCCCAGAGCTCGAAGAACAAGAAGACGAAGGCGATGAGCCATGAGAACTGACAGGCCTTCCTGCGCAGAGGCGCTATGGCAAGGGACGCTACGTAGATGACCGCCCAGGCCGCTATGCAGATGAGCAGCATAGGAGCCCAGTACTTCGGCGTGTAGGTTTCTGGGTAGACGTTCGGTATGGCAAGGTGCAGAAGGTAGACGAGGATGAGGCTCCCGAAGGGTATCAGCATCTTGGCCGCCTCGCGTCCGGTGGCCTTGCTGATGATCGGTTGTCTCTTCAGCACCGCTTCTGCCATGGGAGCCCTCTCCTGCTTCCTATGCGAAATCCAAGGCATCAAGGACCTCATGGCGCTTCGCGATGAACTCCGGAGAGATGCGGTCGCGCGGATGAGGGAGGTCTATCTTGATGTTAGCGATGCTCGTACCTGGACGCGGCGAGAGGACCACCACCCGATCAGAGAGATAGACGGCCTCTTCTATGTCATGGGTGACCAACAGCACGATGGGGTGGAACCTATCCACCATCTTCAAGATCTCATCTTGGATGACAGCCCGCGTGAACGCATCCAGAGCCGAGAGCGGCTCATCCAGCAAGATGACCTCAGGGTCCATGACCAGCGTTTGAGCAATGGCCACCCGCGCCGCCATGCCCCCGGATATCTGATGGGGGTAGGACTTCTCGAACCCGGTCAGCCCCATGAGATCGATCATCTCCTGGACCCGGCTCTTCTTCTCTTTATATACCTTGTTGGCCTTGAGTCCGAAGGCCACGTTCTTCTCAACGGTGAGCCAGGGATAGAGATTCGCTTGCTGGAATACGAAACCACGATTCGGGTCAGGAGCGGTGATGGGCTCTCCGTCGTAGGTGAGCGTGCCTTCCTGGACCTCATCCAGACCAGCTACCAAGCGCAAGAACGTTGATTTCCCGCATCCGGAGGGGCCGATGAGCGCCACTACTTCGCCTTGATCCACCTCAAGACCGAAATCCTCGAGCGCCATGAGCCGGACACCGTCCTCGGACGTGAACCAACGCGTGATATGCTCCGCGATCAACCTATGCTCGCCCGTTACCACTGGATAGCCCCTTTCGACCACTTCATGAAGTGCTTCTGGACCTTGAACAAGATGGTCAGAAGGATGAATGCCATGAGGATGAAGATGATGATGGAAGCGAAGATGAGATCGAACTCGTTCCATCCCTGGGCGGAGTTGATGACCCAGCCCAGACCCGATTGCACGCCCAGCATCTCAGCGTTCACCAGAGCCGTGAGCGAGAAGCACAGCCCCATGAACAAGCCAGTGAAGATGTTGGGGAGCACGGCCGGGTAGATGACATGGCGGATGATATAGAAGGGTGATGCGCCCATGATCTGTGCCCGTTCGATATACACCTTCGGCACCCCGCGAATGCCACCGGAGAGGTTCACCGAGAGCGGGAACCACGTGGTGAGAGATACCAGGAAGACGCTGGCCATATGGCTTGAAGGAGCCAGCACCATGGCGATGGCCATCCAGGCGGTCGAGGGAACCGGACCGATGACCTTGATGAACGGCTGGAGCCAATAATTGAAGAACTTGCTATAGCCCATGAGCGTGCCATAGATCATCCCTGCTACGAAGCCCAGCCCCACCCCTTGCATGAGCAGGGAGAACGAACCCCAGAAATGGCCCAGCATGCTGCCTCGGCCTTCGCTGCTGAAGAAGAATGCTCCGATGACCTTGTCAGGGCTGGGCATGACTGGCAAGAGGAGATTGCCTGTCTTCACCGTGTTGTAGGTGTATACAGCAAGCAGCAGATAGGCTGCGATCAGCAGACCCCAGAAATGGATGACCTTCTTCCGGACCGGCTGAAACCAGATGGACAGGGCCACCAATACCATGTAAATGACGATGGAGACCAGCAGGAAGGCAGGATAGTAGGTTTCCACATATCCCTCCGGATAGACCGCGGGCATGGCAGCGTCAGCCACCAGAGCGAGGGCCATCACCAGCAGCGGCGCCACCAGCTTGGCTATCTCCTTCGGCGTGGCGAAGGAGACCAACCGAAAGATGCTCCGCTGGTCCTTCGTCCTATCCAACTGAGATGCCAAGGGCTTCCCCACCGCGCTTCTCTCCCCTATCCTTCAATGGTGCCGCAGGGATGACCCGACGGCTGTCGTTTTCTGTGCAAAGACACTATACAATAGTGAATATGCTCATGTATTGTACATGGTCTAATAAATTGCACTCCGGTTGCTCGTCGGAAAAGAGGGACCCGGTGACGGTCAGGTGAACTCCCGAAAGCGCCGAGGGAGAGCATCCGGGAAATCCTCCACCAACGATGCTGTCAGATTCTCCAGATGCGTGAGCTTGGGACAAACAGCGAACAAGTCACGGCCCAAGCGCTCCACGTAGGTGGGAAGCCGAACCGCCTCCAGGCTGTGGCAGCATTTGAACGCCTCATTCCCTAGGGAGGTCATGGCCTCCGCCAGTTCCAAGCGGATGAATGACGAGCAACCTGCAAGAGCCTCAGCATCCATGCGCTCAACATGGGCTAGGAGCGGGAGCTCCTGCAGGGAAGCGCATCCTTGAAAGGCGCTCCGCCCCAGGTGATACACCTCTTCTCCTCCGCTCACCTGTTGGAGCTGTCTGCAGAGCGCGAAGGCCGATGCAGGGATCTTGAGCACCCCGGAAGGGAGGTGCACCGATTCCAAAGCGGTGCAGCCAGAGAAGGCACCCTCGCCCAGCTCGAATACGCCTTGAGGGATATGCACATCCCTCAAGGAGCTGCAACCCGAGAACGCCCGCGGCCCGATGGACTGCAAGCTTATAGGCAGGGTGATCGCCTCTATCTCCCCATGGCCACGGAAAGCGTCCGGCAGGATCTGAGTGGTACCCTGGGGCACCTCAACATGGGTTGCCTCTGTGCCCCTATAGCGCTCTATCAGAAGATCGAATCCCATGACAGGCTGCCGTTCCCCTAAAGGACCCTCATCCTTGGCGATCCTGCATCCATACTGCTCCCCTTTTGCAGAGTACGTCAAATACTAGATGGTATCTAGTATAACGCAGCGATCGACCCATGGCAGACCGCGGTCGGCCCTTACGAGAACCGTGTGCCATCCTAAGAGCACCGAACGGTTTGCCGCATGTCATGCTCTATAGTGCACGTACGATCGAAGGAGCATAACGGATGATAGAGATCAGGGGTTACTGCCAGAGCGATCTTGCTGAGATGGTAGACATCTGGAACGAGGTCGTGAGGGATGGGGTCGCATTCCCTCAGGAAGAGGAGCTAGATCTTCCCCGCGGCCGTCGGTTCTTCACATCCCAAACCTACTGAGGTGTTGCGGTGGAAGACGGAAACGTCATCGGGCTTTACATCCTGCACCCGAATAACATCGGACGTTGCGGGCATATCGCCAACTCGAGCTATGCGGTCAGCTCCGCTGCACGCAACAAGGGTGCGGGGCAGCGGCTCGTCGAGGATTCCCTGGCCCAAGCTAAAGCCCACGGTTTCCGCCTCTTGCAATTCAATGCTGTCGTAGAGACCAACTCAGCTGCTCGTCATCTCTACGAGAAGCTCGGCTTCGTGCAGCTTGGCACCATACCGGGCGGCTTCCGCATGTCCGATGGCACCTATGCCAACATCTGCCCCTATTATCACGAGCTGTAGAGCAGACCCGATGCACGGGAACGATGCAGGGCCGCTGCCCTATTCGTCCAATGCCCTGATCGAACGGGGAAGATAGGCAACGAGCCCCAGGAGCAAGCAGGCAAGACCGTCTACGAGGAAGAACGGGGCGACCCCGATCTCTTCCGCCAGCACCCCGCCGATGGCAACGCCGATAGGTGATGCCAGTCCCATGACGGCACCCAACAGGCCCATGGCGCGCCCCATCTTCTCGTCAGGCACATGGCGTTGGGTGAGGGTCATGGTGGGCCCGTTGAACCACGAGCACGCAACAGCCATCACGGCAACGAGCACGACGAACCCCACAAAGGCATCAGGCGGCAATAGCCCACAAGCAGCCGTCGTCGCACCCACGATGACAGCTGCTATCGCAATGAGCAGCGCAAGGCGCTTGCCACCGCCCCATGCGATCAGGATGCCCGACCCGACGAGCATGCCCACGCCAAAAGCGGCCTCAACGACAGATGCCATGTACCCATCACCACTGAAATGGTCATAGGTCATGAGCGGGAACACCGCCGATAGCGGGCTGAAGATCATCATCCCAACGGTCACCATGACGATGAGCAGGACGAGTCCGCGTGTCTTCGTCACAGCGCGGAAGCCGTCTCGCAGATTCGCCAGCACATGCTGCTCTTTGGCCGACGGATCTATCACCGTAGGGACCTTCGCAAGCGCCAGACCGAAGATGGCCGCACAGGCGCCCATGAAATCAAGGAACATGACCGAGGAGAATCCGAGCGTCGTATAGAGGAAGATGCCGAATGCGGGCGCGCCGATGGCTGCTACCGAAGCGAGAAGCTGGTCGAGCGTGTTTATGCGGAGGAGATGCTTGTCGGGCACGAGCATGGGCATCGTTGCCATCATGGCAGGGCTATGGAATGCCTGGCCCACGGCACGCGCGATGCACACCACCGTGAGCAAGACGATGGAGACATCACCGGCCAGTATGAGGAATCCGGCGATGAGCGAGACGAGGCCGATAGCGCCGTCGGCCACGATCATGATGGCCTTCCGATTATGCCTGTCTGCCACGATGCCTCCGAATGGCGAGATGAGGCCTACGGGCAGCATCACCGCAATGGTCATGATCGAGAGCATGAGTGCGCTACCTGTGGATTCGGTCACATACCACACCACTGCATAACCAGCCGCGTAGCTGGTGGTCATGGAAACGGCCTGACCGGCCCAGATCACGGCGATGATGGACAGCCAATTCTTCTGCAAGGGCAGCCCCGCAGCGCTCTTTGCTTCAGGGGAAGAGGCGGCATCGGACCGCACGGGTTCATCGGGCACGGATATCTCCTTCGTTTGCAATAGCCTAGGACGGGGTGGTGCAGGATCGGACGAGCTGACATATCCCCTGATCGGGGGATCATCGTTGCGAACCAGCAGAAAGAGACCGGGTCATTTCCTTCCGGGACGCATCTGCTTCGCCTGAGGATGCTCATCCTGGCAGAGCAGATACAGGACCTCCAGATCCTCACCGTGGTCCTCATCTCGATCCTCGTAGTCAAGCTCTTTCAGTACCGACCATGAGAACGATGCGGGATCAGCGTTGAACGCCTCCTGCATCTCCCGGTTTCGCCATGAACCGAGCTCGAGTTGGAATAGGCTGCTGTTATGATCAGCGTCGGCATCCTTCGAGGTGGCCATCCACATTCGGTCACCGCTGCGCCAGCAGACAACGCCCATGGTCGGATGGCGCTCTTCATATCGAGCGCGAAGCGCCTTCTTCCTGTCCTTGTCCATGGCGCACCTCCCTTCGCCACAACAGGGCAACCACGGTAGATCGCGTCCATTATACCCGGGTGGCAACACCGAGACGGTGTATCAAAATGACACAGGACGGTACTGATATCTCTCTTGCGGGCCAAGGTGATCGACTCTGAGAGAGCTCGTCATCGAAGGCGAAGTGGTTGGCGATGGTACCTTTTCAGCGGGCGAATCTCACAGCAGTGGCGGTCACGGATGCACCGAATGCTCCCACATGGGGCACGTAAACATCGTAGCGCACGCCAAGCACGCCATCGGCGCCCAATTCATGGGCGCGCCACAGGAGCTCATCCCAAGCGATCCTCTTGGCTCGCCCCATCTTGTCTGCAAGCTCAAGCGAGCGCGTTCCTGCCAAGTCGACACCGGTGGCATCCACAGCGGTGGGAAAGCTTGACCCTACCACGCCGTCAGTGCTGATGGTTCCCAGATAGGCTTCAACGACGTGTCCCTGGAAGGAGGAGCCAGCCGTTGAGATCAGAAGCTGCGGATCTTCGCTGAGCTTCTGAAGGAATGCTCTCTTGGCAACGTTCTCCTCGTGAAAGGTGCCGTCTTCGATTCCTTGGAGCGTTGCATCGGCCGCCTCTGTATCCCTGAGCTCTCTCCCACTGAGCCCGCTTGCGCTGCTTCGACGATGCTCGCACACAGTGCTCCACCTCCGAACATCCGATCCGTTTGCCATGTCATCAATGCTAGCAGGCGCAGAATGCCCTCGATGCCCGATAGATCGGATGTTGGTGACGCGTAACAGGGCCAGGGTGGCCAGTCTGAGAGCAAAAGGGCGTATCCCAACATCAAAGATCATGGCGAACGCGCTTCGCGCGGAGGATGCGTTGCGCGAAGACCACGCGCAACACGTTCATTACGTCAATTACCGGATAGCCTGACGTACGGGATTCACGCGGGTGCAACTCCGGGCGGATCAAGATCCGCCCCTACAGCAACCTGAC
This sequence comes from uncultured Eggerthellaceae bacterium, assembly GCA_910588905.1. Classification (GTDB taxonomy): domain Bacteria; phylum Actinomycetota; class Coriobacteriia; order Coriobacteriales; family Eggerthellaceae; genus MGBC163016. The sequence goes on from CAJURZ010000009.1 coordinate 73,091, forward strand.
GTGCATGGTTCACCCGATGGAAACCTGACATGTCCCGCGTAGGGGTCGAACATGTTCGACCCCAAACGCCACATCCCCGAAAACCCCGCAGGTATGTACAGGTCACAACCCACATCCCGCTGCTTCGCAGCGGGAATAGTTAGGCGGCGAGAGGAGCTGGCAGGAAAGTCACCCTCTTGCGCCGCACACGCTTAAGCGCGAAGCGCCTGCACTCAGGAGTACCCCGGAAGCATCCATGACGTGAAGATGCCGAGGGGCCGTTTGCATCAGCCCGATATCCCCGTCTCCAATGGGTCCAATGGGTTCGCGAAGAGGACTCAGGACCAGATGACCGCCGAGCATTGAGCGAGGATCACTATGCCCACAATCAGAAGGCTAGCGAAGCCCACGGCAGCCAACGGACTCACCCCTCCTCTGTCTTGCAGATATCCTTCGATGCCTTTGCCCTTCCACTGGAGAGCAGCACCTGTGCGCAATACAGACAGTGCGTGTGCACGATAGGCTCTATAGAACAGCACCGCGGAAAGAGTGGGCCCCACAGCTCCGAACATCTCCTCGCCGATGAGGAGGTTAAGAGCCATCATCAAGAAGGCAAGTCCCAGCAAAAGCCACGCCCCTTTGTAGCATTTCCGGTAAGCCCAGTAGATAGGACCTAAGAACAGAGCGGGTACGCTCACAGCCAAAGGTGCGCAGAGCTTAGATACCATAGAGTCGTATTTTGCTTCTTTGGTATGGATAGCATCATCATGCCCACGCACGATGAAGTTGAACCAGCCAGCAATGCTCCAGAGATATGAGTTCGTGCCGGAGCGTGCGATATGCTGACGTTCCTTATCATCAGATAGCTTCCAAGCAGCCACCGCTAACAGAATAGCGGGAACCAAACCTCCACCAATAGCAGAGATGATCCCTCCAGCAGTGGCATATCGCAGTGCTCCGGCCGGATCATAGGAAGCGCCAAGCTTCTGCATTTGATAGATCGTTAGGATCAGTACAGCGGTGGACATCGACAGGGAGAAAACGCCTCCCAACAGAGTAGAGAATGCATAGAGCATCCCTTGGATCGCAGGACTCAAGGTTGCTATATGAGAAGAAAGTCGTGGCGATGCTTCTGCCATCTCCAAGCCATAGTAAGCGAACCCATAGGGCACATCCATAAGAGTAAGGATGGTCCAGAGAGAAAAGGCTACGATAGCGATCCAGACAAGGATCCCTAATGTTAGAACCACGATGGAAGCAATCGTCAATCCTCGAACAGCGCTCTTGTGGCCCATAGGAACACTCTCCTTTGAAATGCTCTCTTGTCCAGCGCAATTTTGCCTTAATACCAGAAACGAGCCTTTGGGTTCTCTCGACGGATTCTATCCTACAGGTGTGAGCAACTTGTCGGGTATGTTCCGCTCGATGCCGTCGAGCATGTTGTACAGCAGCATGATGGTGTTGTCGTTCTCTCCATCAGAGCCTATGTAACCCAATAGGTTCATCTAACATAACAGAAGAATGGTCTGGCGCCACTGGAAAGTGAAGATTTAAAGAATAGCTACTACCTGATTGCCTCTCCGCCAGTTTTTTGATTCTTTTGCCGAACGCTTCAAGCTGCTCTATTTTGAGCTGACCATTACTATGCATCGCATAATGATACAGGGGTTGGTTCCGCACACAACACGAGGATGCGTTGTGCGAAGGTCATGCGCAACACGTTCATTGCGGCACCTGCCGGGTAACCTGGCGTATAGGGTTATCCCAGGTGCCACCCAGGGCGGATCACGATCCGCCCCTACAAGCAACCTGCCATGCAAGGTTCATCCGATGGGAACCTGGCGCACGATCCGTAGGGGCCGAGCTTGCTCGGCCCCACGCAGCAACCCAGAGAGCTTCGCAGGTATGCACAGATCACAACCCTCATCCCGCTGCTTTGCAGCGGAAATAGTTAGGCGGCGAGAATGGCTGTCAGGAGAGTCGTCCTCTTGCGCCGCACACGCTTGAGCGTGAAGCACGTGCGCTTGAAGACGCCCCAGAATCATCCAGGAACTATTCTTTTCCTGAGGTATTCCATGCATTTATAACACACTGCAATTCCGCTATATCTTCTGGGTTTTCAGAATCGAATTCCTCAATCCATCTTCTTTGCTCTTCAAGATAGATTGCGCATTTTTCAGACACGATCCGATCTAGTTCATTTGCAGTAGACTCTGTATATCGCGGAAGCCCGACTGTTTCTAATATAGTTGCCGTCCCGACGTGGTCGAAATCCGCCCACACGGTCTCTAAGGCTCCAGAAGGATCCATCGTACCGTCATTGCAATCAAAGCGATGGGGATTCTCGCTAAAGATGAAGACAACCACATAGAGCAGCTTCTCGAACGAAAATGCCCATTCTTTCTCATTGATATTCTTTACCATAAACGCAAGAATTTGATCCCTTCGCCAAAGATCCGGCGCAGGTTCATAATGCATCAGAGCAAGTTCTTCAACTTCAACAGAAGAATCTTTAGAAAGCACGGCGAGAGCATGTTCGAAGATAGATTGCTCAACAATGTAACCCGACAAAGCTCCCATGATGATTAGAGGCCAATCACAATCAACGATATTTATAACCTGTTTATAGGAAAGAGAAATCGAGAGAGTATTGTACGGCAGGATTTTCGATAACCCAAAGTCAGTATCCCATGTCTGCATCGTGCTACCTCGTAGAATCTCGTCTCTAATTTGTTATTCCATTTATGACAGCATTTTCTTTAAATAGCTGATGCGAAACTTGCCCATTATCTTCGAGTATGTACTCAAAAACGCCACTTTTCCCATTCAGCTCTCCCCTAACTTGCAAAAGAATTTTCTTATCTTCATCCAAGCTATACACAGATCCTTTCGCAAGGTCTTCTTTCGAGAGGAAGGATGCGGCATAGTGATATGGATCGGTTTTCTGGAATGCGCTCCCTGTGCGGTCTGCCTTTGCAATCAACTCAGCAGCCGATTCGGAATTATTAACAGCTTTTCCGGCAATTCGTACACCAAGATCACTTGGAAATATCTTTCTCCCTATACTGCTCACATCTTTAACTCTCTTGCCAGCATTAGCAGCAAAACCCTCTGTTAGCTTTACGCCGCCCTTTCTTACGGTTCCTGCTGGCGTAATTCCAAGAAGCAGCATACCTGAATTGAACAATGTCCCAGGAATATCACCTCTATTGGAGCTTAAAGCCACATCAGCAAATTCTGGTGCAACAGGCAACAGCCAGTAGTTATCCGTAATGTCTTGCATTTGATCATAGAAGGACGGTGCTGTGATTTTTATCGATAGATTCTTAGCATTGCTGACATACTTGGCATTGCCGCAGTAGTACTTCTGGAATCTCTCTTCGTACTCTCGGCGCTTCTTCGCTGCCCTGGCAGCAGCCCGAAGGTCTCCATTGCGCATCGCGCGTTCATAGGCAAGTTGAGCTGAAGCAGCATCACGAGCCGCTTTGGACATAGCGGTGTAGTAGATATGCTCCCCTTGCCTTACAGCTATACGAGCCTGCGCATTAGCAACGCTTGCAGCCTTGCGCAGCGCCATCGAAAGAACATTGCTAATGGCAGAGTGCCCCGTCGGGTCCACATGGTTCACGGGGTCTGATCCGCAGTAGAGGTAGCGGTTCAAGGTTATGGGGTCGAAGGTGTTGCCCCGATAGGTGTCTGCCACCCCGAAGCGTGCGCTTCCCGGGTCGTAGTAGCGGGCCCTCAGGTAAGTGAGACCGGTCAAGGGGTCTTGCTCTTCTGCGTCGTAGCCGAAGAAGGGCTTCTCATGGGTGTCTGTGCCAGCTGTGACAGCACCGAAGGCGCTGTATCGCTTCCAGGAGGTGACAGCCCCCCCTAGGATGGTCTGGGCCACAGAGCCGCGTCCGTCATGGATGAACGCCTCAGTGGTGCCCTCCCTCACCTGGGACAGGCGCTCTAGCCCATAGAAGACAGATGCCTTCCCATCCCTTGATGATGAGCTTCCCATGACCTGGGACACCTCGAAGAGGCTAGAAGACACATAGCTTGTGATGTCATAGGCCTCATCGGTTGCGGTGAGTCTTGTGAGTTGAACTTCCGGTCCAAAGAGATGAAGTTGTCAAAGCGCGAAGGCTGCATTGGGTCGGATCCCAACATCAAAGATCATGGCGAACGCGCTTCGCGCGAAGAGGTGCGTTGCGCGAAGACCACGCGCAACATGTTCATTGCGGCAATCGCCGGGTAGCCTGACGCACCAGGTTCACCCGGGTACAACGGCGGGCTGATCCAGATCAGCCCCTACACTGATAATAGGAGATGCATTGCAAATGGTGCCGATGCGGTGTCTCAAGCCCCTACTGCCGTCCTTTGAGGAGGACTGGCCTATCGTTCGAGGTGACCCGCATCGGCACCGTGCAGGCAGGGAGGTCTCGAAGTGACCTCATAGGAGCTGGACCCATGCATGATATGCCCTTGCCCGTACAGCAAGACATATCATAGCGTCTCTTCAGTGTATCGTCCTTCGGGATCTCCGCCTGCACGACCAGATGGAGGAGGATGATCTCTTTGATCGCAGCAGGAGTGGACACCCACAAGGACTTCCATATCTTGGCCTTGACCGATGAGCTTGGACGAGAGCTCTCGGTGCACAGGGTATGCGCCACTAAAGCAGGCTATGAGGAAGTGGTGCGCATCCTCGGAGATGTGCGCGATGTGATCATCGTCGGGATGGAGGGAACAGGCTCCTACGGGTCAGGGCTCTGTGCGCATCTCACACGCAAGGGATATCCCGTATCTGAGGTCTGCCGCCCTAAAAGGGAGCGTCGCCGACCCGGGCAGGCCAAGACCGATGGCGCAGATGCCCTGCGCGACCTGGATGAGGGTCGCATCCCTAAGGAGAGGGATGGCTGGATAGAGGCAGCGCGGGTGATCAAGGTGGCCCATGATAGTGCTGTGAAGGCAAGGTCTGCCCATATGGTCACCTTGAAGAACCTGATCGTGACCGCCCCGGATCCGATCCGCGAGCGCTTGCGCCATCTGGGAGATGCCGATCTCATAGCGACCTGTGCGCGCAAGAGGAGCTGTCAAGAAGAGATCATCCAAGCCCTCTGGGATGCGCTTCGCACCTTGGCCCTTCTCTGGAGGTCGGCAGATGATGAGGCCCACACGACCGAAGATGCGCTCTCGCATCTGATCTCAAGGCATGCCCCCGCCCTCCTCTCCACGTTCGGCATAGGACCTCTCGTCGCTGCCACCCTCGCGACCACGGCTGGAGAGAACATCGATCGCCTCGCCAAGGGAGAGGCCTCCTTCGCAGCCCTTTGCGGGGTGAACCCGGTACCTGCTGAGTCCGGCAAGACCCAAGGGAGGCATCGGCTGAACCGAGGAGGAGATAGGAAGGCCAACGCCGCCCTCCACACCATAGCCATCGTGAGGATGAGGTTCGATGAGGATACGAAGGCATACGTAGCCAAGAAGATGGGCGAGGGCAAGACCAAGCGGGATGCCATCCGATGCCTCAAGCGCCACATAGCCAGAGAGGTCTACAAGCTCTTGAGGGATCCCTTCGGGAAGCATAGAGAACCTTACAAAAAGAGGGCTTGACGACTATAGGAGCCTCGAAAAAACCTGTCGCACGATTCGTAGGTGCCGAGCTGACTCGGCACCTACATGACAACCCAGGACCCCCCCTCCCGCAGGTGTGCACAGGTTGCACCCTCCCCCGCCGCTGCGCAAGCAGCGGGAATGGTTAGACGGCGGTTGATCGCTGCCAGTCAGATAACCCCGTACGCCGCACATCCTTGTGCGAAGCGCGTGCATTTAGGAGCGTTTCGGGAGCACTAGGTGAGTCTGCGCCGAGGTCAACGAGTGGGCATTTTGGAACGCCCCTTTTGCTCACACGACGGAGAAAATCGAACGCCCGTGAACGATAGCGAAGAAGGCCATGGGGCGTTTGCGTCAACCCAGTATTCCCGTCCCCACTGGGTTCTAGAAGCGTCCCAAACTCACCATCTACCAAACTCCCCATCCAGGAACCTCGTGGGAATATCTAGCATCCTTTAATTCTTGGCCAACATCGCGTTGATTTCATCAGTAAACGTGTTGGGTCCCTCTTCTGAATAACTTGCGATCATGATCTCATATATATAGTCATAGTCATTAAAATGCACATGCTCACATGGAGGCTTTTCGATTAAAAACTTGATATATCCCTGCAGCATTTTTAACTCTTCCTTTGTAAGAAAAAGAGAGACATTTTTTAGGGGTAATTTTGTTTTGCTGTCAACGATAAGCATTTTTCTCCAATCTATGTACGATTCCATTATTCCGGTATCACATCAAATGGATAGACTCTTTCAGATACCCAATCACCATTTTCATATCTTTCAACATGCATGTGGGGACTTTTGTGCGGATGGGGCTCCTTAAAATCAAACCTCACTTTTCTTATATTATCCGCCGAAACTAAAACTATGTCGTCATTGTCGTTCCTAATGAATCTAAAATCAGCGCCGAGCCATTCAACGATATCATCCTTCACCTTTTGGATACTACCCTTGGCTGTAGTGGAAGCCGTCTTCGTTGCAGCCTCCTTCATCCCAGCCCCGATGATGACCTTCCCAGCCGTTTCAACCTTCGAAACGCCTCCGGCGCTAAGCACTTCGATCAAGGACAGAACGC
>CAJURZ010000010.1 GCA_910588905.1 uncultured Eggerthellaceae bacterium
TGGCAGTGAGGTTCGAGGCTCCGTCATAGGAATACGAGCTGCGAGAGCTTCCCGCCGTGACCGAGGTGATGTTGCCCCGCCTGTCATAACCATATGATACAGGGGTCGGTTCCGCGTACCACGCAAGGGTGCGTTGCGCGAAGACCACGCGCAACATATTCGTTGCGGCAATTGCCTGGTTGCCTGACGTATAGGGTTCGCCCGGGTGCACCACTGGGCGAATCCAGATCCGCCCCTACAACGCATGGTTCACCCGATAGGAACCTGGCACACGGCCCGTAGGGGCCGAGCTGGCTCGGCCCGACGTGACAGCCCAGAGAACGTCGCAGGTATGCACAGGTTGCAACCCGCCCTCTCCGCTGCGCAAGCAGCGGAAATAGTTAGGCGGCGGTTATGCGTTGCTGGTCAGAGAACCCCATGCGCCGCACATCCTTACTCGTATGGGTCGAACGTGTTCGACCCATACGAGTCCAGGGTGGTGATTTCGCGCGAAGCGCGATGACGCGGCGGTAGCCGTCCGCAGTGATGATGCGGACCCGGAGGGTCCCATCAGCAGTGCGGTGAGGATTTTTTTGTTGTTACACGAAGACAGCCCTCCCCGTGAGGGGTTGAGGCCGATTCCGCAGGCCGAGAAAAGCGTGATATAAGCGAAGCATCACGTCTTTTCGAGAGCCGAGGCCTAAGGCCGAACGCCCCTTGCGGGGAGGGCATTGATCCGGGTAGAAAAGGGCGGATCACGATCCGCCCCTACGGGCAACCTGATATGCTACCCAGGGCCGACCACGGTCGGCCCCTACGGATCCAGGGTGATATGTTTAGTTAGGCGGCGGGTACGACCTGTGAGCAAGGAGGTCTTATGCGCCGCACATCTTTTCGCGCGGAGCGCGTGAGTTCAGGAACGTCCCAGGATCACGCATGCGGGCAGAAAAAGGGCGGATCGCGATTCGCCCCTACACATTCCCCAGTATGCCTTCCCTACCGTAAGGTATGCACTTCACCAGACCCTATCACCTGTTCAGCAAGGGTAACAGAGTGGGTGGTGAACACGAGACCGAGGCCCCGCTGCTCCACCTCTTCCAGGAGCCTGCGCCAGATATGCGCTTGGGTCACCGCGTCCAACATGGTAGAGATCTCATCGGCTATCAAGTAGCGAGGGTTCGCCATGAGAGCGCGGGCGATGCAGAAGCGCTGCAGCTCGCCACCGGAGAGCTCGTGGGGAAAGCGACTGAGCCACCTCTGTTGGATGCCCAAGCGCTGGAGCAATCCCTCATCCAAAGGACCCGCTTCGAGCAGGCTGTCCTTCATCCGCATCCGCGGGTCCAGAGCATGCTCAGGATGCTGCCCGATGAGCTGCACCGGGCATGGGCCGCGCTTCGACAGAGGCTGCCCATCCACGAGCACCTCTCCCGAAGAGGGCCGCTGGAAGCCCGCCAATATCCGACAGAGCGTGGTCTTGCCCGTGCCGGAGGGCGCTTGCACATAGAGCCGCTGACGGGGAGCCACTTCCAAGGAAATGTCTTCCAAGATGACGGGGCCTTTGGGATAGGCGAAGGAGACGTTGTGAGCCTCAAGCATGATCCGCCTCCTCTTCCCAGTCGCCCTCGAACCCGTGCTCGGGCATCCCACGCCAGAGCGCCCGAGAGAAGGGATGGCGCAACCGTGTCGGATCCGCGAAGGCGGCTACGCTGGTCTCCTCTACTACCGTTCCCTCCCTGAACACCGCAACCCGGTCAGCCACCTGCAGGGCCAGGTCAAGATCATGGGTGATCAACATGACACCACCGCCATCATCGGCAAAGGACCGCAAGTCAGAGAGAGCTTGCACGGCCAGAGGGGTATCAAGGCCGGGGGTAGGCTCGTCGGCCACGATGAGCTGGGGGTGGCCCATCAACGCGCAGCATAGGAGCACCCGCCGGGCCATACCACCGGAAAGCTCATGGGGGTAGAGGCCTGCCACCTCGGGAGACAGCCCATAGCGGGCGAAGAGCTCCTCTTGACGCTCCTGGAGCGTCTGGCGCCCTTCGCTCCCCTTCGCGAACCCCTGGACTTGATGCCCCACCTTCATCAGCGGATCCAACGCAGCGATGCTCTGAGGGATGAGAGCGATCCGGTTGCCACGCAGGGCAGCCAGGGAAGCGGGGGTCTGCTCTTCGCCATCGAACCAGATGGTGCCCGAAACCTGAGCGTTGGGCTGGAAGAGACCGAAGAGGGCATCAGCCAGGAGCGTCTTGCCCGAACCGGACGCTCCCACCACAGCGACCACCTCACCCACGTGGACGGAGATGCTCAAGTCTCGGATGACCTGAACGCTCCGCTGGGGCGCTTGGAAGAACCCTCGGAGCCCAACACTCTCCTCGTACATCTGGAAGGCCACGCTCAAGGATTCCACTTGGAGCAGATGGTGGGAGGAGGCATGCTGAGAGGTAGCACTATGGGAATGATGGTGGTGGAACTCCCCGTTGCCATGGTCCCCATGGAACGCTCTGATCTCCTCTGTCGTGGCCTGAGCCTCTTCGCGCAGCATCCGCCTCACTCCTGAGAGCTCTGGGGGTCCACCATGCGACGCACCCCTGACCCGACGATATCGAACAGCATCACCATGGCAATGAGCGCAAGCCCCGGGAACACAGCCAGCCACCACAGGCCCACCGAGAGATACCCCATGGATTCTGACAGGATGATGCCGATGGCAGGTTGCTCTGGCGGCAATCCGAAACCAAGGAAGGTGATGGCCGCCTCATGGAGGATGGCATGGGGAAAGAGCAGGATGAGGCCCACCAGGAACTGCGGGAGCACGAAGGGAATCATATGCCGCCAGGCTATCTGCAACGGCGAGGCTCCCAGCTTCTCAGCGAAGGCCACGAAGCCAGACTCCTTGCATTGCAACACCTCAGCTCGCACCACGCGGGCCAAAGACGGCCAGTGGGTGAGCGCCACCCCCAAGGTCACACCCCAAAAGCCCTTCCCCAGCGCAAAGGCTATGAGGATGAGCAGCACGATATGGGGAATGCCCATCATGAGGTCTATCAGCCAGGATATGGCGGCATCAATCCGGCGGCCGCCCAAAGCAGCAGCAGTGCCCAGGACCAGGGCGATGAGCGAAGACGCCAAGGCTGCCCCCAAGCCCACTCGCAGGCTCAAGGAGAGCCCAGCCAAGGTGCGCACGAGCATATCCCTGCCCAAGGCATCCGTGCCGAAGGGGTGCTCGAAGGAGGGAGGCAGGTTCTTCTGGAGGAGATCCGTAGCCTGAGCTGCAGGCTCCAGGAGGATGCCCGCCACCAGCACGCCGCCGAGGATAAGGGTGGCGATGCAGACGGAAGCCAGCACGAATGCCCGATTCGCTAGCTTTGCCTTGCGCGGAGCATGGAGGAGGTCTGCTGGGACCGCCACGGACGCGAGGTCAGCCACAGTCTCCCCCTTCCCCCTTCATCCGCTGCGTCCGCGCACCGAGGCGCATCCGCGGATCGATGATGCCATAGAGGATGTTCGCGATGAGGTTGCCGCCGAACACGAGGGCCGCAGATACCAAAGCGATGCCCGCCAGAAGCGCCACATCCCCGCCGATGCCCGCCGTCACGGCCGCCTGGCCGAGCCCGGGATAGCTGAACACCTGCTCCACCAATACAGAGCCACCGAAGATCTCGGCGATCTGGGCGCACTGGATGGTAAGAGCGGGCAGCATCAGATTCCTGAGGCCATGATGCAAGAGGATGGCCCGTTCGCTTTCCCCCCGCGCCCGGGCGAACCTCACATAGGGGGATGCCATCACATCGATGGTCTTCTCACGGGTATGGAGAGCCACATTGGCTACCCCCACGATGGAGAGGGTGATGACAGGCAGTGCCATGTGGTGCAGGGCCTCCCACAGCGTGACGTCTGCAGCAGCCTTGCCGATAGGCTGAGAGAATCCGATAGGGAACCAACCCAGCTGGACCGAGAAGATGATGAGCAGGAGCAATGCCACCCAGAAGGTGGGGCTCGCCGCCAGGATGAAGCAGTAGGCCTTGATGCCACGATCAGCCCAGGAGCCGCGGTGAGTCCCTGCCCATACCCCCAGCGCGAATCCCAAGAGACCGCTCACCACCCAGGCTGTAGCCATCAGTGCCAACGAATTGAGCGCACGGGCGGCGATGACCTCGGCTACAGGCGCGTTGTAGCGCAACGACAGCCCCATATCCCCCTGGAGCAGGCCTCCCAGCCATGCGAAGAAGCGTTCAGGGAACGGGACCGCAGCCCCCCAGTAGGCGTCCAGGGCCGCGCGCTTCTCCTCCCCCATGCCCACCAAGGCCACCTGACCCACATTGGCCTGCAGCGGGTCAATGGGAGATGCACTCACCAAGGCGAAGACGACCACGCTCACGGCTGCCATGAGCAGGGCGAAGCGCAGGACCTGTCCGGTGATGTAGCGGGCCATGGACCTTCTGCCTTAGGATTCCCAATACCACTGGTCCACGTTGTTCACCAATGACCATCCATGGCCGTGTGGATGCGGCTTCTGGGGAGCTACCACCAAGCCATTGCGCTGATAGTAGAGGTGGTCGACGTTGCAAAGCCAGATCCAAGAAGCCGCACCCTCGGGTGCGAACCCGTTCGTCCCATCCCACTGGGCCGCCTGCCATTCGAGATAGGATCCATCGATGGTGGTAGCAGCCAAAGCCGCGTTGAGATGCTCATCCACCGCTGCGCTCTCATAGCAGGCATAATTGCCCCTTGATGGGCCGAAATGCAGCGAATAGAGCTCGACCGGGCTATTCGCCCCCCAGCCCCAGAGCACCGGATCAGTGTACTGGTGGTAGTAGATGCCCTCAGGATCATAGGTCCATCCTGACCCCACGGGAGTCACCTCGATGCCCAGCTCCCGCATCTGGTTCGCGAACTCATTCACCAGGCCTTGGCGAACGGAATCAGCGGACGGGTAGAAGCACGGGAACGCCGCCCGCACCCCCTCTTTCTCGTAGATGCCATCAGCCCCTCTTCGCCATCCTCCCGCCTCCAAGATGCCCTGAGCGGCTTCCCTATCGAACGGCACTTCCATCTGAGGGTTGTACCACGGCATGCTATCCGCAACGCTATAGGCCACGGTGCCATAGCCATTCAATACATTGGCGATCATGGATTGGCGGTCGATGCCCCAGTTCATCGCCTGGCGAAGGGACTGGTCGCAGGTGACGTCATTGCCCGCCTGGAGCACCATGTCCCCTTCGACCACCCGGCTCTCCCCTGCGGGAACGCAGGGCAGCGATATACCCCGGGAATCCACAGAGGCGCAGTTCAGCACCGTATAGTCAGCAGGTTGATGGCTGTCAACGAAGACAGCAGAGGTGTAGCAGACGTCCGCTTGACCGGAGTTGGCTGCCGCCATGGATGCATCCTCATCCATGAACAGGACCACCAAGCGCTCCATCTTGGGCGCTTCGCCATAGTAGTCAGGGTTCGCCCGCAAGATGACCTGCTGGCCGCGGTCCCACTGTTCCAGCATATACCGCCCGCTGCCGATGGGATGGGCCCCATAAGTCTGCGCGTCATAGGCATGCTCGGGTACGATGCCCACCACCGCAAGGGTATAGAGCATGGCGTTGAACGGCTTGCTCAGATGCAGCTGGACCGTGGTGTCATCCACCGCCACCGCCTCATGCACCATGGATAGATCTGCCTGGGCGGCTGCATTGGCATTGATGCCGTTGATGGTGAAGGCGACATCCCGGGCTGTAAGGGGTTCGCCATCGGTGAAGCGCACGTCGTCGCGCAGGGCGAACGTCCAGGTCAGGCCATCAGGAGAGCATTCCCACTGGGTTGCCAGATCCCCTTCGAAAGCCATGGCCTGGTTGGTGGTGATGAGGGTGGACTGGATGAGCGGCTCATGGACATGCTCGCCACAGCCCCAGGAGAAGAGCGGGTCGAATCCCGTTTCCGGCTCTGAGGTAGTGGTCATGGTGACGATGACCTGATCCGCCTCAGGGGTATCTGGCGAAGTGGTGGTGCCACTCCCGCAGCCAGAGAGCGCACCTCCGAAAGCCAGGGAAGCCGCCCCCAGACCTGCCGCCTTGACGAACTGCCTGCGGCTCAAATGCGTCGCTGCCATAGGACCCTCCCCCTTTGGTGTTACGAATGAACGAAGTGTAACATCATTTGCGCGGAAACGGCCGACGAAAACAATAGGCCCAGACGAAGGGAAGGATCAGGTCAATGCTCCTGAGAGCGCAGCTTCCCTCAGGAAGCGCATTCGGGGCGCGACGCGATACCCGGAACGAAGGTCTCCCGCAGGCAGATCAGATGCAATCGCTCAGGCACGGTGACCTCAGGATGATCCGCCAGTATCTGATGGCGAGGGATATGGCAGTTGTACAACCGGCAGACCTGGGGACGCGCCTCCCAGATCATGCAGCTCCCATCCTCGGCCAGGAGGGGGCACCCTTCCTCTCCGCGATCGATAGGATGCACACCCTCTTCGCTAGCTGCACAGACCATGGCATGGTATTCCTCTTCGGTGACCGCCAGCACGCCCATACGGCTGCAACAGCCCCCACACATGGCACAATCGGGATAAGCGTTGTCGTCCTGCAAGAAGGCCATGGAAGCGCGTGGATCAGAATGCAGCGAAGCGAGCTTGGCGCTGGGCGCGCAATTCCTCAGGAGCGCACAGGGAAAGCTCACGGAGTGCTTCGCCTACGAACTGGCGCACGTTAGCCACAGCCTCTTCCGGATTCTCGTGGGCGGGAGCCTCACCCTCGCTGATGACCTCATCCACCACGCCCAAGGCTGACACGTGGGCGGCATCCATCTGCATGGCCTCCGCAGCCTCAGGAGCGCGCTTGCCGTCCTTCCACAGGATGGAAGCGAACCCTTCGGGAGAGAGGATGGAGTACACGGCATGCTCTTGCATGGCCACCTTGTTGGCAACGGCCATAGCCAGCGCTCCCCCTGAACCGCCTTCGCCCAAGATGATACTGATCACCGGCACGGTGAGACCAGCCATCAACTGGAGGCTCTCCGCGATGGCATTCCCCTGACCGCGCTCTTCGGCACCGGTCCCGCAGAAGGCTCCCTGGGTATCCACGAAGCAGACGATAGGACGACCGAACTTCTGCGCCTGCCGCATGAGCCGAGCGGCTTTGCGGTACCCCTCGGGTTGGGGACAGCCGAAGTTGCGACGGATGCGGTCCTTGAGGTCGGCGCCCTTCTCCTGGGCGATGATGGTGACCGGTCTGTCATCCACCATGCCGATGCCGCCGATGATGGCTCCGTCATCGGCGAACTGCCGATCCCCGTGCAATTCGAAGAAGGCATCGGCCACGCCCCGGATATAGGAACGGGAGGTAGGCCGGTGGGCATTGCGGGCAAGCTGGACGCTCTCCCAGGCGCTGCCCGGCTGGGCCGCTCCCATCACGCCGGACTTCCGCAGCTCCTGTTTGGCATGACGCTCCAACCGCCGCTGCTCTTTCGCATCCAGGGCATGCTCGGCCACCTCGAACGCATCCTCCGGCGTGCGGCCTCTGTCGTCGATGGGGCAGGCATGCATGCGCAGGATGGTCTTGAGCGCCCGACGCATCTGGCTGCGCTCGACGATAGCGTCGATCAAGCCATGCTCCAGAGCGAATTCGGCTGTCTGGAAGCCTTCGGGCAGATCCTGTTTGATGGTGTCCCGGATGACCCGCTGGCCAGCAAACCCGATCAGCGTCTCCGGTTCTGAGAGGATGATGTCCCCCAAGGTGGCGAAGGAAGCGGTCACGCCGCCGGTGGTAGGGTCGGTCAAGACGGACACGTAGAGCAGGCCAGCCCGATCGTGACGCTCGATGGCACAGGAGGTCTTCGCCATCTGCATGAGCGACACGATGCCCTCCTGCATGCGAGCACCCCCTGAAGCACAGAAGAGCACCACGGGCAATCCCTCATCCGTGGCTCGGTCGAAGAGGCGAGCGACCTTCTCCCCCACCACGCTGCCCATGGATCCCATGAAGAAGGCCGGATCCATGATGCCGAAGGCCACGGGCACGCGCCCGATATAGCCGAAGCCCGTGCGCACGGCCTCATCCAGTCCCGTCTTCTCCCGCTGGGCTGCGATCTTCTCAGGATAACCTGCGAAGGAGAGCGGGTTGACATCCGGCACGTCTTGGTCCCATTCCTCGAAGACCCCATCGTCCAAGATGTCAGCGATGCGCACGTCCGAAGCCATGCGAGAGAGCGTTTGGCATTGGGGGCAGCGGGAATCATTCTGGGCAAAATCAGCTTCATCGAAGGTGAGCTTGCAGCTGTGGCAGGTCTGCCACCGGCCCGGCACGATCGCCTCTCCCTCTGCGGAAGCCTCGGTGGCCTCCTTCGGCTTGCACTCCAACCAGAATTGGCGCGTGGTGTCGGGCTCAAAGGGCCTGAAGACACGAATGCCCGCATCGGCGGCCCTACGCAAGAAGCGATCGTCCTTCGCCAAAGTCGCGGCCACATACCCGAGGAAGATGGCCTGCACTTGAGCATCCGTGGCTGCCTGCAGGATGGCATGGGCGTTGGTGAAGAGCGCCTTGGAGGGCTTCGTGCCCAACGGAACCGTACGCAGCGCCAGCTTCGGATTCACATCTATGCGCCTATCCCCTGTCTGGGGGGCGACCGTGGCCAAGCCCGCTTCCGCCAAGCCCATGAAGATACCCTTGGCGAACATGCCCTGAACGCAGACCAGCGCTCGGGGAGCATCGTGACCCGCTTCGATCAGCTCAGTGGTGATCCGGTCAGGATGATAGGCCACCTCAGGCCGTTCCTTATCAACCTGATCAGGGAAGATCCGCTCCCAAGGTATCCAAGAAAGCGGAGAGGCGGGTGCCTTCCCGCTATGCTCTGCGTTCTTCCGCGCCCCTTCGGTCACAGCCTTCTGGATATCCTCAGCCTTCACGGTGACATCCTCTTCGCTGATGACCTTCGTCTGGAACTGGCGCTCACCCACTTCAAGATACTGCTTTGCCATGACACCCTCCGTTAGCCTTGAGCCAGAGAAGACGCAGAAGCCATCATGTACTTCTGGGTTGCCGTAGCGCAGACGACATCCCCCACGCTGGCCTCGGTCTGCGCCACGCAAAGCCTGCGGGAGGATTTCACAATGGTGGCTTTGAGCGTGAGGGTATCCCCTGGCCGCACCTGATTGCGGAACTTCGCATCATCGATACCTGCGAAGAACCCCAGCCTGCCCTCATCCTCGCTCCCCACCAGCAGGCAGAAGGAAGCAGCCTGGGCCAAGGCCTCCATGATCAGCACTCCCGGGAACACCGGATGCTCCGGAAAATGGCCTTCGAACAGAGGCAGATCAGGAGAAACGTCCAGCTCTGCCACCACGCTCTTGCCCGGGTCGCATTCCAGGATGCGGCTCACCCAGACGAAGGGAGGGCGATGGGGAAGCATCTGCTGGATGGCGGCGCTGTCTGCAGGGTAGGTGATATCCACGAGAAGCCTCCTTGAGCGGCTTAGAAGGGACTGATGGCCAAAGAGGCGTTATGGCCGCCGAACCCGAGGGAATTGGAGAGCGCCACCTTCTGAGCCACGCCTTCCAGAGGCTCGGTCACGACATTGGCGGGACACTCCGGATCAGCTTCGGCGAAACCAGCGGTGGGAGGAACGGTATCCCGGGCCACGGAAAGCGCGCAGACGATGGCCTCCACCGCGCCTGCCGCCCCGAGGGTGTGCCCGATGGATCCCTTCACCGAAGTGACGGGGATGCGGGCAGCCAGATCATCGTCTTCGCAAAGGGCGAAGAGGGCTTTGGATTCCGTCTTGTCATTGGCCGGGGTACCCGTGCCGTGAGCATTGATATGCCCGATATCCTGGGGCGTGAAGCCGCCCTCCGCCAGGGCCTGAGCCATGGCGCGCACGATCCCCTCGCCTTCGGGGTCAGGGGCGGTCATGTGGTAAGCGTCTCCCGTGGAGCCATAGCCGGTGATCTCAGCCAGGGGCTTCGCTCCGCGAGCCAAGGCGTGCTCTAAGGTCTCCAGTACCAGCGCACCGGCTCCCTCTCCTGCTACGAAGCCTTCTCGCCGTGCGTCGAAGGGAAGGGATGCCTGGGTGGGATCCTCTGCCTTGGAGAGAGCTCCCAGATTGGCGAAACCCGCGATGCAGATGGGCGAGACGGACTCTTCCGCGCCTCCCACCAGGGCCACATCGGCATAGCCATGGCGCAGAGAGCGCACGGCCTCCCCTATGTTATGGGCACCCGTAGCGCAGGCGGTGACCACGTTCAGGCACGCACCCCTCATGCCATAGCGAATGGCCAGGTTCCCTGCGGCGATGTTGCCGATCATCGTAGGCACGAACAGCGGGCTCACGCGCTTCGGCCCCTTGGATTCCAGGGAGCTGAAGCCGGATTGCAGCTCGTCTATGCCGCCGATGCCCGTTCCGAACAGCACGGCCACCCGCGTGGCATCCTCGGCCTCCATGTCAAGCCCGGCCTGTTCCAGGGCTTCATCCGCAGCCACGATGGCATACTGGACGAAGCGCTCGAACCTGCGGGCTTCCTTCTTCGTGAGGCCATGGTCCTCGCCGCTGAAGCCGCGCACCTCTCCGGCGTTATGCACCTCGTAGTCTGCGGTGTCGAAGCGCTCGATGGGACCTATGCAGCACCGCTTCTCCATGACCGCATCCCAGAGCGCCTCCACCCCCACCCCAGCTGGGGTGAGCGCCCCCATACCGGTGATGACCACGCGGTTCGTACCGTCAGGGCGCTTCAGGTTCTGTTCGGTTGCGTTGCTCATAGGGAAAGTCCTCCATCCACGGCGATGACCTGTCCGGTGATATACGCAGCTGCGGGGCTGGCCAAGAAGGCCACCAGGGCTGCAACGTCTTGGGCCTCGCCCAAGCGTCCCAGGCCCACCCGCTCTGAGATGGCCGCCCGTTGCTCTTCGCTCAGGGCCCCCGTCATGTCGGTGGCGATGTAGCCCGGGGCGATGGCGTTCACGGTGATGTGCCGACGAGCCAGCTCTTTGGCCAAGGACTTGGTGATGCCCACCACGCCCGCCTTGGAGGCAGCGTAGTTCGTCTGACCGGCGTTACCGTAGAGCCCTACGATGCTGCTCATGTTGATGATACGACCGCTGCGCTGCTTCATCATGACCTTCGCCGCCGCCTTGCAGCAGTTGAACGTGCCCTTCAGGTTGATGTTGATGACATCGTCGAAATCCTCTTCGCTCATGCGCGCGATGAGGCCATCCCGGGTGATGCCGGCATTGTTCACGAGCACATCCAAGCGACCGAGCGCTTCTACAGTGCCTTCGACGAGCTCTTTAGCGGCGCCCATGTCGGCAACATCGGCAGCCACGACCGCAGTCCGCACGCCGAAGTCTTGGCGGATGCGGTCAGCCTCTGCCTGCGTGCGCTCCAGGCTTCCCGCTCCAGAGCAATTGAGAGCCACATCAAAGCCCGCTTCCGCCAGGGCACGGGCACAAGCCAGCCCGATGCCGCGTCCTGAACCGGTGATGAGCGCTACGGCAGCGCCTTCGCTGGTCTGTTCCATAGGTCAGGCCCTCCTTGCCTCGATGAATGCGGCGAAGCTCTTCTCATCCTGGATGCAGGGACGTTCGAGCTCTTTGTCGATGCGGCGAACGAGCCCTGAGAGCACGCCACCAAAGCCCACTTCCGCGAACGTGCGTGCACCAGCCGCCCGCAAAGCGAGAACGCTCTCGCTGAAGCGAACAGGAGAGATGAGATGAGCCACCAGGCGCTGACGCACGCTGCTGGCATCCAACGGCGCTGCATCCGTATTGCAGATGACGGGAATGCGAGGCTCGGTGAAGGAAATGGTATCCAAGAACTCCGCAAAGGGAGCGCGGGCCGACTCCATCAAAGGAGAATGGAACGCCCCCTGGGTAGCCAAGCGGCTTGCACGACCGCCTTGCTCCTTCCAAGCCTCTTCCGCCCGAGCGATGGCAGCAGGGGTTCCCGCGATGACGATCTGACCAGGGCAGTTGTAGTTCGCCGGGACCAGCACCTCATCCTGGGCACAGGCTTCGCAGAGAGCCTGAACGCTCTCATCGTCTGCTTTGAGCAAGGCGCTCATGGCCCCAGGATCCGCCTGAGCCGCGGCATCCATGGCAGAGGAGCGCGCGTCGATGATGCGGAATGCATCTTCTATGGAGACCATGTCCGCCAGCGCCAAGGCACTGATCTGCCCCAGGGAGAAGCCGAGCAGGGCATCAGGGGTGACCCCTTGGGCTTCAAGGGCGCGCCCGACGCCGATGGAGAGCGTAGCGATAGCCGCTTGGGCGTTCTTGGTCTGGTTCAGCTGGGCTTGAGCTTCTTCGCCTTCCGCCTGCACCAGAGCGGCGATATCGCGCCCCAGCACCTCAGAAGCGCAGTCGAAGACCTCAGCCACTTCAGGGACATCCAACAGGGATGCCCCCATGCCCGGGGCTTGGGATCCTTGCCCCGAGGCCATGAAGACGACGCTTGCAGGAGCAAGCGTCGGGATGGTTCCACTCACGTTATCCAAGATCCTTCCTTGCGTCCCTGGGACCAGTTCAGGCCAGGCAACGGCCCCTTTGGGCATTGAGATCAGCTACCTGCTGAAGATCGAGTGCGCCAAGAGCCTCCGCCTCGGCCATGATCTGCTGGATGACGTCTGCAGCAGTGCCCCGCTCGGTGACGAGAGAGGCTATCTGACCTGCCAGGATGGATCCGCCTTCCATGTCTCCCGCTACAGCCCGCGACAGCGATCCTGCATACATGCCTTCCAGGTCTTCCGGATTGCTGCAGGCCAATTCGCGCTTGCGGCACTCACGGGCGAACTTGTTCTTGAGCCCGCGTACCGGGTGGCCGGTATTGCGACCGGTGACGATGGTGTCGGAGTCCTTCGCTCCCAGCACCTTCTCCTTCCAGGGATCACAGACCGTGCACTCCTCTACGGTCAGGAAGCGCGTGCCCATCTGCACGCCCTCGGCCCCTAGGGCGAAGGCGGCGCACATGCCGCGACCGTCTGCGATGCCCCCTGCTGCCAGCACGGGTATGGAAACGGCTTCGCACACGCTGGGAACGAGCGCCATAGTAGTGAGCTCGCCCACATGGCCGCCGGATTCCGTACCCTCGGCCACCACAGCATCCACCCCCAGCCGCTCCATGCGACGGGCTAGGGACGTGGTAGCCACCACGGGGATGACCTTGATGCCTGCTTCCTTCCAGAGAGGCAAGTAATCCCCGGGGCTTCCGGCGCCGGTGGTGATGACCTCTATCTTGAGCTCAGCGAGGAGCTTCGCCACCTCTTCGGCCTGAGGATCCATCAGCATCACATTGGCACCGATGGGCTTAGAGGTGAGAGAGCGGGCCCGCTCTACCTGCTGGCGGATCCAGTCGAGCTTGGCACCGCCGCAAGCGATGATCCCAAGGCCGCCTGTCTCGGATACCGCTGCCGCCAACGAGGCATCTGCGATGCGGGCCATAGCCCCTTGGATGATGGGATATTCGATCCCCAGCAGATCGGTGATGCGTGTTCTCATGGGATGATGCTGCCCTTGCCTAGAGGGAGTCGATATGCTCGACGATCTGACCGACCGTGGTGAGACCGGTGGGCTCGCCGAAATCGATATCCAGCTTCTCCTCGATGTCGCAGACGAGCTCTGCCATATCCAGAGAGTCGATGCCCAGCTCCTCGATGGTAGCGGTTTCGGTCACAGCCTCCGGATCAAGGTCAAGGTTCTCAACGAGCACTTCGCGAACGGTATCGATGGTTGCCATCTCGGTTCCTTTCGGTAGGTGATTTCTTGTAGCGGGTATGTATTTTAGTTGAAGATGGGCCTGAGAATGCCGTCAGACTTCGAATAGGAGCGCCCCTGAGGTGAGGCCGCCGCCGAAGCCCACCAAGAGCACCTTGTCGCCAGGGTTGATGCGCCCCGCCTCGTAGGCATCGGCCAGGGCCATC
This sequence comes from uncultured Eggerthellaceae bacterium, assembly GCA_910588905.1. Taxonomy (GTDB): domain Bacteria; phylum Actinomycetota; class Coriobacteriia; order Coriobacteriales; family Eggerthellaceae; genus MGBC163016. The sequence goes on from CAJURZ010000010.1 coordinate 13,880, forward strand.
AGCACGCTGGAAGCGCTGGTGTTGCCCACCTGGCCGATGGAGACCTGCCAGCGCTCGTAGGGGACCTTCAGCTTCTTCGCGGCATAGCGGATGATGCGGTCGTTGGCCTGATGGGGGATGATGCAAGCCACCTCATCCAGACTCACGTTCGCCCGGTCGCAAGCCATTCGCGCTGCCTCCACGATGGCAGAGGTGGCGAACTTGAAGACGCGCTGGCCGTTCATGCGGATGGTACGGGTGGGCTGCGCGAATCCGAGCGACTCCCCCTCCGCATCCTGCAAGGGGATATCCATGATCTCGCTCGCGCTCTGGGAAGCGCAGCCGTCCCCGAAGGGGAAGGCATCCATGGCATAATCAGCATCCATTGTCAGGCAGAGGGTCTCATCGTCGGTGTTCTTGAGGAAGCTGCTCAGGATGCCGGGAGCCGCTTCATCCCATTCCAACACCACCGCCCCAGCGCCATCACCGAAGAGCACGCAGGTGGAACGGTCTTCCCAATCTGTGACACGAGAGAGGCGCTCAGCCCCCACGACAAGGGCCCGGCGCAGCGGATTGCGTCGCACCCGCCCCGCCCCAGCAGCATCCGAGGCCACCGATGCCTCTATGAGGGAGGCTGCCACCTCGATACCGTAGATGCAGCCCGCACAGGCAGCGTTCAGGTCGAAGGCTATGGCGTTCTGAAGCCCTAAGCGCGCCTTCAGCAACGCTGCTTGGGAAGGCACGATGACATCCCCTGAGATGGTCATGCAGATGAGGAGGTCTATGTCCTCAGGGGCCACCTTCGCCATGGCCAGAGCCCCTTCGCATGCCTCGGTTCCCAAGTCAGTGCAGGATTCCTCTAAAGCGATGCGCCGCTCGTGGATCCCCGTGCGCTCCACGATCCATTCGTCGCTGGTATCCACGATCTTCGCCAGATCATCATTGGTAACCGTGTGGGCGGGGAGCGCCTTGGCGCTACCGGATATCTTGCATCCCATGCCATCTCCTTGGTCTTTCGGGTAAGCAAGATGATAACCGTTTTATCACTGCTTGTTCCCGCTGGCTTCCCGGCAGGTTCGCATGCTACTATGGCGCGCGAAAGAGGATGCAGCATAGATGCTGCCATAGATACGAGGAGATACCCTTATGTTAGAGATCAAAGACCTCGTCTTCGAAGTGCCGCTGGAGAATGATCCCAGCAAGAAGAAGCGCATCATCGACGGACTGTCACTCACCGTCGCCGATGACCGCTTCACGGTGATCACCGGCCCGAACGGCGGCGGCAAGTCCACCCTGGCCAAGCTCATCATGGGCATGGAGCAGCCCACCAGCGGATCGATCACCTTCGACGGCGTAGACGTCACGCACCTGCCCATAACCGAACGCGCTCGTCTGGGCATCGGCTACGGCTTTCAGCAACCAGCCCGCTTCAAGGGCATGACCGTCAAGAAGCTGCTCGACATCGCTGCGGGCAAGAAGCTACCCATGCTCTCCTGCAACGAGTATCTGTCGAAGGTTGGTCTATGCTCAGCCAGCTACCTTACCCGAGAAGTGGACAAGTCCCTCTCCGGCGGCGAGGTCAAGCGCATCGAGATAGCCACCATCCTGGCACGCGATCCGAAACTGGCCATCTATGACGAGCCGGAAGCGGGCATCGATCTATGGAGCTTCGATAGGCTGACCGAGACGTTCCGGGATATCCACGAGGCCCGGGAAGGCCATTCCATCGTCATCATCTCCCATCAGGAGCGCATCATCCAACTGGCTGATGAGGTAGTGGTGCTGCAGAATGGCAAGATCGTGCGCACCGGCACTCCAGAAGACCTCATGCCAGACCTGGGTTTCGCCAGCAAGGGCATCAACGGCTGTGTGCTCTCAGAGCCGCTGGAGCTGCATTTGACCGATATCCCCACTACCTGCTAGGAGAACATCATGGCTGAGAACCTCACTCCGATCGATGCCGATCTGCTGGCAGAGATCGCTAACATCCATGGCATGCCGAAAGGCGCCTTCAATATCCGCAAAGACGGCCAATTGGTAGAGCGCAACTCCAGTGCCAACATAGAGATAGCCACCAAGACGGATCATCCTGGGATAGACATCCACATCAAGCCGGGCACCAAGGGCGAGACCGTGTTCATCCCGGTCATCGTCACGGAATCGGGTCTGAAAGACGTGGTGTACAACACCTTCTACATCGGTGAAGACTGCGACGTGAACATCATCGCCGGATGCGGCATCCATAACTCCAGCCACGCCGCTTCCGAGCATGACGGCATCCACACCTTCTATTGCGGCAAGAACTCCCACGTCAAGTATGTAGAGAAGCACTATGGCGAAGGCGAGGGTACGGGAGAGCGCATCCTGAACCCCGTTACCAATGTGGTCATGGAAGAGGGCTCCTCCTGTGAGATGGAGCTGGTGCAGCTGCGCGGCGTCACCTCAACGGTGCGTGATACCAACGCTGAGCTGGGAGCCGGTGCCAAGCTGGTGCTCACCGAGAAGCTGCTCACTCACGATGACCAGACAGCCACTTCCAACATGAAGGTAGAGCTCAAGGGAGAAGATGCCAGCGTGCAGGTGATATCCCGCTCTGTGGCCCAAGACCGCTCCGAGCAGGTATTCAACCCGCTGGTCATCGGTGAATCCAAGTGCCGAGGCCATGTGCAGTGTGACGCCATCATCATGGGTGATGCGAAGGTGACGGCCATTCCAGGCATCGAGGCAGCCTCCGAAGATGCCATGCTGGTCCATGAGGCGGCCATCGGCAAGATAGCAGGAGACCAGATCGTGAAGCTGATGACGCTCGGGCTCACCGAAGAGGAAGCCGAGCAGGAGATCCTGGAAGACTTCCTGAACTAATTCTCTGTCCTCGGCGCGCAAGCGCCGAGGACAGCCCCAAAAACCAAGAGCATATCCAACGAACGCACATTAGAGGGGGAATACTTTTAGCGCTTAAGCGCCAAAAGAGGAGATGATGGTGCCCCCAACGGGAATCGAACCCGTATTTCAGCCTTGAAAGGGCCGCGTCCTAACCGTTAGACTATGGGGACGAGAAAGCCGTCAAACACACAGCTGTGACATTATGCCAAAGCGTTCATCAGGTTGCAAGGAGCAATCTTCTCGCGGGGATTCTTCACCGGGAGTGTAAATAGCTGATTACGATCCCTCTCTCAAAGCTTTATGATTATATAGGAACATATCTATTAGTAGACTAGTATTCTTTTACCTTGCTTGTTATATTTTCGCTGTTCCTAGGCTCGTTCCATTCGAACAGATTCGGTGGAAAGGCAGCGAGTCTAGGAACTGTTCGCTCTAGGATCCCTTTTTCTACTTGCCAGCCCTCGCATTGAAATAGGCTCCGTAAACTGCTATCTCCCACTGCTTCCGGTTATTCTTCGCTACGGTATCCAACACCAAGCCCACCGTCAGAGCGAGGGCCCCGCAGAGCACCAGTGCCACCGCCAAGAGAGCCGTGGGGAACCGCTCCACCAGATGGGTGACTGAGAACTCTACGATGACAGGGATGCCGCAGATGAGCCCCAGTATCAAGAAGATCAAAGCCAACCAGCCGAAGAATGCCATAGGCCGATAGTCTTTGAATAACGAGGCGATGGCCATGAGCACCAACGCACCATCCTGGAATGTGGAGAGCTTCGATTCGCTCCCCTCGGGCCGATCCCGGTAGACGATAGGCACATCCAGGATGCGCCAACGCTTGTCCACCGCATGAATGGAGAGCTCTGTCTCTATCTGGAACCCTGATGACAACACAGGCATGGTCTTCACGAAGACCCGGGTGAACGCACGATACCCCGTCATGACATCTTCGAAGGCATAACCATAGATGACCTTGATGAGCCACCGGACCAAGTTGTTCCCAAAGCCATGGAAGGCACGGTCGTTCTCTTCGCCGTAGGTGCCGTTGGAGAGGCGGTCTCCCACCGTCATATCTGCTTTGTCTTGAGCCAAAGGCCGGATGAGATCCGCTGCGGCTTCGGCGGGGTAGGTATCATCTCCGTCTACCATCACGTAGTAGTCTGCATCTATCTCGCGGAACATCTGCCGGACCACGTTGCCTTTCCCCTGACGAGGCTCCATGCGAACACAGGCCCCATGCTCTGCTGCGATCTTCGCCGTATCATCAGAGGAGTTGTTGTCATAGACGTAAATGGCAGCCTCCGGCAGGGATGCCTTGAAGTCATCCACTACCTTGCCCACGGTCAGAGCCTCGTTATAACAAGGGATGAGCACCGCAACGCCTCTCCCCCGACAGGCGGCCTCTACCATTTCTAGGCCAGTATCTGCACGCAAAGACGGTTTCTCAGCCATCATCCATCCCATCCATGGTTATTGTGTAACGCCCAAGACATCTAGGGCATAGCCATGGATTCATTCTAAACAAATAGGCTATGATTTATGGCATGAATGCAGAGATAGATAGCCCGACCGGCCTTGCGAAGGCGGATGACATTCCTGCAGAGCCCTTAGCAGCGTCCACCAAACCGCTGAAGGTGCTCATCGTCCATGCCTCAGTGGGATCAGGCCACCGCTCTGCCGCCTACGCCATTGCTGATGCGTTCAAGATCATAGATGCCGAAGGAGGCGACGACGGGCGTCCCATCCATACGGAAGTGCTGGATATCCTGGAGTTCGGGCGCATCGTCTTCAACGGCGATAATACGGCCTCCATGTTCACCGGTGTCACCCGTCCCTACTATGACCTGACTTGGCGCTACACGCTCACCGGCAGACTGCTCTGGGCCGGAGGCACCATCTGGGCACGCATCATGTATCCGAAGTTCGTGGAATACGTGAATCAAGAGAAGCCCGATGCCATCATCTGCACCCATATCACAGCAGCGAATGTAGCGGTCAGCGCCCGCATGATCCTGCGCGAGGCATTCCCCATCATCTGCGTACCCACTGATTATGAGGTGGAGGGTCTGTGGCCGCATCTGCATACGGATATCTTCTGTGTCGCCAACGAGCATATGGCGGAAACGCTGCGCCCACGAAAGGTGCCCGAGAAGCGCATCTGCGTAACGGGCATCCCCGCTGCCCCTGACTTCGCTCGGGAATACGACCGCGAAGCCACACGCACAGAGCTCGGGCTCCCCCAAGATAAGCAAGTGGTGCTCTTCTTGGCAGGGGCTACGCTGCCGCGGCCCTACATCCATTTCCGCCGCGCCACCGATGAGCTGCTCCCCTTCATGCATCGCTTCAAGGAGATGCATTTCGTCATCGTAGCGGGCAAGGACGCTGATTACGAGGCAAAGCTCAAACGGCTCGTAAAAGACCACGGTCTCTCGAACGTGACCGTGCTGGGCTACGTCAACGGCATGGCAGCCCTCATGAGCGCCTCTGATCTCATCGTCTGCAAGTCAGGAGGCCTCACCACCACCGAGTGCCTTTGCGTAGATGTGCCCATGATCTTGCTGGGACGTGCCTATGGCCAGGAGAAGGCCAATGTGTCCATGTTGACCTCAACAGGAGCAGCCTTCCACGTGACCACCACCCGAGAGCTTTATGATCTGCTGCTGCAGATAGAAGCCCATCCCCAGATGACCGAAGCGATCAAGTACAACGCAGAGCTCATCCGTCGCCCCGATGCGGCCATGGAGATAGCGAAGGCCGCGCTGGCCACCATCCATGGCATACCGCAAGCCGATGAGAGCTTGTATCGAAAGCATTTCCTGCACTTCTATTGGGGCAGGAAGCCCGCCCACACCCGCTAGGGCGTCCCCTTTCGGATCGGCCCCTACGAGTAGTACTGCGCTCTCTGTTCTCGTAGGGGCCGAACGCGTTCAGCCCCCATTGCGCATGGTCTTCACGCAATGCACGTTCCGATGTCATCCACGAAAAAGGCCCCGCCGAAGCGGAGCCTTCCAACAACTGTTATTCGTGCCACGAACCTTAGAGTGCAGCCTTCGCCACCTCTGCCACCGCGGCGAACGCCTCTGGGTCAGATACTGCCATATCAGCCAGCACCTTGCGGTCTAACTCCACCCCAGCCTTCTTGAGACCGTTCATGAAGACGGAATAGGACATCCCGTTCAGACGGGCGGCTGCATTGATGCGAGTGATCCAGAGCCTGCGGATGTCGCGCTTCTTATTGCGACGATCCCGGTACTGGTACTGCATGGAATGCTGTACCTGCTCCTTCGCTTTGGTGTAATGGCGAGAGCGCGCACCGTAGTAGCCCCTTGCCGCCTTCAGTACCTTACGACGCTTCTTACGAGCGCTGACAGAACGCTTCACACGTGCCATGATCTAACTCCTAACCGATAACGGACTAGCGAAGGCCCAGATTGCGGGCCACGACTTTCTCATCAGCTTTCGCAACCTCGGTCTCGTGACGCATGTTGCGGACGCGCTTGGGGCTCTTCTTCGCCTTGATATGGCTCCTGAAGGCCTTAGCGCGCATGATCTTGCCAGAACCAGTGACACGGAAACGCTTCGCGGTGCCGCGGTGAGTCTTCATCTTCGGCATTTATTCGTCCTTTCCCTCGGGCTTCTCAGCTTCTTTCTTCTTCTTCATGTTCTGCGGGAGGGGAGCGATCAGCATGTGCATGTTGCGCCCTTCCATCTTCGGCTGATTCTCGATCACAGCCACGTCCTTGAGGTCATCAGCCAGACGCTCGAGGATAGACAGGCCTTGCTCAGGATGGGCCATCTCACGGCCACGGAACATGATGGTGATCTTCACCTTGTTCCCTGCGCTCAAGAAGCGAAGCACATGCTTCTTCTTGGTGGTATAGTCACCCACGTCGATCTTCGGCCGGAACTTCATCTCCTTGATCTCGATCTTCGTCTGGTTCTTGCGCGCCTGCTTCGCCTTGATAGCCTGATCGTATTTGAACTTGCCGTAATCCATGACACGGCAGACCGGCGGCTCAGCATTCGGCGCTATCTCCACCAGATCGAGCCCTGCAGCATCGGCGATGCCCTGGGCCTGCTCCAAGCTGAAGACGCCCATCTGATTGCCGTCGTAATCGATCAGCCTGCATTCGCGGACGTTGATCTCGTCGTTGAGCCTTGGCTCTTGAGCGGCTATATCGCCCACCTCCTTCTTGCGCATGAGCGCAATAAAAAAACCCGCAAGCGCATGCGGGCTGTGATGTTGATGTGCATTGCGAACGAACCCGAAGGCTGTCCGCCACGCTTCGATATTCACAGGACCCATCAGCTGCCATCATACGCCGAAACAGGTGGAAGGGCGCTTCACCCTTCGCTTGTTCAAAATAGCCTGTGTAGTTTAGACGAAGCCTGCACAGATGGCAAGCACCTCGCTAGCAACGCGGAGATCCTATCCCACGTAGATGGCGATGGTGCGGATGGTGTCTACCAGATTGCCCGTGGCATTAGCCATGGAATAATCATAGGTGAGCAGCGCAGACCACGGAAGCTCCTGACCATTGGCCTGGCCAGTACCTGAGAAGGTATAGCTTTCCTTGGTGAGAGTGGTACCATCGCTGGCATAGGTTGAGTAGGCCATCTTATCCTGAGGCAGCGTGACCGCGCCCTGGGCTACGGCAAGCCCCGCTTCCTCCAGCGTCTTCTCTATGACATTCTCCTTCGTGATGATGTCTGAGAAGCTGAGGGACCCATAGCCGAGCGAAGACGTACTGGAACTGTAGCCAGCGCGGATGATCGTGCCCTCCTCATTCAGGCTGAGCGTTACCGTAGGCGTACCACCCTTGGAATCAGCCGGTTCATCGGCCAAGGCGATGCGCACCTCTTGCTTCACCGGGTTGCCCTCTTCATTCAGCGGCACAGCCGACGTCACGCGGGCCCCATGCTGGAGCGCTTGAATGGCTGCATCTTGGGTAGAACCCAGAAGCGCCACCAGATTCGGTACTGTGGTCTTCTTGGAGGTGGTTGCTGACGCATCTTTGGTGGCCTGTTCAGTGCTGGTGGATGCAGCATCTTCTGCTATCTGAGCCTGCTGCACGGCAGATGTCTGAGCAGTCTGATAGAGCTGCCAGACCAGGAAGCCCGCTCCCACGATCAGGAGCACCAAGACGACGATCACCGCTATGAGGATCTTGCGCATGCGCGCTGACTTCTGGATATAGGCCGCCTGACCCTGACGCGCATGGCTACCCTTGGCCTTCTTACCGACCTCTTCCTCGGGTTCCTCGGTAAGGGTCACCATCTGAGGGACGTCAGGTAGATCCAGATCTTGTCCATCAAAAGCAGCGGAAGGACGGGTGTCTTTGCTGTCTTTCATCTGCTGTCCTTTTCGTCAATATCATTTCAGCTAGGTTTATGAGAAGAACGCATACCAAACGGCGAAGGCTATTATAGCGAGAAGTGCCAGGATGATGACCGCCAACTGGGTCTTCGGCATCCTGGAACCCTTGATATCCTCCAGCGTGGTGCCCTGACGAGACTGGCTGGAAGCCCTCTTGGGCCGATCAGGCCTTACCGGAGGGGTGAGGTCCTCCTGGCCACGAGACTCCTTTTCTGGCACCTCCCGAGGCGCACCGGCATGGATGACCACCTCGGGCTCTTCAACAGGAGCAACCTTGATATGTTTGAATCCGTTAGCCTCCGTCATGGGTCCTCCTCGGAGCTTGCCCGAAAGGCATCAGGTCAGGTCTACGAAGGTGAAGCACCGGCCACTTTGCTTGATGATATCAGCATTCCCCACGCTGCAGATATGACGCCCCTCCGCCAGCACCTGAAGCGGATCGGCTAATTGGCGCACGCTGGCCAGAGTAGCGCTCAGCACCTCTTCGCGCGTCTTCCTGAGATCTGAGTCGGTACAGCCGGTGAAATGCATGATGTCTTGGCGACGCACCAGATTGCGCGGCTTCAGCGGTGCATCCAGCGAAGCCACGGTGCTCACCACATAGCCCTCGAACTCATCCTGAGACATATCCGAGGTACGCAGCCAATCCGGCGCACTCAAGAATGCCTCCAGGGTAGGGTCGATCCTCGGGTCCCGGTAGGAATGGAACAGGGTGTTTCCCCCGCGACGGCTGGCAAACCCTACCCCGTAGGCACCCCCCACCACGCGGACCTCGTTCCAAAGATAGCTCAGCGTGATCATCTTCGATGCCAACAACCATTCTCCCGAGAACGGAGCACCGGCACTGTGACGGTCCGCCACCAGAGCGGTGAAGGTGATATCCGTAGATACCCCGAAAGCCTCGTGGAGGTCCTCTGGATCAGGCACATGCAAGCGTCGCTCAGGCCTCTCAGCCCTGAATCCCAATCGGCAGCCAGCCGCCATGTAGGCATCTAGGTCCTCTTGGCTCCCCGCGAAGGAGAGCGTGCAATTATCATCCGTGAAGATGCGGTGTGCCAGTTCTTCCAGCTTGCTCACGAGGTCCTGACAGCGCAGATCGAAATCATCTATCAGCTCTCGCAGGAAGAGGTAGGAATCGATGCCCGCAATCTGCTCTTTGGCCTTCGCGGTATGGGTCACGTAGGATAACGCCCGATTCGCCGCCGTACTATGGCCGGACATGGCGAAGGATTGCTCCAGGGCCACCTTGCGCTGCACCAGCATGTCGTAGATCCGAGAGGTATCTGCGAAGTTCGTGCGAGCGAGCACCTCATCGGTGAGCGCCCCCGCGAAGCCCGCGTTCTCAGGGAGCGCCGAGGCTGAAGCCAGGAAGAGCGCCCGCGCGCGGTCATCATCGTCGGACTTGTACACATCCGCTGCGAAGGTCAGGTTCCCCAGCCTGCCCTGAGCCAGAGTATCCAGCTGGGCGGCTGTATGCGCATCCGTATCCATGCGCCCCAGGACCATTGCCAATACCGCCACATAGGGCAGCTCTTCGAAGGAAACGCGATCCAGGTCATAGTAGCGCGTGAAGTAGGCTATCCCGTGGGTCTCCACTTCGTGGCGCAAAAGGGGGAGCGGCCCTTGGTGCTCCAAGCCGAAAGGAGGCTCTTCGGGCGCCTCCGCCAAGTCAGACACTGCCAGCTTCGGCAGCTTGGACAGGGCATCCGGGCTGTCTGGAGCCATCTGAGCTTCCACCAGCTGGCGCTCCTCCTCTTCCAAGGCTTGAAGGGAGGAGGGCGTAAGCTCTGCTTCTAGCCGCTTCAAGCGCCCGTCGGAGGCAGTCTGCTCCTCGGCAGCCACCGGCACGAGCTGAGCTTGCCCATGGTGTCGGCTCTCCAAGAAGACTTCCTGGAGAAGCGTGCAGAACCAATCCGTATCCGCCTTGGCTTTGAGATCGGCTAGCATGTCCTCATAGCGGATGTAGGCCAGAGCATCCCGCTCATCATAGAGCCAACCGTTCATGGCGGACATGGAGTAGACCACGCCATCAGCCATGCCGAAGTTATGCTCCCGCAAGACGAATTCCGCATGGGCGATGGCTGCGTGCAGCAGCTCCGGGTCAAGAGCCCCCTTCGCCAAGCGCTCTATCTCCGCGAGCACCAGCGCCTCGAACTGCTCCTCGGCCTGAGGTTTCGCTCCCTTGAGCTCCATCATGACGAAGGGCTGGAGCAGGGAGTCCATGAGGCTGGCATGGAAGTCATCGCCCAGCTTCGCGTCGATCACCGCCCGCTTGAGCGGGGCTTCGTTGGAACCGGCGATAGCGTCCACCAGGATATCCACAGCCAAGGCACGCTCCACCTCATGAGAGGTACCCACCACATACCCCAGCGCCAGGCAGGCATTATCAGGGGCCGTGACCATCTCTCGACGGGCATCCATCTTGATGACGGGCTCTTGGAGCACGAGAGGGTTCACGGGTGCGCCCTCGGGGGTGGCAGGCATCTTGGAGAGGTATCCCTCGTCCAAGAACGACAGCATGCGCGCAGCGTCCACCGCGCCGTAGAGGATGATGTAGGCGTTATCTGCCCGGTAATGGCGCTCATGGGCATCCAGGAACGCCTCGTAGGTGAGGTCAGGGATGGCCGCAGGCGTGCCACCGGATTCGAAGCGATAGGTGGTATCCGGGAAGAGCGCTGCTGACAGCGTGTCATAGAGGACGGATTCCGGCTCTGACAGAGCACCTTTCATCTCGTTATAGACCACGCCGTTGTAAGCAAGGCGCACCTCGGAAGGGTCAGAGGTGGTAGGGATGGCTGTTTCTTCGGGTCGGAGCTCGGACGCCTCCCCTTCGCTCACCGCCTGCGGAAGCTCTGCCCGCAAAGCCTCCAGGTGCCAGCCTTCCTGCTTGAAGATGTTCTGGTTGCGGTAGATATTGGGATGGAAGACCGCATCCATGTACACGTCGGTCAGGTTCATGAGGTCCGTCATGTTGGTCGACGCTACTGGATACATGGTCTTATCCGGGAAGGTCATGGCATTCAAGAACGTCTGCATGCTACCTTTGAGCAGATTGACGAACGGCTCCTTCACCGGGAACCGCTCAGAGCCGCAGAGCACAGAATGCTCCAGGATATGGAAGACGCCGGTGTCATCCGCTGCCGGTGTCTTGAAGGTGATGGAGAAGGACTTGTCCACGTCCTCATTCTGAAGGAACAGCAGCTTCGCTCCGCTGACCCGATGGACCATGAGGAACGCCGTTCCGTCTATCTCGCTGACGGCCTCAACGCCCAGAACCTGGAAGCCTGATCCCTCTGCCGCCTCGGTCACTTCCTCATGCATGGATGCTTCCTTTCCCTTGAACCCTCACAGACGAACAGAGATCCGCTTTGCGGAAACGACCGAGAAGCTTGGCTTAGGCGAGAGAGGTATCGGAGGCGCTGGAGCTGGAAGAAGAACTTGCCTCAGCATCCCCTTCCGTGGCTTCTGCACCCTCCTCCGGCTCATTCGCGTCAGAGACCTTCGCCTTAGCCTCCACCTTGGGCACATCGGTCAGCACCACAGCGGTGCCCAGCCACTTGTCCTCGATGACCCCCACCAGGCCGTTGTCGATGATGGCGGTGAGCGCTCCCTGGACGGCCTCTTGCAGCTCCGCATTATCCGACTTGACGCCGATGCAATAACCGCTGGCCGTGTCCATCAAGCAGACCACCTCAACGGGGACGTCCTGGAGGTTCGCCGCATACATGCCAATGACCGCATCCGATGCTACGAAATCCACTGAACCACTGGAAAGGTCAGAGAAGGCCGTAGCCAGATCCCCCGTTGAGGCCAGAGCCTCCTCACCGAAGGCGTTGGTCACCGCCCACGCGCTCTTGGAGGAGATCTGGGCGGCGATCTTCGGCGTCACTGCCCCTGTGGGCATTTGAGCACCCGAGCCTTCCTTGGCGAAGAGCACCACGCCCGTGGGCAGGTACTGCTCAGAGTGCCAGATGCCCTCGGTCTCATCCACGCTCTCCTGACCCATGACGATGTCCACTTCGCCCTCTGCGAGTGCCTTGTCAGCATCGGCCCCTACGTCCTGGATATCCACCTTGAGCCCCAGTTCGTCAGCGATGGCAGAGGCGATATCAACATCGATGCCGATGATCTTCTCGTTGCCCTGGCCGGCAAGCGGGGAGCGCTGGGTGTTCACACCCACGCGCAGCACGCCCTCTTCCCCAATGGCCGGGGGTGCCAGGGTGGGCTCACCCAAGCTGGGGGTGTACTCCTCTTGGCTGGAGCAGCCCGCCAGAGCAAAAGCCGCAACCACGCAGAAGGCCAGCGCCAGAAGGCATACGATCTTCTTATGCATCAGATCCCTTTCGTCGATGGATCATATCGTGGGAGGTATTCTCTCACACCTCCCACGCCAGCGCATGACGGGGAGGGAACTTCATCCGGCTGACCTAGTCTTTGCCCCCACACTCGCGCACTGGAGGTCTGCGCTGAAGGCGCTCGCGCTCTCTCGTCCGCCCAGACGGTGCGTCCGGAGATATCAACGGACGGTGCGACTTACTTCTAGAATACGCCATGCTCACACCGCGGAAGCCGCGGATGCTTACGTGGACCCTTTCGACCGCATCTGCCCTGGGCTAGGCGGATGGCTCCGCCGCAACTACAGACCCGGATGAAGCTCGCGCAGGATTCTAGCAAATCGGCGCGGATCCGTGATGGATCCCTGTCGAAGAGGTGAAGGGGGTGCGGCAGATATCTGCAAGGTGCGCAGTCATAATCAAACCCATGGAGAAGCAAGAGCAGGCTGCGAAGAACATGGTCATCCGGGCGGCAGCGTTGGCGAAGGAAGCAGTCCTCGAGACCCTCTGGCCTACCCGGTGCGCTGTCTGTGACGTGCCGGGAGAGCTGATATGCAAGGGTTGCCGAAGCGCCCTGATGTTCATCGACGTGAACGATGCTTGCCCGCGCTGCGGCGCACCCTTCGGTCGCTGTCAGTGCACTGAATGCAACGACACCATGTTGACCGCAGCAGACAGGGAGGACTTGCCTGTGACCGCCATGGCCAGCGTGCTGTTGGCGGATGAAGGCGCTCGGCGCATCGTGACCGTCTATAAGGACGGCAACGAGCGGCGGCTCGCCCCTGAGATAGCCCGTCTCATGGCTCGCTTCATCCCGCCGGAATGGTCCCAGGCCCACCTCACCTACATCCCCGCCACCAAGGCAGCCCTGCGCAAACGCGGATTCGACCATGCGGAGCTCCTTGCAAGGGAGCTGGCGAACCTGACCAGCATGGACGGGTCAGTTCTGCTTGACCGACCCAAGAGCGCCGATCAGCGAAGGTTCGACCGTCGGGGACGCCAACGGAACATGGAAGGACGCCTCTCGGTGCGGCCGGGAGTCCCCATGCCCGCGAACGTGCTCTTGTTGGATGATGTCTGCACGACGGGAGCCACCCTCTTCGCCGCAGCCGACCGTCTTCTGGAGGCGGGAGCCCATGAGGTCTACGCCCTCACCTTCGCGAAGGTCTTAGCCAGCTAGCGCCCGAAGAGGGACCCCTTAGGCGGTAGGACGCTCCACAGAACTGGCCTCAGCATATTCAGCCACGTCCACCGAGATGGTGTGCTTGATGGGCTTCCAGCGCGCCTTCGCCACCAAAGCGTACAACGCGATGGGAATGTAGGTCAGCATGAAGAACGGGAAGGTCACGGCTGATATCACCTTGCGCCGTGCGCTGGCACGGATGCTGTTCCATTCCACGAAGGTGGTCAGCACGCCGAAGACGAACATGAACATGAGGTAGTTGAACAGGCAGAAGAAGATGGAGGAGATGGAACTGGCGATGGCCACTCCCAAGCTGATCACCCCGGTGAGCGAAAGGGCGATGATGACTGCATTGAAGATGATGGAGATGATGGTGAGCAACATGCCCGGCGCGATGGTCATCAACATGTCATAACAGGCGAACCGATGCCCGCGCTCATTGGTGAAGATGCCCCGGGCCAGCCCGATGGCATAGCGGGAGAACACCTGGTAGAACCCCTTCGCCCAACGGGCTCGCTGATTCCAGGAATCCCGGAAGGTGGTGGGCTGCTCGTCGTAGAGGATAGCTTTGGGGTTGTAGGCGATGCGCAGGCCGTTGGTGATGGAAGAGGCGGAGAACTCGATGTCTTCCGTGAGCAGGTGCCACTTCCAGCCCCCTGCTTCTCGCAGCACCTCATCAGCGATGAAGAAGCCCGTACCCGACACCGCACAGGAAGTGTTGAGCGTGAGCCGTGCCTGGTTCAGGAACTTCGCCTCCCGCAGGAACCAAACACCATAACCGGCAGATATCCAGTTGGAATCGAAGTTCTTGGAGTTGCGATAGCTGGTAGAGGCCTTCGCGCCACCGTCGAAGGTCTTGTTCATCTCACAGAAGTAGTTCGCATCCAGCACGTTGTCAGCATCGAAGACGAAGTAGGCCTCGTGGCCTGCGTCGGGGAATTGGCTCCAGATGGACTTCAGACCAAAGTCCAGGGCGTAGCCCTTCCCTACCAGCTCCTGATTGAACCGCTGGAATACGGTGGCCCCGGCATTGCGTGCCACCTCTGCTGTGTCATCTGTGCAGTTATCAGCGATGACGAAGATGTCTATGAGCTCTTGAGGGTAGCTCTGAGAGCGAATGGAGGCTATCAGGTCCGCTATGACCGCGCTTTCGTTCCGAGCCGCGATGAGCACCGCGTACTTGTGATCCCTGGATGCGGCAGCCTGGGGAGCCTTCCGCGTGAGGACGACGAAGACATAGTAGAGCTGATAGGTATAGCAAACGGTGAAAGCGAAGAAGACGCAGAAATTGAAGATGTCGATGAAAGAAAGCGCCGCCATCGACTGCGACAGTTCCTGGAACACATCTCTCCTTCTTTGCAGGGACCTTCCCTCGGCTTGAGAGCGAATGCCCTGCAAAACCGAAGCTGACAGATTATAGACCTAGAATGTGGAGGTTTGGAGGTGAACCGCCCGCTACGGCTAGCGGAGCATGTGCTCCAGGGCGTCGAAGAGCTCCGTCACCTGAATGGGCTTCGGAAGATGCCCATTCATCCCACACTCCAATGCACGCTTGCGATCCTCCTCGAACGCATCGGCCGTGACCGCCAGGATGGGTATCTGAGAGAGCACGGGATCATCCATGGCTCGAATGGCCCGCGTTGCATCATAGCCATTCATGACAGGCATCTGGATATCCATGAGCACCAGCTGATAGGCATCTCTGTCGGCTGCAGCCATCTTATCCACCGCACCTTGGCCATCCACCGCATAATCCACCTCGAAGCCCGCATCCTCTAGGAGCGTGATGGCTATCTCGCGGTTCAGCAGATTGTCATCCACCAACAGTACCTTGCAGCCCTGGAAGGATTCCAGGGCTGCCGCCCCTGCCTCCAAGGCCCCTTGCCCCGATGCCGCCGTCTCTTCAGAGCAGCAAGGGAACGTCAAGCAGATGTCGAATTCGCTACCGACACCCTTTTCGCTCCGTACCTCTATGACGCCTTCCATCATGTCGATCAGGCTCTTGGTGATGGCCATCCCCAAGCCCGTCCCTTGGATGCCGCTCACGGTGGACGTGCGCTCACGCTCGAAGGGATCGAAGATGTGGTGGATGAATTCCGAGGTCATCCCGATGCCATTGTCTTGGACGAGGAACTGATAGGCGATGCGCCCTTCAGGGGCATCCGGGCGCTCCCGGGCGATCAGGCGCACCTTGCCGCCCGGCTCTGTGAACTTCACCGCATTGCCCAGCAGATTGAGGAAGACCTGATCTATCTTCAGCCGATCAGCCATCACCGTTGCATCCTGGATGCCCGCGGTATCGAATGACAGCGAAAGGCCCTTGGCCTCTGCCTCGGGCTCCATGATGGATGCCAGATCATCCATGATGTCGCTCATCTTGCAGGGCCTGGCTTCCAGGGCGATCTTCCCTGATTCTATGCGGCTCATATCCAAGATGTCATTGATGAGGCTCAGCAGATGGGCACTGGACGCATGGATCTTGCCCAAGTATTCACGCACTTGATCGGTGTTATCTATGTGGCTGGTCGCCAGAGAGGTGAAGCCCACGATGGCATTCATGGGCGTGCGTATGTCATGGCTCATATTCGACAGGAAGAGGCTCTTGGCTTCGCTGGCATGACGCGCTTGGGCCAACGCTTCCTTCAGCATCTCCTTCTGATTCAGCTCTTCTCGCGTTTCGGCATCCACATTGCGGAAGCCCACTACCACGAAGCGCTGATCCTCATCCCAGTCCCCCGCTTTCACCACCGTGCTCTGGCAGTACTTCAAGCCGTCTCCCTCATGGGCGCGATAGAGGAGATGGAACCGGTCTCGACCCTCCAGTTCCTTGAGAATGCCCGCAGTGGTGCGCAGCGGTGCCAGACCCGACCGGTCCTCAACGAAGACGCAATCATCGATGTACCCACCCAGGGTACGCTCAAGGCTGACAGGTTCCTGGAAGGTGCCTGGGAAGCGGTGAGAGCGACGGAGGGGCTCGCCAGTGTCGCTATCCAAGTCAAAGGCGAAGACGGCAGTGTAGTCAGCGCTGAGCGCCTGGACCAAGGCTTGCTGCCGCCGCTTGCGCATCTCCTCGACCTGCTTCTGTTCAGAGTTATCGAGGAGGAACCGCTGATAGAGCAGCTCACCGTCCTTTTCGATGAGCTTGATATTGCCCATGACATGAATCACCTTGCCATCATCATGGCGCACCCGATATTCGGTGCTGATGGAATCACCCACGTTCGTGATGGACTTCAGCCGCTCCCGTATCTTCAGCGCATCCTCTTCGAAGACCGAGGTGGCGAACATGTCGAAGCCATCCTCCAGCATCTCTTCCACCGTCTCGTATCCAAGGATCCTGAGCGCTGCCTGGTTCACGCCCAGCACGCGAGAGCCGTCGATGCTATGGGTGAGCACCCCGCATTCCATGGATGTGAAGATGGTCTCCAAGGTCTGGTTCTTCTCGATGAGATCGCGCTCGTAGGCGCGCTCTTGGGTGATGTCGATGGCAACGCCCACGGTGCCCATGACCGTGCCGTCAGGGTTGTACAAGGGTGACTTATAGGTGGTCAGAAGCCGCGTATCCTCGCCGCTTTGCACTACCTCCTCAGACACGCAGGTCTGCTGGGTGGACATGACCTTCTCTTCGGATTCGATGCAAGCCGGGTCATCCTGCTCTACATCCCAGATGTAGGCGTGACCCCTTCCCTGCACATCATCCTTCGGCTTGTTCACCGTAAGGCAGAAGCTGTCATTGACCTTCTCATGGATGCCGTCTTTGGTCTTGTACCAAACCAAACAGGGAATGGAATTGATGGTTGCCTCAAGGAATTGGGAGGTCTCCCAGGCATCGGCCCGCTCCTTGAAGCGCTCCTGCCAGCGACGGAAGCGGAAAGCCGCCTCTTCCTCAGCAAGGGGAGCTATCCAGATGTCTGTCAGCTGATCCTCAAGGGGAAGGAGCGAAGGCACGAGCTCGGCAGGAGCAAGGACGATGAGCTCACCTTCGCAGGACCGCCCTTCGAAGGTGCGAACGAGCTCTGCTGCGTCCTCAGAGCTGGCAAGGGACACGACCATCAGATCCGCCCCAGCAGCATCCAATTGCTGGAGGCTGCATCGGGAGACATGGTGGTCGAAGGGACCTACAGGGGATGCCTGCTCCAGGGTAGCGAGAGCAGCATCCGAACCTACGAGCCTGATGTCGATAGAGCCGTGATACATACGCCACTCCCGAAGAAGTCGTGAGATTATCGTTTGAAGTCCTTTGCATTATAACGATTTGGAAACAATCGCAACCAGAACAGGAGAAGCGCCGCTGGGCCGCTAAGGCCAGAGGCCCGGAAGCTCAGGGTCCGCACCCGCTTTCGCCTCGTTGCTGAGCAACCCATGCTCGCTCCTCTCATTCGTCCTTGACAGCTATCGCTCCCCTTCGCTAGAGTGCTCTCCAATCGAATAACTCTAAACCGTTGAGGCGAAAGTCAAGCCAGAGGGGCACTTACAGAGAGCGGGCGCAGCTGAGATTCCCGCAGAACGCTAACTGGTAAATGGGTCGCCGAGGGAAAGGGGAAAGGCCGAAGGCATCAAAAGCCAAGGCCGAGTATCTGGACCGTGAGCCCGCGTCAGAGGCAGGGTGGGTGATGGCCCATCCGTGAGCGGGTCCCTTCGGGGACCAAGCAAAGGTGGCACCGCAGGTCAAAAGCCTGTCCTTTGAGGTCTTATCCAAGGCCGCAAGGGACAGGCTTTTTTTGTTTCTGAGAGCACGCGGGGAGAGGCATTCGAGAAAGCCCGGTCGGTCCTACCGACCCGATGAAAGGAAAGTTCATGGAAGAAGCGAAGGCGACAACGGCTGATCCGTTGGCAGGGCGCACGCCGCGGGTGATAACCGGCGGCGCTGTGGGCTTGGATGCTCGCAAGGCGGACCGGAACAGCAAGGGGCGATCCCTCTCGACCCAAGACCTCATCCTCATCGCAGTGCTCTTGGCGGCTGGAGCGGTGCTGAAGCTCACGGTAGCGAGCTTCCTCTCCTTCGCTGGCATGAAACCCAATTTCGTCATAGCCATGTACTGCTTAGCCATCATCCTCACCCGTCCGAAGGTCGGCCAATCCCTCATCATCGGATTGCTGGCGGGGCTGATGTGCCAGATCCCCCTGCTGAATGCCACACCCTTGGTGAACATCCCCTCCGAAGCCTTGGGCGCCTTGGCTTGTGGCCTTTTGATCCACATCCCCTTGAAGGCGGGCAAGCTGGACCTCAATCCCCTGGTCAGCACTTTCCTATCCACCGTGGTATCAGGCTACACCTTCGCCCTGCTCGTGGGCACCATGAATGGCCTAGCTCTGCCCATCATCTTCGTCACCTATGCGGTAATGGTCTTCGGCACCGGCCTGTTCAATGCCATCTTGGTACAGATTCTCACGCCCTTGCTGCGCAAGGTGCTGAAGCGATAGGAGGTTGTCATGATACAGCTCAAGGATCTCTGCTTCCGCTATCGCGAAAGCGCTCGCCCCGTGCTGATGGACGTGAACCTGGAGATCCCTGCGGGGAGCTTCACGGGCATCACCGGTCCTGCTGGTTCTGGGAAATCCACGCTGACCTATGTCTTGAACGGCATCGTTCCCTATTGCTATCCAGGGGACTTCTATGGGGAGGCGCTCATCGACGGCCATGACACCTGCACGACCAGCCTGACGGATATATCGCGATTGGTGGGGTCTGTGTGCCAGGACATCGACTCGCAATTCGTGGCTTCCGTGGTGGAGGACGAGATGCTCTATGGCTTGGAGAACTTCGGCGTTCCCCATGACCTCATAGAGAAGCGCGTGACCGAAGCGCTCGAGACCATGGGCATCGCGAATCTGCGCCAGCGGCTGATAGCCAGCTTGTCGGGAGGCCAGAAGCAGAAGGTGGCCATTGCCTCCATCCTGGCTCTGAAGCCGAAGGTGCTGGTCTTGGACGAACCCACCGCCGAGCTCGATCCTGCCAGCTCACGCCAGGTGTTCACCCTGCTGCAGAGCTATGCCCGCAGCCACAACACCACCGTGGTGGTCGTGGAGCAGAAGATAGCGCTGCTCTCGGAATTCGCCGACCAGCTGGTCATCGTCGATGAAGGCCGCATCCGCTTCGCCGATACCCCGCGGAAGGTGCTGGCCCACTCCGAAGAGCTGCTGCGCCTCGGAGTGAATTGCCCCCGCGCCACCACGCTGATGAACCGATTGGCGAAGGCTGGCCTGTACCAAGGTCCTGTTTGCGCCGATGTAGAGGAAGCCGCCAAGGCCGTGCTGGAGGTGATCGCATGATAGAGTTCCGCCACGTACAGGTATCCTACGATGAGCGAACGCCCATCCTGAAGGGCATCGACCTCTCCATCCACGAGGGCGAGTTCGTGGCCTTCGTCGGCACCAATGGTGCTGGCAAGTCCACGACCATGCGCTTGATCAACGGGTTGTTGAAGCCTGATTCTGGAGAAGTGCTCATAGACGGGACCCCTACCACACAGCTGAGAACGAGCGACCTGGCCCAACGGGTGGGCTTCTTGTTCCAGAACCCCGATCGGCAGATCTGCTGCCCCACCGTACGGGAAGAGCTGCTGTTCGGCTTCAAGGCCATCGGGCGTGAGGATGATGAAGCCGAACGCCGGGTGGATGAGGTCATCGAAAGCTTCGGCTTCGATGGCAGCGCCGATCCATTCCTGCTGAACCGCCAACTGCTGGCCTTGGCCTCCATCGTGGTGCTGGCCCCACCGGTGATCGTGCTCGACGAGCCCACCACCGGTCTCGACTTTCGCGAATGCGTGAAGGTGATGGAGATCATCACCCGATTGCACCGAGCGGGCACGACGGTGATCATGGTATGCCACGACATGGAGGTAGTCGCCGACTTCGCCGAACGCGTCATCGTGATGAGCGATGGTCGTGTGATAGATGAGGGCCCCACCTTCGACGTGCTCCGCCACCGCCGCGTCTTGGAGGAAGCCAGCTTGGTGCCGCCCCAGATCCTGGATCTGTCCTTAGCGCTCTCGCTCATGGACCCAGACCTTGGGGCGACGCCCATCGCTTCCGCCAACACGCTGAACGAGATGCAGCTAGCCATCGAAGCGACCGCAGAACGCGTCACCGGCGATGAGGTCATCACCGTTTCCGTTGCCGAAGCCAGCTCTGGTGCTCCCGGTGCTCAGGAGCTTGAACCCGTCCTCACCGCTGTTGTGGAAGGAGCAGAACGATGAGAGGTTTCCTTGAATACGTCCCCGGTGATTCCCCGCTGCACCGCCTGAACCCGGTGGCCAAAGTGCTCTTCGCCGTGCTATTCGCCATCGCTTGCTTCTGCACGAGCAACCTGGTGCTCCTCATCGTCATGCTGGCTGCAGCCATCGCGTTGGCTGCGAGCTGCGGGCTTATGGCCCAGACGGCAGGGCTCATGAAGGCGGTGCTGGCGTTCTCGCTGTTGCTGGCGGTCTTGCTGCTCTTCACCACCCCCACGGGCAGCTTGCTGGTCCAGCTTCCCTGGGGCTATATCGGCACCGGCTCTGTGCTGGCAGCCATCACCACCATCCTGCGCCTGGAAGCAGCGGCTATCCCCCTGTTCCTCGTGTTCTACGTCACCAAGATGTCCGACCTCTCCAACGCCTTCGTGAAAGTGCTTCGCGTGCCCTACCGCTACGCGTTCACCTTCGCTTCTACGGTGCATTTCATCCCGGTGTTCATGAACGATATGAGCGCCATCATGGAAGCCCAGACCGCTCGTGGCATCCAGTTCGACCAAGGGGGCATCGTGAAGAAGATACGCCTGATGGCACCGCTCTGCGTGCCATTGCTGGTGAATTCCGTGCGCAAGACCAACAGCGCTGCCATCGCTGCTGAGGTACGCGGCTTCGATCTGCGCACGCGAGAGAGCGGGTTCAAGGAGTATCCGCTGCGCGCTGCTGACTGGGCCGTCATGGCCTTGGGGGTTGCGCTGCTGGTCGTAGCCATCATCCTGTGACAGAGGGTGGCTTGGCAGGTGCTGTCGCGTTTCTTGGTTTGTTGCATCGGGCCGTGCATGCTCGGCCCCTACCGATGACGTTGCGATCCCTGTCATCGGGCCGTACACGTTCGACCCCTACGTTCTGCCTAAGACCCGTTGGGGGCGTTCCTATCCGTTACCCTTGAAGGGGTGCAGAGCGCTCTATGAGCCGGAACGTTGCGTAGGAGCCCAGGATCGTCGAAGAGCGCCTGCACCATGAGGTCCCTCGAGCGCAATGGTCCCCCTTCCTTATCCAGCGCATGGGCGAGGAATCGCACGAGAAAAGCCCTCTCGGGGAGAACGCCCGCCTTCGGATTACGATAGTTCGCCCGCACGAGCGCATCTCGGAAGTAACGAGCGCAGCTTTCAAAAGGCTCATTCGTAACGTCATATCCCAGGTCAGTCAAATAGAGCACCGCGAAGACGGCAATGGTACGCGTATTCCCTTCCGCGAACGGATGCACTTGCCAAAGGCGCGCGATGAACTTCGCCAGAGCATCCAAGGCCACATCATCAAAACGCTGCTCGTAGGAATGAGCCGCCTCATCTTCAAAAGCCGTCCTCAAGGCCGCATCGATAAGGCTTGGATCCGCATAGACCACGCTATCCCCATTGAGGATGAGCTCTTGCTTCTGCAGCGGCTCCTTCTTATGCTCTCCCGGTTGATAGAGAGAGGCATCGAGGTCTTGGAAGAGGTATGCATGGATTCGCGTGAGCATATCCGGAGCGAAGAGGAATGCGCCCCGGGCAAGCAGCTCAGCGATGCGGAGCGACACGAAATCCGCTTCATGCTCATCATGAGAGCCTGACCGACCATCTGGGAGAGGATCCATCTCGGAGAGTCCTGCATAGTAAAGACGTAGCAGTTCACCGGTTTCCTCGAAACCGCGCAGGCCTTCGATATTCTCCCTGGAGAGCTCTTTCAGGCGGTCGGACGTCTGGAGGCCATCAACAACCTGCAGACCCTGAGCGATACCCCAATACCGGCGCAATGCATCGGGACGACTCTCTACAGGGACCGCTTCGTAGGGAAAGTCGGATGGAGCGTCAGCGGTCATGAAAGCTCTCCTTATGAAAAGACCGCCTCGGGGAGGCGGTCTTGGATCTCTTGGTAGCTCCGACCGGATTCGAACCGGCGACCTCCGCCTTGAGAGGGCGGCGTCCTAAACCGCTAGACGACGGAGCCACAGTGCGTTCGCAAGTATACACTAAAGGCACGCTTGCAAAGCCGAGAAGCTTGGCTGGGGTGGAAGGAGTCGAACCCTCACATACGGCACCAGAAACCGCTGTCCTGCCATTAGACGACACCCCAACGCATTCCCTGCGCCTGAGCACTGCTGCATTCAAGCGCGAATGAGTATGTTACGGATTTTGCATCCGCGCGTCAAGCATATTGCCACATATGGTTCAAGGGGCCTGACCCGCTTCCCAGATCCAGCCCAAAAGCCAGGGCACCTTCGATGAAAGCCTTGGCCTTGCGGCACGCTTTCTCTACATCCAACCCCTCCGCCAGCCCACAGGCGATAGCCGAGGAGAGCGTGCAGCCGGTGCCGTGGGTATTCGGATTCTGGATGCGGTCCCCGCGCAGCCACATGATGGTGCCATCCGGCTGGAAGAGGAGGTCGTTGCAGGTGCGGACATCATCCAATCCGTGCCCCCCCTTGATGAGGATGGCAGGCGAATGGTGCGAACCCTCCGGCCGAGGGATATCCCTTGCTATGGCATGGGCTGCCTTCACCACATCCTCGGGGGTGTTGAGCGCCATGGCCGCCAGTGCCTCAGCTTCCGGCGCATTCGGCGTGATGACCTGCGCCAGGGGGAACAGCCGCTCTTCCAGGGCCTGAATGGCATCGGTCTTGATGAGGGCAGAACCGCTGGTGGCCACCATGACCGGATCCACCACCACATGGCGCGCCTTGTGGCGCAACAGGGCATCCGCGATCGCCTCCACGATGGGGGCGGAGGAGACCATGCCGACCTTCACCGCATTGGGGCGGATGTCCTCGAAGACGGCATCGAGCTGGTCGCGCACCATGTCAGGAGACACATCCTCGAAGGACCGCACCCCCGTGGTGTTCTGCACCGTAACGGCCGTGATCACAGATGTGGCGAAGAGGTTATGGGCCTGGATGGTCTTGATATCCGCCTGGATGCCCGCGCCGCCGCTGGGATCAGACCCAGCGATGGTGAGGACCGAACGTAGGCTTGCCATGGGAAACCTTCCTCTCATCCCCTCACGCGCGAAGAGCGCTCAAGGCCTCTTCAGTGGTAATGGTCTTCGCCGCGTAGCACTTCTCCATATATTCCAGACCCTTTTGCTGGTCTCCTATGAGGAAGGTCTCTGTGGCATCGGCCACCACGAAGAGCCGATAGTTGTTGAAGTATGCATCCGCAGCCGTATGCCTCACGCAGATATTGGTGTCGAAGCCGCAGAGGATCAGCGTATCCACCCCCAGCTCATCCAAAAGCAGCCGGAGGGAGGTTTGGAAGAAGGCAGAGTAACGGCGCTTCTCGATGACGAAATCCCCTTCGCGCAGCTTCAGCTGCGGCGAGGTCTGGGATTCGGGGGCTCCGGCCAGGTTGTGGTCTCCCCAAAGATCAAGCTCACGATCAAGCCCTTTGATGTGGGCGTCATTGGCGAAGATGACCGGAACGCCCACCTCCCGGGCTGCGTCGCAGATGCGAGCCGTGTTCAACGTGGGCTCAAGGATGCGCGCCGCCACGGGGCTCGTCTCTGCATCTCCCAACTCATCGATGACCAGAAGGGCGCACCTCTTCATATCGACCTCTTCCAGGCTAGCTTGGGCTTCCCTATGAGCATATCCAGGCATGGATCCTCCTCCTTCATAAGCATTCGTCTACCGCGGCCCGCAAGGTGCGCGCCGCTTCTTCTACATCCGGGGCAGCGAAGAGGGCTGACACCACCGCCACCCCGCTGATACCCGTTCCCGCGAGACGCGGAACCTCCTTCGCCCCAATGCCCCCGATGGCCACCACGGGAATCTGCACAGCATCGCAGATATCGCGAAGAGTGCTCAAGGCGACCAGATCAGCATCTTGCTTCGTGGCCGTGTTGAAGACCGCCCCTACTCCCAGATAGCTTGCTCCCGCCGCTTCGGCGGCTCGGGCTTGATCGACCGTTTGCACGGATACCCCTACGATGGCTTCTTCGCCCAGCTCCTTGCGAGCCTGAGCACAGGAGATATCCGCCTGGCCCACATGGATGCCGTCTGCGCCGCTCATCTTCACGGCTTCCAGGTCATCGTTCACGACGAGGGGCACGTTCGCCACTCGGCAGACCGAGCCCAACGACCGAGCCGTGCGTGCCAGATCCAGGGAAGACTTCCCCTTCTCACGCAGCTGCACGAAGGTCGCTCCTCCCACGAGAGCCTCCGCCACCACCGAAGCCAGGCTGCGCCGCTTGAGCCAGCGAGGGTCGGTCACGGCATAGAGCCTGCACGCAGAGCGAACGTCTGACGCAGTCCATGTTCGATAGGTATGTCGTGGCAGACCCATGATCCTCCCTACACCTGCAAGACCTTCGCGTGCTCTTCCAGGGCCTCAGGGGTCAGGCCGAAGAGCGCATCCATCAGGTATATGCGAAAGGAGCCGCTCCCATCAACCGCTGACATGCGTGCAGCAGCTTGCTCCCCCGCCACCCCCATGGCCGTCACAGCCGCAAGGACCCCCTCAAGGGGAGCATCGGGACGTGCACCCACGAAGGCACCGAGCAATGCTGAGAGCATGCAACCGGTACCGGTGATCCTCCCCATGAGCGCACGACCATTGCGAATGGCGAAGGCGCGGGATGTATCAGCCACCACATCTATGGCCCCCGTGATGGCCACGACAGCCCCCGTGCGCGCAGATAGCTCCTGAGCGAAGGTAGCACTGGCGGAAAGGCTCTCCTCCGTCACGGCGTCGGAGGGATCAGCGTCCACCCCCCGCGTAGACGCACTGGCTCCGGCCAAGGCCTTCACCTCGGACATATTGCCCCTAAGAACGCTGATGCCGTAGCCCTCCAGCAGCGCTGAGGCGGTGCGAGTGCGCAGCTGGCTGGCACCGGCACCCACGGGATCCAGCACGATAGGATGCCCGAGCTCTTCCGCCTTGGCTGCTGCACCATGCATGGCTGCAATGGACTGCTGGTTGAGAGTGCCGATATTCAGCACGAGGGCGTTGCAGAGGGCGGTGATGTCCTCCACATCCTGAGGCTCATCGCTCATGATGGGGGATGCTCCCAGCGCCAGAAGCGCGTTGGCGCAGTCGTTCACCGTCACGTAGTTGGTGATGCAATGGACAAGCGGGTTGGATTCGCGGACGCTGCTGAGCGCACGCCCTAAGGCAAATGGTTCCATACGTCTCCCTTCGTTGGCATTATCCACATCAGGTTGAAGGGTCGGGACGGGCACGTCCCCTCTCAGCCCGCTACCTGCGAACTCCCCTGCAGGGGCGATTATAGCGGATAGAAGATGACCAGAGTGCCTGATTCTACGCCGATCATCACCGCTTCGCCCATCAGCTCATTGGAGAGGCCCAGCGTGGTGCGGTTGGTGAGGATGGCATCATCCAGCTCCCATTTCAGTCCACGCTCGAAGACGCCCGTGCATTCAGCATCCATGGCGAACACGGATACGGTCCCCTCCTCCCGAGCCGGAGCTTCAAAGATATCCGGCCCTGTCAGGAAGACGAGAGCGGCATCATCCCCGATGACGTTCACCTTGAGCCCTCGTTCGCTGAAGAGCGTGAAGAGCTGCAGATTCGCCAAGGTATGATCCAGGCGCCTCCCCAGAGCACCGAAGATGAAGACCTCTTCCGCCCGAAGGGTCTTCGCTCGCTCTAAGGCCAGTTCCATGTCAGACTTGTCTTTATCTGGAGAGAAGCGGATGACCCGCATCCCCTTGGGAATGTAGCCCAGGGAATCGAAGTCCCCCAAAGCCGCATCAGGCTTGCGCCCGATGGCTTCCAGGCTTGCCAAGCCGCCATCCACAGCGATGACCTGATCGAATGCACCCGCCGCATCCATCCGCAAGAACTCCTCGCGGTTGAAGTCAGAGGCTCCGATCAAGGCGAGTGTCTTCACAGCTTCAAGGCTCCTTGGGATCAGCAAAGCGACAGGGTTCGGTCTGCTAGAATACCACGCCGGAGCGGGCTAGACGACCGCAGGCCCTTCAGGGCGTGAGGAAAGTCCGGGCTCCCTAGGGCAAGATGCCAGCTAACGGCTGGGCGGGGTGACCCGACGGATAGCGCCACAGAAAAGAAGACTCCCCTGTGTGAACAGGAGAAAAGCTGAAACGGTGCGGTAAGAGCGCACCAGCGCGTTGGTAACAACGCGGCTTGGCAAGCCCCATCTGGAGCAAGCGCGAATAGGGATGCGATACGGTGACCCGCCGTGCATCCGGGTTGCGTGCTGGAGGCCTGGGGTGACCCAGGCCCTAGATAAATGGTCGTCCACGACAGAACCCGGCTTACAGGCCCGCTCCCTCTTTCGCTACCCTCTCCTTACGAGCCGCTCGCCCCAGCAGGAAGACTAAAGCCACGGCAACCAGAATGAAAGCCGCTACTCCGGCGAACATGGCGCCGAAGCCCGTGACATCCACCAGCGTGCCCCAGACGAAGCCCGTGATGGTGAGCCCTGCGGTAGCTGCCATGGAGATGCGCGAATAGATCTTCGCATAATCCCGCAAGCCGAACGCATGGCGCGTGAAGATGGGGAGCATCACGTTCGCCACCCCGTAGTACACCCCAAAGGCGAAGGCGCCCGCATAGAACAGGACGAGGCTCTCCCCGCCGAAGGCCAAGCAGGCTATCCCCAGCGCTCCCAAGCCCACTGCCACCATAGCGCTGGGATAAGGATGGCGCTCTCCGACCCCTCCCAGTATCACCTTGGAGATGGTCTGCCCCGCCATAGCCGCTGAGGATGCCGTAGCCCCAAGGAGCGGGAAGGCGGCTGAGAGGCTCAGGGATGCCGCGTAGCTAGGCACCACGTAGTAGACATACATCCCGAAGTTCAATAGGAAGGCTATCCCAAGGATGATCAGGAAGGAGGGCATCTGTCGCGCCTCCCCCGCTGTGATGCCCGTGGCCTCATAGGCCGCATCCGCCTTGGCTTCGCTCATCCTTTCGGTGGCATCCATGCCCACCGGCAGTTGATGCCTATCCTCAGGAGACGAGGCCATGCAGAAGAGGGTGAAGGGCAGTGTGACCAGGCTCAAGGCCCCGAACACCAAGTAGGTGGCCGACCAGCCGATGGCTTGGATCAGCGCGCCGCCCACCGTGCTCCACACCACGCCGCCTATCCCGGTGAACGCCATGATGAGCCCCACATAGAATCCAGCTCGCTTTGCGAACCAGCGGTTCACCAGCGTGGAGGGTGCTATGTAGAGCAGAAGGGACACCGGCGCTCCCATGAGGAAGGCGCCCACGAAATACATCAAAAGGGAATCCGTGAATGAGAGCCAGACGAACACGAGCGCACAGAGGATGACCGCTCCCGAGAGGCACACACGGGCATCCAAGCGGGTGATGAGCCTCCCCATGAGGGCCATGAACACGAAGCACGAAGCTGCGATGATGGAAGCGTAGTAGCTCACCACACCCACCCCCGCACCGATATGCTCGGCCACCGCGCTGTAGAAGATCCCCTGACAGGAGAGCCCGAGGGACAGGGGCATGAAGCTGGTGAGCACCAGGGTGAATACGACCAGATAGCCGAAGGGAACCGAATGGCTCTTTGCCATGGATATACCTCCTGAGGACAGGATCATGATGAGAGTCACAGGGGCGCACTGCTCCGAGCGCACCCCCGTGGGATACGGATGCTTCGCCTTAGGAAGGCAGGATCAGAAGATCACCAACAAGTATGCGGTGGCGATGATCACGCTCACCACCATGATGGGGAAGCCGTACTTCGTGAAGCCCATGAAGGAGATGTCGTACCCCTCCTTGCTGGCTATCCCCGAGAGCACCACATTGGCCGATGCCCCCACCAGCGTGCCATTGCCGCCCAGGCATGCACCCAAGGAGATGGCCCACCACAGAGGGAACACATCGATGCCCGTTTGGGACATGACCGTGATGATGGGGATCATGGTAGCCACGAACGGGATGTTGTCCAAGATGGCCGAGAGGATGGCTGAGGCCCATAGCAGCGCCAGCATGAGCAATACCACGTCTCCCCCGGTAACGGAGACCAACCACTGGCCGATCATGGTGATGACACCGGTATGCTCCATAGCCCCAACCACGATGAAGAGTCCCAGGAAGAACCCGATGGTGCCCCACTCGACCCCTTCGATGGCCACTTCCAGATCGCATCGAGAGATGAGCAGCATGATGGCAGCAGCCGTGAGCGCGATGACCGAGGACTCCAGGCCCAGCACCCCGTGCATCATGAAGGCGATGGTGACCAGCACGATCATGACCAGGCTCTTATTGAACAGAGGCTTATCCTTGATGGCCTCTTGCTCTGAGAGCGCCATGACTTCCCGCACATCCTTCTCGTCCACCTTCAGATTACGACCGAAGAGGAACTTGAAGATGAGGAGCACCACCGCCAGGATGATGACCACCACCGGCGCATCATAGATGATGAAGTCGAAGAAGGTGAGGTTGGCCGCAGACCCTATCATGATGTTCGGCGGATCCCCGATCAGAGTGGCCGTGCCACCTATGTTGGAGGCAAGGATCTCAGCGATCAGATACGGCACCGGGTTTATCTTCAGCGTCCGACAGAGCATGATGGTCATGGGCCCGATGAGCAAGATGGTGGTCACGTTATCCAACAGCGCCGAGAAGACGGCGGTGATGATGACGAAGGCCACCATGATGAGCCACGGCTTGCCCTTGCAGAGCTTCGCCGACTTGATGGCTACGTATTCGAAGAGCCCAGACTGGCGCACCACGGCCACGAACATCATCATGCCGCAGAGCACGCCAAGCGTATTGAAATCGATGGACTCCATGCTCGTATCGAAATCGACCACACCGATGATGATGAGGGCCACCGCGCCTAGAAGCGCTGCTAGCGCCCGGTGGATCTTCTCCGAGACCACCAGCGCCATGACGATGACGAACACGACCACAGAGACTATCTGAATGGTATCCACATCTCTCCCCTTGCATCCCTCGCTGCTC
Source organism: uncultured Eggerthellaceae bacterium (assembly GCA_910588905.1). GTDB lineage: Bacteria > Actinomycetota > Coriobacteriia > Coriobacteriales > Eggerthellaceae > MGBC163016. The sequence goes on from CAJURZ010000010.1 coordinate 43,744, forward strand.
TTCGAAGAGCAGCGATCCATTGCCGCCTGGTACAACAGTGGTCCTGCATCAGGCAGCACTGAAGCGCTGCGCTACGAACCTGCTCGAAGGTCCTCCGCTTACGATATCCTACCTCAGCGCCGCTTCTTCTTGGCCTTCTCCTGCCTGCGAAACTCGTCCATGCGCTTATCGTATCGTTCGAAATACTCGGAACGCTGCTCCTCCTTGGACTTCCCGTGGGTCCGCATGCGGGCGGTAACGGGAACCAAGATGAGGAACACAGCGCCCACGAAGATCAGCCCAATGGCTCCAGCACCAACGAGCTCCATGGCACACCTCCTTTGAGGATGGGGCTTTGGGGAAGGCGGCTGTCGGACCGATCGAGGATCCGGCAGCCGCCGCAAGAAAGCAGAACAGATGGCGCTTGAAGACTGTCTTGCCAGCCGCCTTAGGCAGGCACGACGATCCCGCAGATGAACGGGGTCCAGAGCACGGTCAACACCAGCAGGATGACCGTGGAGACCCAAGCGCGGGAGACCCATTCCTTCATGGTGATCCAACCCTTCTCATAGCAGATCATCATGATGGAATCGATGGGCAGCCAGGTGGTCACGCCACCGAGGATGCCACCGATGCAAGCGATGACCGCTGGGTTGATGACGATCTGGGCTGCCTCAGCACCCACGCCGCCATTGACAGCCGTGACCACGGCCACCATGAGCGGCACAGCCACAGAGACGGTGGGCGGCCCAACGGGAATGGCGATGTGCAGGATCATAGTGACGACGCACATCACCAGCACGATGAGGATAGCGGGCCAGGCCTCAGCACCAGCGAAGGTGGTGTTGACGAACCAGTTGGCAGCTCCCGTGCCCACCAGGCCCGTGGAGAGCGCTTGCACGCCGATGATCATCATGATGATCTCCCACGGGATGTTGGCGTAGAACTGCTTCTTGGTCAGAAGATCGATGCCCGGGATGAACGCGATCACGCAGAAGATGAACGCCACCAGCATGGAGTTGATCTGCGGGAACCACGTGGAGAGGATCATCAGGCCGAAGGCGATGACGAACCAGACGATGAGCTTGATCTCACGGGCGGTCATCTTGCCGAAGTCCACCAGCTTCTTCTCGACCACGGTCAAGGCCTCGGGCTTGATGTCCTCTACCTTGAAGACCTTGGTCACGTACAAGCCAGACAGGAATGCGGTGACCAGCGCCAGCGGGATGTTGACGATGCACCAGGCCAAGAACGTGACGCGCACCTGCATGTATTGCTCCACCATGGTCATGCACAGGATATTCAGCGAATTGCCGATGGGCGTGCCGATGCCGCCGATGGCTGCCGCTGCCGCAATGGAGATGGTGAGCGCCTTCGCCAGATTGGACTGGCCCTTGACGCCGCCATTGGCCTCTACGATAGACAGGCCGATGCCGATGAAGATGGCGGAAGCGGCCAGGTCGGACACGAACATGGAGAGCACGGCCGTAGCCATGGAGAACCCGATGATGAGCTTCTTCGAGTTACCCTTCGCCCACTTGAGCGCCACGTTCGCCACCCGGTAAGGGATGGGCGTGGACATAACGCCACCGGATACCGTGAAGACGAACAGGCAGTAGATGGGCACCAGCAAGCTGGATTGGTTGAAAACGCTCTGGACCACCTTGCCGTCATCCAGCGTCACGGTGGAATAGGGCAAGATCCCGGTAACGGGGATCAGGAAGAAGATCAGGACCACCGTGACGATGAAGGGCATCGCTTCGGTGACCCATAGTACGATGCAGCAGAGCAAGATGCCTATCGCCGACATGGCAGTGCGTTCGAGGCCCTCAGGAACAGGGCACACGAATTGGAAGAACAAGAACACCAATGCAGCTACGATGATGGCGATAAGCTTCTTGGGTTGCATGACCATCTGCGCTGCAGCCTCTGCCGCCTGCTCCTCTTTGACGATGGTCGTATCGTTAGCGCTCATGTAACCCTCCTTCTCCAGGAGATAGTCGGTCTGAACAGTTTTGGCTCAGCTCTGACGCTTCCTCCTCGTGCCCTTCGAAGCTCACCACTGCTTCGGTTACGCCCGGAGGAGCTACCCCGTGAGGCTTCTTGGCACGCAGCTCCTGGGCTATCTGGCGCCCGCATCGTCCGCAGAACGAGCAGAACGCACCGCAGCTCCCTGCCATGGAGGACCTCCTTTCAGGGTGATGTTGGGGCCGGAAGGGGGGTTAGCCAGCCCCAACATCTGAGAGAAGCGCCGAAGGCTCGGGCCCTTTCTCTGTCTTAGGGAATGAAGATGGCTGCCTTCTTGCCCTTCTCAGCCAGCTTCTTGGCACACTCTTCGATGGTGCCGTAATACAGGACCTTCGCCTGGCAGGTCTGGACGCAAGACGGCACGAGGCCGCGCTCCACGCGATCGGCGCACAGATCGCACATCTCGGTGGGATAGGCGATGAAGTCCCAGTGCCACTTGCCCTCAGGGGCGTCTGGGTAATGGAGGGGCCTATCCTCCAGCACCTTGATGCCATTGGTCTGAGGATCGAAGTCATGCTCGTTGCGGCAGGCCAGCTCGCAGCTGTGGCAGCCAGAGCAGAACTCAAGATCTAGGTACAGGGCATGTTGCGTCATTTCGTTACCCCCATCTCTTTCTCGTAGTCAACGGGATCGACCACGGGAGAGTCGGCGGGACGCCACGTCTCTTGGACGGTGAACTCTTCCTGGCGGCTCTTCTCGAGCACGATGTGGTCAGGCTCATTCGGGCCACCAAGGCTGTCTGCCTTGCGAATGCCGCAGATCATGGACTTGAAGGTATTGCCGAAGCCGGTCTTGGCGTTCACGCTGTTGGGCATGAGCATATTGACATTGGATTTCCAGTTGCCGAAGAGGTTGGGCTCAGCACCTTCCTCTTCCGGATACCAGAAGCCGTGCATGCAGTGGACGACGCCCTTCTTGATGATGGGGGTCACCCGTGCCATCTGACGGATGCAGCCATAGGGAGAGAACACCTCTACCCAATCGCCCTCTTGGATGCCATAGGCGGCAGCATCTTCGGGATTCAGATCCACCTGCGGCCACGGGGTGATCTGGCGAAGGGAGGGAACCTGCTTGTGCTCAGAGTGGAAGAACTCCTGGCGACGAGCGCCGGTGGTGAGCACGAAGGGATACTGCTCCTTCATCATCTCGGGCATGGTGGTGGGACCATAGGCTGCCGGCTCGTAGTAGGGCAGCGGATCCTCATCGAAGCTGGCGTAGGCATAGGAGTAGAGCTCCACGCGACCGGTCTGAGTGGGGAAGCCCACCTGGCCGTCCGGACGCAGCTTGCCCTCTTTGTACTTGTAGTAGGGCTCGTTGGACATGGTGACCACGCTATCGCGAAGCTGATCCCAGGGAAGCCAGCTGCGGAATACGTGGAAGTTGTTGTACGCCTCATCGTCTTCGAAGCGGTTCCAGAAGTCCGGATAGGTCTTCTTGCCCACTTCCAGCATGATCTCAACGTCGGACTTGCATTCGCCCACCTGGACGCACTTGTTCTGCGCACCGTAGAAGGAAGCGTTCAGGCCATAGTGGGTGACCACCATGCCGTCGTGCTCGATAGTGGAGGCTACGGGCAGGAACACATCGCAGCAAGCCATGATGGTGGGGTTCATGAACAGGTCAACGGCGAAATTGAAGTCGAGACGCTTGAGAGCACGCCACCACCGTTGGGGTTCTGCGCCAATGGCGGTACCCACCGGGTTGGAGGAAACGAAGCCAGCCATATGCATCTGGTAGGGCTGATCCGTCTCCAAGCACTTCAGGAACTCGTCGGGCTGCACCGTCCAAAGGACCTGACCCACGCAGGGGTACTTATCCACGCCGATGCGCTTGTTGTACCAGGTCTCTGGGGTCATGATGCCGTTCTTGAGAGCCAGCTCCAACGTGGAGTCGGTGGCGTCATCAACCTTCTCGTCAGCGGAGATGGAACCGCCGTCACGTACCACGTTACCCTGGTCATCGCCCATACCCAGCGTGGTGCCGCCGGGGGCATCCAGAAAGCCGGTGATGGACATGAGGGCCACCAGGCACATGCCCAGCTGGGCACCGTTGGTGGATTCGTCGGTAGCCAAGCCCCAAGCAACGCTGGAGGGCTTCGCCTGGCCGTACATGCGGGCAGCCCGCCAGATCTGCTCCTCGGGAACGCCGCAGATCTCAGCGGCGCGGGAGGGAGGCATCTCCTGGACGCGCTCTACCAGCTCATCGTAGCCATAGGTCCACTTCTCGATGAAGTCGTGATCTACCAGGTCTTCCTTGGCCAGCACGTAGATGAAGGCCATGGCGAGGGCCGTGTCGGTACCGGGGAGCACTTGGAGGATCTCCTCAGCACGGGTACCCAGCCAGGTGATGCGGGGATCGACCACGATGATCTTCGTGCCGAACTGGCGCATCATCTCGATGACCGCATGGCCATAGAGGCCGTCAGGGTTGGAACGCAGCGGCTCCTTGCCCCAGATGAGAATGAGCTCAGGGGCCACGAAGCGCGGATCGTCATAGCGATCCGGGAACTTGGCAGCGTAGTCTATCTCGGGATAACCGCCACCCATCATGAACGCGGTATTGGTCATACGCGGGCCATAGCAGGACCAGCCAGCCTGGGCATAGACGGAGTTCGGCGTACCGAAGACCAGGTTAGCCCACTGGGGGTACCAGTTGTTGGCCTCACGGCCGGTGCCACCGAAGACGGCGATGGTCTCAGCACCGTACTTCGCGGTGATCTCCTTGGCGGCATTCGCCACCAGATCAGTGGCCTCATCCCAAGAGCATTGCTCCCACTTGTCTTGGCCACGATCCTCCTTGGCGCGCTTCATCGGATGGATGATGCGGTCAGGGTGATAGATGTACTCCTTGAGAGCAAGGCAGCGCGGACACAGAGAACCACGGGTGATCGGATGATCAGGGTCACCCTCGATCTTCGTCACCTCGCCATCCTTCACGTGGACCTGAAGGCCGCAGCCTACGGGATGACATCCCGGAGGTGACCAAGCACAGGTCCTGAAGATGGTCTCGTCGCCTTCCTGGCGTTTCCATTCTTGCATGTACCTCTCCTCTCCCATTCACGAAAACCTCTCCTGCGCGGAGGGCCGCCATGGCTGTGCGAGACATGGGCTAGACCATCCGTTGCGCTTCTGATTCTGTTACCGGGGTGTCGCCCTGAGAAGACGGGTCATTTCTCAGGGCGACAAAACAGATTTGTCGAGTCACGAGCTTGGTGGATAGCGAAGATGGGCAGCAGGAAGCGGCTACACGCTGATGGCGCTGGCCGCGGCTTTGGCCGCAGAGACGTAGTTCCGATCCCCTTCGAAGGTATCCTGAATGCCGCGGATGAGCTTGGCGATGGCCGCGAACTTCTGTACATCCATTTGGAACAGGATGTAGAAGTGCCAGTCCAGACGAGGGTCATCTATGGGCACCGCACGAACGCCGTGAGGAGGGCATGTGGCGAACTTCTTGGACACGAGGCCCATGACCTTATAGCGACGCACCATATGCACCATGGAACTGGTAGAGGTGATGACGTTGACCTCATCCTGATCGAACCGGAGCTCCTTCATCTGGGAGAAGAGCGGCTCGTACTGAAAGGGTGGCTTGGACATCAGCATGAGCTGCTGATCCTTGAGATCCATCACAGACAGGCTCTCCTTCTGCGCCAAAGGAGAATCCACATTCACCACGGCATAGGTTTGAGAGCTGGCTATCTCGCGCACATTGCACTCGGGGAACTCCCGCTTCATGCACATGACGATGGCAAGATCGGTGCGTTCGGTGAGCACCAGCTCATAGCATTTCTCACAATCGCATTCTCGGATGCGCAGATTCCTCGAATAGGAATGGATGAAGGCATCCGTGGAAGAGGGGATGCCCGCGAAGAGGTTATTGCTGACAGCCAAGGTGAGCATGTCCGCTGTCGCCGGAGCGTCGGCGAACATGACATCGAAGTTCTCCACTTGCTCTACGATGTCCCGGGCAGCGCGCACCGCTTCGAGGCCATCAAGGGTCAAGATCATCTCGTTGCCCTTGCGTTCGAAGAGGCTCGTACCCAGCTTGCCTTCGATCACCTTGACGGAGTGGGCTATGTTCTGGCGACTGGTGAAGCACTTCTTCGCCGCCTTCGCAAAGCTGGTGCTCTCAGAAGCTGCAACCAGATGCCGCAGATGCTGTATCTCCATGACCCGAACACCCCCTCTGCACAGCCCGGGAGATGCCTCCGCTGCCAAGCAGCGGGAAGGCGATGCTATCCCGCAGCCTTATTGTGGAGCAGGGGCGTGGTCTCGGGTTGCTGATCCTCGTTGCGGGGTGGCAAATGGGTTTTGACGAAGGCTCGCTCAGACCGAAGAAAAGCCGCTCAGAAGCCCCCCCCCCGCATTTTCCAGCAGGGAGCGCCCGAGGAGAAGGTATGTCTCAGGGGGAAGCGTCTCACCGCGCATGCGTGGGCTGACATCGGCCGCTTCCAGGATCTGCGGCAAGGCCTCGATCATCCGTGTGCCCGAAGCGCCACGGCCAGCGAAATAGGCCTTGCAGGAATTCATGATGGTCTTCCGGCGCGAAGCGAAGGCAGCATCGGCCATGAGACAAGCGGCCTGGACCACCGCCTCGTCGGCCCACAGGGGCAGATCGTCTCTGCGATCAAGGCGGATGACCGTACTGTCCACATGGGGCGGCGGCAGGAAGTCATTCCGGCTTACCGAGAACGTGCCCGCTGGCACCGCGCGCAGCGCCAGCTTGACCGTATAGGCACCGTAATCCTTACGACCCGGCTGGGCTGCCATGCGGCAAGCCACCTCCCGCTGCACCATGACCGTAACACTTGTGAGGGAGGGAAAGCGGACCAGGTGATCCAACACCAACGTAGCCGCCACGCCATAGGGCAGATTCGCTATGAGCTTATCCGGGATATGCCCCTTCAGGTCAGCTCTTTGCAAGTCCAGGGCGTCCTTGCGTATCAAGAGGAAGCGGTGGCGCAGCTCAGCCAGCGTATGCTCCAGCACATCCAACAAGGATGCATCCCGCTCCACCGAGATGACGAACCCAGCATGCTGGAGCAGGGCATGGGTGAGCGTCCCTATGCCGGGACCCACCTCTAAGACCGTATCCGCTTCGTTTACCTCAGACAGATCCAGGATGCGACCGATGACGCTGTCGTTGACGAGGAAATTCTGACCGAAGGCCTTCTTGGGCGCCAAGCCGAAGCGCTCCAACACGGCACGGGTTGCCGTGGGGGTTGCCAAGGCAGAGAACTGCGTCATTGCCGTCCTTTCCAAGCTGAGCGGAACCCTTTCGCAGCGCAAGCTCTCACTGGCTTGCAGCTCCCATGGTACTGCAAGGAGCAGGATACCAGCCGTCCTACAGAGACACCGCTTCGGCATCCTCCAAGATGACGCCCGCTTCAGAGATGCGCCCCCGCCAATCAAGGATGCTCGTCAGATGGAACCCGCACGCTCCCAATGCTGAGCGTAGGATGCCCACGAGTGGATCGAACCCGTAGGGGTTATCCTCCTCCCCCACCACATGCACTTCGAAGGTGCGGCGAAGGTCAGTGCGAGTGCGGATATCAGACCAGAAGTAGGGCTGCAGGCGATCCAAAAGCGCCTTGAAGGGGGCGGGTGGACCGGCAAAATAGAGGGGGCACACTACGATCACGTGATCCGCCGCGTCCAGATGCAGACGCACATCGCCCATGCCATCTGCCATGAAGCATTGATGAGCGGCAGCATCGCTCTTGAACGCCAGCGGATTCTGTCGCAGCGGATCGTCCTTCTCAGGGAGCTGCGGACACCCCTCCGAGCCTTTCGCCAAAGCCGCTTCGCACCGGTCGCAGCCGATGCAAGAGCCGATATCCAACGCCGCAACGGATACCATCGATACGCCATCATCGGGACATTCATCGATGCAGGCATCGAAGATCTCCTCGGCCAGATGCGCGCATCTCCCGTCCGGTCGGGGAGACCCAACCAAGATGGTCCTATGCATGGGACCCTCCTCTCTGCTGCCAGGCCGTGGGCCTGCGATCGAGCAACGTCAGAGCATTCTGATAGGTCATCTGAAGGAGCTCGATGCGCTCAATCTGGGAGGCGCCTTCGCCCAGCAGCTCCGCAAGGGCACGCTCTGCCGTGAACACCACCTGAGCTGGCTCGCAAGGCTGACCGCGCAAGGGCACCGGTGCCATGAAGGGAGCATCCGTCTCCAGCAGGAGCCTGTCTTGCGGCACCTCATAGATAGCGGCCCGGATGCCATCAGAGCGGCCGAAGGTGAGCGCGCCGCCGAAGGCCACGAAGCACCCCGCAGCCACCCATCGCTTGACCTCTTCAGCATCTGAGGTGTAGCAATGCAAGAGCACCCCCGAAGGATTCCAGCCCACCTTCTCAAGGATGGCATAGGCATCATCGAAGGCCTCTCGCACATGGAGCGCCACAGGTAGCTGCGCTTCCTGGGCGATGGAGACCTGGCGGGCGAACACCTCCTTCTGATCTTCCCGAGGAGAGAGATCATAGTGGTAGTCAAGGCCTATCTCCCCCACCGCGCTTACGCGCTCGTCTTCTAGACAGCGGATGAGGTCCGCCTCCACCTGAGGCGTGTACTCCTTCGCGTTATGAGGATGCACGCCCACAGCGATGCGCACCCGAGGCACGTCGTAGGGTGCCTGACCGCAGCAGAGAGACCCCATCTGGCGCACATCCAGCTGGGCGGCCTGGATCCATTCCTCCAGCTGTTGGAAGGTGAGGGACCGAGAGCCGCCGTCCTCGGCTACATCCACGATGGTCTCCACGAAAGCAACCTCATGGGCTCCTGCCCGCGCCAAGGCCAGGGCAGGGTCATCGAGCATCTGCAAGTGGGCATGGGTGTCAGCGATGGGTGTCAGCAGATGGGGCGCATTCACCACCGATACGCTGCCGTTCTTCTTGGGCTTGCGGAAGAGCTCGTCGCGCGGAGGAGCCTCCATGGGCTCAGGAGATGTCATCGGGACCGTCCCCTGGCGTCATTCATTCGAATTCGGGGAGGTTATCCACATCCAAACGCGGGAAGAGCGGGTCCCCCACCTCGATGGGATTGCCTGCGGGCAGTTGGCCCCAAGCGCTTGCGGCTTGGATGTCCTCCACTCCCTGGATATCCCCCAGCCCCAGCCTACGGTAGACCTCAGCGGAGGTGCTCGGCGCAAAGGGAGCCATGTAGAGGGCCATCACGCGGATGGCCTCCAAGAGGTTGTACATCACACAGGACAGCTCATCGGCCTTTTCCGGGTCCTTCGCCAGCTTGAAGGGCTCCGTCTCCTCGATGTAGCGGTTCGCGCGGGCAGCCAGTTCCTGAACAGCAGCAGCCGCCGCCGTGAAATCCACATCAGCCATGGCAGCATCGTAGGTTGCGTAGAGGGCTTCTGCCAGAGGACGCAGCGGATCCTCACAGGTTCCTTCGCACGGAGCGGGCACCCGGCCGTCGAAGTACTTCTTCGTCATGTTCATGACACGGCTCACCAGATTGCCCCAGGTATTCGCCAGCTCATTGTTGTAGACCTGCACCATGCGCTCCATGGAGATAGCGCCATCGGCGCCGAATTGCACATCGGACATGAAGTAGTAGCGGTAGGCATCCACGCCGAAGATGGAGACCAAGTCAGCGGGCTTCAGGGCGTTGCCCTTGCTCTTGGACATCTTCTCGCCCTTGGTGAGCAGGAAGCCATGGCCGAATACCCGGTAGGGCACATCCATTCCCGCCGCCATCAACATGGCAGGCCAGATGACGCAATGGAAGCGGATGATGTCCTTACCTACGAAGTGGTACTGCATGGGCCAGCGGGCCTCGAATTCGCCCGCGCGCTCTTCGCTGCCATAGCCTATGCCCGTGAGGTAGGCCAGGAGCGCATCAGCCCATACATAGGCCACATGGCCCTCATCGAAGGGCAGTGGGACGCCCCAGTCGAAGGTGGAGCGACTGATGGAGAGGTCTTTGAGGCCGCGGCTCACGAATGAGACGATCTCATTGCGGCGCGTCTCGGGCATGATGAAATCCGGATGCGCCGCATAGAAGTCAAGGAGCGGCTGCTGGAATTCGGATAGCTTGAAGAACCAGTTCTCTTCACCCGAGGCCATGAGCTGCACCGGACGCTTGCAATCAGGGCAGACGAATTGCCCGTCCTCGTTCTTCTCAAGATCGGATTCGGCATAATAGGTCTCTTCGTGGACGCAGTACCAGCCTTCGTATGCCCCCTTATACAGGTACCCCTTGTCGTAGAGCTTCTGCCAGAACTGCTGCACGGTGAGCGCATGACGCGGTTCGGTGGTGCGAACGAAATCCGTGTACTGGATATCCAATGCCTCCCAAGCATCCCGGAAGGCCGGTTCCATGGAGTCGCACCAAGCTTGCGGCTCCATGCCATGATCCGCAGCCGTATCCGCCACCTTCTGGCCATGCTCGTCCATGCCCGTGACCAGAGCTACGTCTTTGCCATTCATGCGCTGGTAGCGCGTGACCGTGTCAGCGGCGATGGTGGTGTACGCCGTTCCCAGATGAGGGGCGGCGTTCACATAGTAGATGGGCGTAGTGACCGAATAGGTTTCCTTGGGCATGACCTCTCCTGATGGGCTTCTCGGGATGTCTTGATGGTAGGTGCGATTCTAGCATGCAGCTGGCACCCCATGCATCTGATGGGCGCACGTCAGGCGGAACCGGGTGTAACGGGGGGCGACCACGGTCGGCCCCTACGCGGCGGACGGATCGGTCTTCCCGGACGCGACGGCGGTTCCCATCTTGTTCAAGCGGCGCATCTCCCAGAGGATGAACCCGACCGTAATGGAGATAGCCACCGCATCGGAGAGAGGGTTGGCGAAATAGAGCGCATCCAGACCATCGAACTGCGGCGCTATGAGGGGCAAGAGGTGGGGCAGGGTGAACAGCAGCGGCACGAGGAAGATGATCTGGCGCGTGAGCGTCAGGAAGATGGATTTCGCCGGTTGGCCCGTAGCCTGGAAGTAGTTCGACCCCACGATCTGGAACCCCACCAGGGGAAATACGCAGAACTGCACCCGCAGGGCGAACGAGGTGAACTTCACCAGCGCCTCATGGGTGATGCCGAAGGCTCTCACGATGGCTTCGGGGAAGAGCATGATGATGAGCCATTCCACGAAGGCGATGGAGATCCCCAGGGCGATGCCCAACCAGAGGGTCTGCCTCACACGACCGATCAGCCGTGCCCCGTAGTTGTAGCCCAGCAGCGGCTGGATGGCGATGGCCGTACTCACCAGCGGCATGACCACGAACCCGGCAATGCGATTGATGACCCCGATGGATGCCAGGGCGTCCACAGCGCCTATGACGCTCAGGGCCCCATAGGTGATCAGCTGATAGTTCAACACGAAATTCACCACTGCCATACCCGCTTGCATGGCGAACGAAGGGAATCCGAAGGCCATGATGGTGCCCACGAAGCGCGGGCGCAGAGCGAAATAGCGCTTGCGGATGCGCAAGGGCACATCCTTTGTGAAGAGGAAGTACCAGAACACTGCGATGGCCGAGCACGCCTGACCCACCAGCGTAGCCAAGGCACTGCCTACGACACCCCAGCCCAACACGAGCACGAAGAGGTAATTGAAGACCGTGGCCACCACCAGCCCGACCACCATGGTACCCAAGGCACGGTTTGGGGCTCCGCAGGTGCGGATGAAGTTGTTCACCCCCATGCCGATGCTCTGGAGGATGAACCCATAGCAAAGGATCTGCAGGAACGTCCGCGCATAGGGGCGCACCTCATCCGTAGCACTGGATATGGTGAGCAGCCCCTCCATGACAGGCGGGAACGAGACCGCTATGGCTACGATCAGCCAGAGGATCACGCTCAAGGTGATGACGTTGCCTAAAGAGCGCTCCGCCCCCTCTTGATCCCCTGCGCCCAGCCGCAAGGCCGCAAGAGCATTGCCGCCATTGCCCACGAGCATCGCCAGCGCTATGAATACGATCATGGCGGGATTAGCCACCGTAACGGCTGAGAGACCTATCTCTCCCAGCGCGTGGCCCAAGAACATGGAATCGATGATGTTATAGGAACCGTTGACCATCATCCCTACGATAGAGGGGATGGCGAATTCGGCGATCAGCCTCGGAATGGAGGCCGTGCCCATGCGCAGAACGCGCTCTCCTTCTTGAGCGTGCGAACCAGCACGGGAAGGCCGCCCTTGAGCCTCCCCTTCGTTTCGGATGTCAGTATCCATGCAGCCTAGCTTAGCTGAAAAGCCTCTTCCAGAAGGATTCTTTCTTCGGCTGGACCGCAGGCGGTTGCTCGGGAAGCACGGGCTCTGGCTGAGCATCCACAAGCACCTCCGGCGGCACCTCAGGCCCAAGGGATGGCTCCGGCAGGGGCCGCTGGGGATAGAGGGGGGCGTTCGTCTGGAGCACGGGTTGCTCGGGAAGGACCGTTGCTACCGGTTCGACCTCCAGTACTTCTTCATCAGCAGGCTGGAATTCGGAAGCCTCTTCGCCGAACGCTTCTTCCATGAGCTCCTGGCGAAGGGCACCACGATCATGCATCAGATCCAGCGGCGTGGCGGCCACCTCGAGCTCCTCCGCCTCAAGGTGCTTGCGGCTTGCCTCTTCCATGAGGAAGGCCTGGGAGTCGAAGAGGCTCACGTGGCCCTGACCATCATCCTTCGCGAAGAAGCCAAGGGCAGTGTATTCCTTGTTCGGCAAGAGGTCACGGAGCTTCGCCGTGTCAGCCATGCAGGTCCCGATGTAGCCGATGACCAGCTTGCGCAGGTCCTCATCCAAAAGCGGCCAGGCTATCTCGATGCGCTTGTCCATGTTGCGCGTCATGAGGTCGGCGCTGGATAGATACAGGTCGACATCGCCATCGAGCGGCCCGAAGGCATAGATGCGGCTATGCTCCAGCAGCCGCCCCACGATAGAGACCACGCAGACATTCTCCGTATAGCCCTTCACCCCCGGCACGATGCAGGAGATGCCACGCACGAGCAGCGTGCATTGCACCCCTGCCTGAGAAGCCTCCATGATCTTCTGGATGATCTCCTTGTCCGTGATGGAGTTCGTCTTGAAGAAGAGCCCCGCCTGGCCCCCTGCCTGTCGGATGGCGATCTGCTCATCTATCTTGCGCAGGATGTTCTGCTTGATCTGAAGCGGCGCCACCCAGAGCGTCTTGTATTCATCCGAGGTGTTCTCAAGGGCCATGTTCCGGAAGAAGCGCATGGCGTCTTTCCCGATCTTCTGATCAGTGGTGATGAACGAGAGGTCCGTGTAGAGCTTCGCGGTCTTCTCGTTGTAGTTCCCCGTGCCCAATTGGGTGATGTACTGAAGGCCGTTCTCGGTCTGACGGGTGATGCAGCAGATCTTGGAATGCACCTTGTAGTTCCGGAAGCCATAGATGACATGGCACCCAGCCTGTTCGAAGCGCTGGGACCATTCGATGTTGTTGGATTCGTCGAAGCGGGCGCGCAATTCGAAGAGGGCGGTGACCTCCTTGCCCATCTCCGCTGCTGCGATGAGCGCTTCAGCCATGTGGGACTGGCTGGCAAGCCGATACAGCGTGATCTTGATGGAGACCACCGAAGGGTCATAGGCGGCCTCGCGCAAGAGCTGCACGAAGGCATCCATGGTCTCATAGGGATAGCTCATGAGCACTTCGCGCTGGCACACCTGCTTGATGATGGGCTGCTTGCGCTGGAGCATGGAAGGCCACTGGGGCGTGAAAGGAACATAGGTGAGCCGCTCGCGCACGGGAACCGGAACGCGGGCAGGCAATGAGAACACATAGCTCATATCCAACGGCACCGAGGATATGAATATCTGATGCTCCTTCAATCCAAGACGGTTCAGCAGCTCGCGCTTGACCGTCTGAGAGAGCTCCCGTTCGCTTTCCAAGCGCACCGGAGCCAGGCGGGAGCGCTTCTTCAGGATGCGCTTCATGTGCTCCCGATAGTCTTCGCCCTGCTCTTCGCTTCCTTCCGTGGCATCAAGGTCGGCATTGCGCGTGACGCAGATGATGTTGGTGTGCTTGACCTTGTACATGGAGAAGATCTTCGCAGCGTTCATCTCAATGAGGTGCTCTAGCAGCAGGAACTGGAGGCCGCCCCCCGGTAGTTCCACGATGCGTTCGCACTGGCGGGGCAGTGGGATGATGCCCAGCGTGACGCCAGCAGCCCCCAGATTCTTCGCTTCCTTGTCGCCCTTCGCCGCCTTGTCCTTGGCTTTCTTCTTCTGCTTGGGGCCTGCCTCCTCATCCAGCCGCACTACGATGTAGAGAGCACCGTTCTCCAGATGAGGGAAGGGGTGCCGAGCGTTCACGATCTGCGGAGCCAAAAACGGCATGACATTGGATTCGAAATAGTCCTCCGCGAAGGCCACTTGGCTCTCGTCCAATTGCTTGGGCTTCAGGTTCACGATGCCCTCGTCCTTGAGCTCGGAGCGAAGCGTCTTGAAACAGGCCTCATAGTAGGGGTAGAGCTCATGGCAGCGGGCATAGACAGCATCCAGCTGCTCAGAGGGAGTCATGCCGGATTTGGAATCGATGATGGCCTTCTTGATGAGCTCCAAGTCAGTCAGGCTGCCCACGCGCACCATGAAGAACTCCTGGAGGTTTGACCAGAAGATGGAGATGAAGTTGAGCCGCTCGAAGAGGGGTACTGCCGGGTCTGCGCCCTGATCGAGCACGCGCTTGTTGAACTCAAGCCAAGACAGCTCACGATTCTGCATGTAGGGCGCATGCTGGCCGCGGAGAGTGAGGGCTTTGGTCGGCTCAGTCTCCGTGCGCTTTAGCTCTTCGTGCTTGCCCCGCTTGTCGTTCTGGACATGCGCTTCCTTAGCTGCCTCTGTCATGAAAAACGCCCCCCTTGCTGCGTCGTTATTGCAGTATGCTGGTCAGTATACCGCGCACGGAACTGCTTGTGATAGGCCCTGCAGGGTGCCTGCGGAACATCACCACACGGGAGTGAGGAGCCTTCATGCTGGAGAAGATCTGCTTTACCGAGGATCCCCTTGAGAAAGACGCCTACAAAGCGGAATACGACGGCCTGATAGAGAAGCTGGTGGTGCTCCAGCAGCGAGCTGTCACCGAAGGGGCGGGGCTCGTGGTGCTCTTCGAAGGCTGGAACGGCGCGGGCAAGGGCAGCCGCATATCCGATCTGATGTACAACCTGGATGCCCGGGCCACCAGCGTCTACGTATCCCCCGATGCGAATACCGAAGAAGCACGAGAGCTGGCAGACCTCAGCCAAGGGGTCACCGGCTACTATCCGCTCATGCACGAGTACTGGAAAGCCCTCGGTGAACGAGGGCACATCACCTTCTATGACCGTGGCTGGTACACCAAGGCCACAGAGCTTCTGCTGGCGCGCAACACCACCGAGCTGGTGCTCCCCAAGGGAGGCACACGCCATTACCTGGAATCCATCGAAGACTTCGAACGCCAGCTGGTACGCGATGGTTATGGCGTGGTCAAGTTCTTCATGCACGTACGCAAGAAAGCCCAGAAGAAACGGCTGGACAGGCTCTACGATGATGCAGCCACCCGTTGGCGGGTACCTGAGAAGAAGCTGGTATCCACGAAAGACTACGATGAGGCCTATGACCTCTACGATAAGCTGCTCGAAGGGTCTGACTTCCCCTTCGCTCCCTGGGTGCTGGTCAATGGCGAAGACAAGCGGGCCGCGAACCTCCAGATAGCCCGCACGTTGGTGCAGGCCATAGAGGAAGCCCTGGAAGCCAAAGCTCAGGGAATTCGCCTTGCGGAAGAGGACCAAGCCAGCCTCACAGCCATGGCGGATGCGGATGCGTGCGCTACCGAGGTGAGAGCGGACTCATGGAGCAGCCCAGCACCGGATGATACCCCCGAGGTGGTCAAGGCGAAGGCTGCCGCAGCGGCTCAGCACGCTTTCGCTCCCGAAAGCTCCCGCTTCGAGATAGTCAAAGACTACCCCCGCGTGGCAACCATGAACCATGGGCTGACGCTTTCCCGCGAAGACTACAAACGGGAGCTGAAAGCACTCCAGAAGCGCCTGTTCCGCCTAGAGAACCTGATGTATCAGGAGCGCATCCCGCTCATGCTGGTCTATGAGGGGTGGGATGCTGCTGGCAAGGGCGGCAACATCAAGCGTGTGGCTCAGGCCTTAGATGCCCGCGCCTATACCATCTTCCCCTCCCCAGCTCCCACCAAACCGGAATTAGCTCACCCCCATCTGTGGCGCTACTGGACCAGGCTCCCGAAGGCGGGTCATGTGGGGATGTATGACCGCAGCTGGTACGGACGCGTACTGGTGGAGCGCACCGAAGAGATCACGCCCCCGAAGCGTTGGGCCCAAGGCTACGATGAGATCAACGAGTTCGAGCATGATCTGGTGGATTGGGGTGCCATCCTGCTGAAATTCTGGGTAGATGTGTCCCAAGATGAGCAGTTGGCCCGCTTCGAAGCCCGGGAAGAGAACCCGGCGAAGCGCTGGAAGATCACACCGGACGATTGGCGCAACCGCGAGAAATTCCCCCAGTATGCAAGCGCTATCGACGATATGTTCCGCTTGACCTCTACCACCTATGCTCCCTGGATCGTGCTGGAGAGCGACGACAAGCGCTATGCCCGCATCAAGGCGCTCCGCATCATCATAGAAGCACTGGAGCAGAGGTTAGGGAAATAGAGAGTCAGCAGCACCGTGCCTCATTGGATGCCGCGGTGCAGATGCCCGGAGGTGGTGTTCGGCATCTTAGGAACCGCCTCCCCGCCCTCCAATGCCAGCTTCAGGGCGTGCTTCACCCGTCCGATGGCCTGAGAAGTCTGCTCGACATCCATGAGCGTGGTGTCTACCATGAACCGGGTGACGCCGCAGCGGATGAGAGCAGGCAGATCAGGTACGAGATCCGTAGTCACGGCGTTATAGAGATGACTGCGGCCTGCTTCATCGGTCACCACCGGGAACAGATAGCCTTTCCGGTCCTTCAGGCTGAAGGGTACGCGTCTTCGGGTACAGGTAGCGCACGTCTCAGCACAAGGGCCTTGACTGGTGAGCAGGCAATGCTCGGTGACCATCAGCTCCTGAGCTCCGTAGACCTTGGCCCCCAGAGCCACCGGAGCATCCTCAGCCAGCTGGGCTATCTGGGCGAGGTTCAGCTCAGGTGAGAGCCAGATGCCTTCCGCTCCGAACACCTGGACCACCTGCAGCGCCTCAGGATTCACGAGCGGCAAACGCGCATCCACCTCTACGATGCAGCCCCTCTCCACCGCCCGCTCTAGAGCTCCCAAAGACCCCACCAGCACAGGCGTACCTTCGGTCACGTTCTTCCAGGGGTCCAGATGGCGCTTGGCCTCAGCCGAGCCCCCCCGCTCATCGTGGTTGATGGACGGAAGGGCGATGACGCAGCCTTTCGGATATCCTGCCTGGTCAGCATCGCTGACCCGCAGTCCTGCCACTTCGGCGGCTCCCCGTTGGTAATTGAGGGCAGGCACGTAGATGACATCCGCCCCCGTACGCTTGGCAGCCCGAGCCGTTTCAGGGCTGGTGGCCCAGGCGCAGATCAGGCACTCTTGGGCTGGCTTCGTCGGGAGCTTCGGGCGCTTGACGGCCTTGGGGAGCACGCGGTTGCGGTAGGGCTCGAGCAGCCTGGCCTGGAGGTCATCCAGCGCCCGCGTCCGGCACTGGTGGATCTGGGAGAACCCGATGCCCACCCCTTCATCCAGATGAACATCAAGAGAGGTCAGATGGAAGGGAGTAGAGCCCATCCGTCCGGTGTGCTCTTCCACATCCGTCACGGTCACCGCCCGCGTTCGAGCCGGTTCCACCACAGGCCCTTCTGCACTCCCCTGCTCAGAGCCAACGTCTTCCCCCCTGGTCAGAGGCGTGAACTCCATGCGCAGGGGCTTGCCCAGCTCCAGCCATGCTTCACCCTTGACAGGAACGCGTGGCATGAGGTCATCAGGCACGAAGGCGGCCTCGGCAGAGCGGATGCGAAAGACCCTGTCCCCCGCGCGCACCTTGCGCGTCTCCTCGGCGGAGAACCGACAGCTGCGCTTCGTGAAAGCCGCGTCGGAAGGGATGGAGATGCGTACATTGCCCTTGCGGGTCCAGAACTCCAGTAGATCCCCTGGCACGAGATCAACCTCAGGGGTCACCGTGATCTCATCTGAGGACACCGCCTTCACCCGACCTGCGAACTGCCCGCGGTTATTCGGACGCTGGAAGCTCATGAGGTCAGGACCGCTCTCCCCGTCCAGGTATCCATCCGTGAAGCCCCGAGAGAATACCGATCCCAAGGTCTCCCGCTCCTCAGGAGTCAGGAGGGAGGCAGGGGAACCCTCTTCCCGCCCAGGACACCATTGAGCTTCTGCATCTTGGGTGGTACCTGAACTGAGCCTATCCAATGCGTGGCGGTAGACGGACACCACCGCAAAGACATATTCCGCTGACTTCATGCGACCTTCCACCTTGAGTGAGGCCACACCCGCCTTCGCCAGCTCATCCAAGCGCTCCGCTGTCATGAGGTCTTTAGGGGATAGGAGGAACTCCCCAGGGCAACGCAGCTCCTTGTCAGGCTCATTCCCATTCACCAGGCTATAGGGCAAGCGGCACGCCTGGGCGCAGAGCCCGCGGTTCGCCGAGCGACCCCCTATCATCGAAGACATGAGGCATTGACCGGAATAGCAGACGCACAGCGCTCCGTGGCCGAAGACCTCGCATTCCACACCCAGTTCCTCACCGAGGGCCACCAGATGGGCTATCTCATCCAAGGAGAGCTCTCGTGCCAATGTCACTCGAGACGCCCCTAGTTGGGCTGCAGCCTGCAGGCCATCAGCGGAATGTATGTTCATCTGGGTTGAGATGTGCAACGCACCTTCAGGGAGCGTGCGGGCTATCTCTGCAGCCAACCCGAGGTCTTGCACGATGAAGGCATCGGCCCCCGCCCGGTAGGCTTGGCGGCTCAGATCAGAGGCGTCCTGCAGCTCATCTGCCAGGATCAGCGTGTTCATGGTGACATAGACGCGTACACCCCTCAGATGGGCATAGTCACAGGCTTCCTCCAGGGTATCCAATGTGAAGTTGTCTGCATTGCGCCGAGCGTTGAACCGGTCCAACCCCAGGTATACCGCATCTGCCCCCGCTCGCACGGCAGCGTTGAGCGCGGATCTGCTACCCGCGGGAGCTAAGAGCTCTGGGATCCCCATGGACGTCCTTCAGGCTGCCTACATCTCTGTGGCAGCGCTATCAGCGTCTTTGAGCTTCTGGACCGCCTCATCGTAGGTCTGTTGGATCTGGGCAACGCGGTCAGCATAGCCGTCATAGTTGAAGGAACCACCATTCGAAGCAGCGTCTATCTCCATGAAGAGCTGGAGATACGCGCTCAGAGCATCCTTCAGCTGGGTACAACCATCCACGTAGCTCTGCTTGAGGTCATTCAGCTCTTCGGGGCATTCCAGCTCAGATATCTGATCGATGATGGCAAAAGCGCTATCAGCCTGGGTCTGCATGGATACCAGGTCTTCCCGAGCCACGGCATCAGTGAACGAGGTCATCTTCTCGTTCAGCTGGACGCAAGCCTCATTCACATTCGCCATGAAGCTGCGTGAGGTCACTGCTTCCTCTTCGGCAGAAGACTGCTGCTCTAACGGCTGACCGCATCCGGTCAACGTCAAGCATCCAGCCAAGGCAACCCCTAAGGCCACCAGGATCATGGGTTTGATGGTACGAGCAAATGACATCTTGTCTCCTCTTTCGCGAGCGCTCTAGGCACCAGACGGGGTCTCGGGGGCTGGGTCTGGATCTGTCGTGGGTGGCGGTGTGGGCTCCTCTGGGTCTGTCGGGGGTGGCGTGGGGGTTTGATCGCCACCTTGGTTGCCACCCTCATTGCCTCCCGACGAACCGTCGCCTTCGCCGCTCTGGTCGGGTTCTTGGGTGGCACCGCCTCCCGTCACATTGCCATTGGCATCAACCTGCACATCATCCTGCCAACCCGTGCCCTTGCCACCGATATGGTTCTTGGAATCACGATAGTCGGCAAGGTACTTCGGCTTATCGGCTGTGGGGAATTGTTCCACAGGCGTGTACTCCAGCACACGGTTCATGAAATAGGCGAAGGTGCTGGCCGCTGAAGCCCAAGAAGGAATGCGCGAAGCCTGATCATAGGTATCCGCCCGCTCTCCCAACCAGATGGCCACGGAGAGCTGGGGCGTGATCCCCACGAACCAGCTGTCCTTCTTGTCATCGGTGGTACCGGTCTTGCCCGCCACCGGCTGATCCGAAGAAAGCCGGGCATCAGTGCCGCTTCCTCCGCTCACAACACCTTCCAAGCCCTCAACAGCCGCTGCGGCTATCTCCGGCTCAAGCACCCGCTCCCCCTCAGGGGAAGAATTGTCAACAATGACCTTGCCTGAGCGATCAGTGATGGAGATGATGCATTCGGGGTCGTAGTGGATGCCCCCGTTGGCCAGCGTGGCGTAGGCATCAGCCATCTCCAGAGGCGTGAACGAATCGATCCCCAAGGTGATGCCTGCAACGTTTTGGATATTCGAGGTGATGCCCATGCGCTCGGCCACATCACGCACATTCTCAACCCCAACAGACATGATGAGCCGCATGAAGGCGGTGTTGGAGGATACGGCTAAAGCGCTCTTGATAGGGCGCGTGCCGAAATTCATCTTGTTGACGTTGAACACCTCATTAGCACCGTCCAGCTTTACAGAATAGCCCGCGTCTATGAGGGTGTCAGGGTCGATCCCCTGCTCAAGGGCAGCCACGTAGGTGAATGCCTTGAAGGTTGACCCAACCTGACGCCCGGAGCCGCCTTCGCCGGTAGCCATGTTCACTTGCTGGTTGTCGTAGTCACTGCCCCCCACCATGGCCTTGATATAGCCGTTGTCAGGGTCTACCGCGCAGAGGGCAACCTCAAAGGGCTCCCCTACTTCCTCTTCCTTCTCAGCAGCAGCCGCCTCAGCCGCTTGCTGGTCGTTCACATCCAAGGTGGTGATGATCTTCAGCCCCCCGGCGAATAGGTCAGCGGTGGAGAAGGCGTACTTGCCCTCCTGATTCATCAGCTGATTGCGGACATAGCTGGTGAAATAGGGATAGGCGGTGATGCCGGTCATGGAGGGTTCTGTGGGGTTGAGCACGATCTCTTCGGCCTTGGCCGCCTCAGCCTCTTCTTCGGTGATATAGCCGTTGGAAGCCATGCGCGAGAGCACGGTATTGCGCCGAGACTTGCAGTTCTCCATGTGATCGATGGGATTGTTGTAGGTGGGTGATTGAGGGATGCCCACCAAGGTAGCCGCCTCAGCCAAGGTGAGGTCAGAGGCTGGCTTGGAGAAGTAGCGCTCGGCTGCGGCCTGGATGCCATAGGAGCCGGAACCATAGTTGATGGTGTTCAGATACATCAACAGGATATCGTCTTTGTCATAGGATTCCTCCAGCTTAGTAGCCAAGACCATCTCACGGATCTTTCGCTTGAAGGATATCTCGGACATCTCCTCTGAGAGCACGGTGTTGCGCACCAGCTGCTGGGTGATGGAAGAGCCGCCTTCACGGCTGCGGCCCATGAGGTTGTTGACCACCGCACGAATGGTGCCCATGAGATCAACGCCGTTGTGCTGATAGAAACGCTCGTCTTCCGTGGCGATAGTGGCGTCTTTGACATACTGGGAGACCTGGTCCAGCTCCACCGGTTCTCGGTTCTCTAACTGGAATTCCGCCAGCACCGTTTCGCCATCAGAGGCATAGACCACAGACGTGGATGACGTGGAGAATTGATCGGCATTGGAATAATCAGGAAGATCTTCCAGCCAAGAGTTAGCCAAAGCGATACCACCGATGCAGAACGCGACGGCCACAGCGATGATAACAGCAAGGATGGAAAGCGCGATGACCTTTCCTGACTTCTTCTTCACATGATAGCGGCCCTTGACGGCACGAGACGCCATACGCACCTCCTGAGATGTGTTTGGGAGATTGTAGCATCGTCACCGAAGGGGGAGCCATCCATCTTGCCCCATCGGCGCTGCTTGCGGGTCAAATCTCCACAATCCCCCACCTGCCGCTCAAAGCACGCTGGCAAGCGTCTCCGCGGCTTCGCGCCCGTGGCTCTCCTCGCAGATCAGCGGCGGCAGGAAGCGCAATGTAGAGGAACTGGTGGCGTTCACCACGAGCCCTGCCTTGAGCACTGCTTCGGTGATGTCAGGGGCGCTCAAGCCCTCCTGAAGGTCCGCTCCCACCATGAGCCCCTCGCCGCGTACGCTCTGAATGGCGGGCAGATCCGCCAGCATCCCCCGGAACGTCGCCCCCACCTGCTGGATGCGGGCACAATGCTCAGGGCGGTCCAGTTCACGCACGGTAGCAAGAGCAACGGTGACAGCCAGGTTTGAGCCACCGAAGGTGGAACCGTGCTGTCCCGGCTGCAAGACATCCCCGAAGGCACCTCGCGCAGCACAGGCCCCCGCAGGCATACCCGAAGCGATCCCCTTCGCCATGGTCACCACATCTGGGATCACCCCTGCCGCCTGGAAGGCGAAGGGACGACCCGTGCGGAAGATGCCACACTGAACCTCATCCAAGATGAGCAGTGCGTGAGCTTCTTGGCTCAGGCGACGAGCTTCCTGCAGGAATTCCGGCGTGCACGGATTCACTCCGGATTCGCCCTGGATGGGCTCCATCATGATGGCGCAGACGGAATGACCCACCGTCTCCATCAGGCGACGCAGGGCTGCAACATCGTTGATGGGTGTGGGCAAGAACCCCTCCGGCAGCGGCTCGAAACCCTGATGCAACCGGCTCTGTCCGGTAGCAGCCAAGGTAGCCAGGGTACGCCCGTGGAAGCTTTTGACCAAGGTGATGATGAGGGTTGGTGCCGTGTCTGGATCCTTCCCCTCCGCTTCAAACCGACGCCGGGCAGCCAGGCGTGCCAGCTTGATGGCGCATTCGTTGGCTTCCGCCCCAGAATTAGCGAAGAACGTCTTCCAGGCCGTCCGCTGGCCTTCGGGCACCTCACGCTCCAGCAGCTCGGAGAGCTTCTCGGCCAACTGCCCCCGGTTCTCTATATAGAAGTAGTTGCTCACATGGATAAGCTTCTCCGCCTGGCTGGTGAGCGCGCCCACCACTGCCGGATGGCAATGACCCAGGCTGCACACCCCGATACCGGAGAGGAAATCCAGGTAGCGCTTGCCGCTTGCGTCTTCCAAGTACATGCCGTTGCCGCGGACGAACTCCACCTCTTTGCGCGCGAAGGTGGGCATCACGTACTGCCCTTCGAGGTTCATCTGCTCTTGCAAGGTCATGAGAGCCTCCTATTCATTGCAGATCAGCTTGGCAGCGAAGTTGCCAAGGGGCGCCGGGTCGAATCCTGCGGGCATCTCATGCCCCGTCACCATGGTGCCGATGCCCTTGTTCGTGAGCGTCTCCAAGAGCAGCGCGTGAGGCGTAGTCCCGTTCACGATATGGGCCCGAGAAACCCCTGCCTCCAATGCGCGGACACAGGATTCCAGCTTCGGGACCATCCCTCCGGTGTTCGCTCCCTCCTCCACGATCTTGCGCGCTTCGGCAAGCGTCATGGCAGACACCAGGGAATCCGGATCCGGGTAATCAGCGAAATAGCCATCGATATCCGAGAGGAAGAAGACCTTGTGAGCACCAATGGCTGCAGCCAGATGACCCGCCGCCACATCAGCATTCACGTTGTAGCAGCCGTTGTCTTCGCCTATGGCGATGGAAGCGATGATAGGGATGTAGTCCGCTGCCACCAGGTCCTCCACCAGGGCAGGGTTGATGCGCGTGATGCGTCCCACGCGTCCAAGGTCCGGAGAAGCGGCTTCGGCCACCAGCACGCCCGCATCGGCACCACTGATACCCACGGCCATGTTGCCATGCTGATTCATGGCCTCCACCAGCTCTTGGTTCACCTCTCCGGTGAGCACCCGACGGACGATGGTCATAGCCTCATCGGTGGTGACCCGCTGTCCGCGGACGAAGGAGACCTGCACCCCTTCTCGTTCCATGGCAGCGCTAATGGCCTTGCCGCCCCCGTGGACGATGACCGGGTTCACACCGATGATCTTCAGCAGGACGATATCTGCCATCACCTCAGCCCGCAGCTTCGCATCCACCATGGCTGCACCGCCGTATTTGATGACGATGGTCTTGCCAGTGACATGCTTGATCCAAGGCATGGCCTCAGTCAGCACATCACCGGTGATGCTGGATACGCCGTCAGGGCGTGTCTGTCTGTCGAATTGCATGATCCTCCTCCGCGGCTAGGTGCGGTAGTCTCCATTGATGGAGATGTACTCATGGGTGAGGTCGCACGTCCACAGCGTGGTGCATGCCTCCCCAGCCCCGAGACAGATAACGATATCCACTTCGGGGCCCTCAAAGCGCCTAAGCGCTTCCTCTTCGTCAAAGGCCAGAGCTAACCCATTTTGGCAAACAGGGATGCCTAGGATGGAGATATCCACATCCTCTTGTTGGAACACAGCACCTGAGCGCCCCGCCGCTGCCGCGATCCGCCCCCAATTGGCATCATGGCCAGCTATGGCCGTTTTGACCAGGGGCGAATTCGCCACTGTTCGGGCCACCGCATCCGCATCCTCGGGCGTGCGGGCTCCCGTGACAGCAACGTTCACCAGCTTCGTTGCCCCTTCGCCATCCTTGGCCATGGCCTTCGCCAAGCGGATGCATACCTGGGTCAAAGCGTCTTCGAAAGCGGCGAAGGCACCTGTACCCGGTTCGAAGGCAGGCACACCCGCAGGTGCAGCCGCTCCCGAGGCCAGTGCGATACAGGTATCATTGGTAGAGGTATCGGAATCCACCGTGACCTTGTTGAAGCTGACATCGGCCGCTCGCTTGAGCGCTCCGCGCAGGTCCCGAGGCTTCACCGGTGCATCGGTGGTGACAACGGCGATCATCGTAGCCATGTTCGGCATGATCATGCCAGAGCCCTTCGCCATGGCCCCCACCGTGAAGGTACAACCCTCATAGCCCAGGCCATCGCCTGAAAAAGAGCAAGCAGCTTCCTTGGAATAGGTGTCGGTGGTCATGATGGCGTTGGCCGCATCTGCTCCCCCCTCCCGGGAGAGTTGAGCGAAGACGCGAGGGAGCCCCTCTTGATACGGCTCCAGAGGCAATTGCACGCCGATGACCCCCGTAGAGGCCACCAGTACCTCGTCAGAGGGACACCCTATTACCTGAGCTGTCATCCGAGCCGCTTCGAAAGCGGCATCCAACCCCTTCTGGCCGGTAGCCGCATTCGCATTACCGGAATTCACCACCACCGCACGAGTGCAGCCGTAGGACTCCCCCTCCGCTTCCGTCTCGAGGATATGCCTGCAATAGCGCACTGGGGCTGCGCAAAAGACGTTCTGGGTGAAGACTCCTGCCGCTGCGCAAGGCTCATCCGCCACCACGAGCGCCAGGTCGAGCCGGTTCGGGTTAGCTCGGAAGCCTGCATGGATGCCCGCCGCCTGGAACCCCTGGGCGGAGGTGACACCGCCACCCTCTATCCAGTGGAGCAGCCCTGTCTGCTCAGGGGCCGTCATAGGGGCAACGCCACGCTTTCCAAGCCTGCGCTCTCGGGCAGGCCGAGGACGATATTGGCACACTGGACCGCCTGACCCGCCGCCCCTTTGCCCAGATTGTCAATGGCCCCTGTTGCGATGATGCAGCGGGTGCGACGGTCGAAGGCAACACCTATCTGGGCCCGATTCGTGCCAGCTACGGATGCGGTGCGCGGCTGGGTGCCCTGAGGCAGCACCGTGACGAAGGTGCAGCCCTCATAGAACCCTTCATAGAGCCGCTGGATATCCTCAGCTGAAGCCACCGGAGCGTCCGGACTCACAGGAATGGTCACCGTGGAGAGCAACCCGCGGTTCAGAGGAGCCAAATGCGGGGTGAAGACCAGCTGGTCTTCCAACTGGAGGATCTGCTCTATCTCCGGCGTGTGCCGATGGGTAGAGACCCCATAAGCCTCCAGATTCTCATCAGCGAAGCAGAAATGAGTGCGCGCTGAGGGCTTCTTGCCAGCACCCGTGACACCGGAGATGGCATCTGCCACCACCACGGCCCCTTCGCGCAAGAGCCCGGCCCGCAGAGCCGGAGCTGCCGCCAGCGAGGTTGCTGTAGGATAGCAACCCGCACAGGCCACCACCACGGGGAGCTTCTCCTCATGGCGCTCATAGGCTGCTTGCAGAGATTCCGGGAACAGTTCCGGTAAGCCGAAGGAGCTCTGGGCTAGCAAGTCTAACTGGGTATGAGGCACCCCGTACCAGGCCTCATAGGTCAGAGGGTCCCTCAAGCGGAAATCCGCGGACAGATCGATGGCCACCGCACCGCTTTCCACGATCTTGGGCGTCAACTCAAGGGATGCCGTGTGAGGCACTGCGAGGAAGACCACATCCAACCCTATTCGAAGGAGCTCATCCCTTTCACAGAAGGCCAGGTCAGAGACACCGGCAAAGGAGGGATACACCTCAGAGAGCGGCGTGCCCTTCAGGGAATCCGATGCAATAGCTGCCAGTTCCATATCAGGATGAGCGGCAAGGATATGGGCCAGTTGCACCCCGGCGAACCCTGCTGCCCCCAACACGCCAGCCTGTATCACAGCCCCTCCTCATCTCAGCCGCTTCGCTGCCCTCTTCGCTTCCGGCTGCGGTCTCGACCGCTCACGCCCCACAACGAACGACTATGTATTCAAAACGGTCATAATTCTGCGCCGGTCGCTTCCGATGAGCGTTCCGACCTCCGACGTTTTGCTACCATCTTTGGCTCGAAAGGGCATTTTACATAAGGCATGGGCGAATAGGGCCTGTACCGAAAGGATTCGGGGTAACCGACATGGGGAAACAGCCCGCGCGGGAACAGAACGTGAAGGCCATCACCAGCTACTTCGAAAGCGGCATCAAGCCGTCTGTGAAGCATATCGGGATAGAGCTCGAGCACACGCTGGTCCACCAAAGCGGCCGTCCCGTCTCCTACCTTGACCCCGATGGGCAAGAGTCCATCCTGGAGAAGCTAGGGCAACGCTATCCTACGATCACCCGGGATGATGCCGGAAACGTCACCATGCTCTCCGACGGCCGAGCCAACGTGACCATCGAACCCGCTGCCCAGATAGAGGTCTCTGCGGGGCCCTTCGATGAACTGGGAAGCGCCCTTGACTGCCTGAACGGTTTCCAAGCTGAGCTCGAGCAGGCTGCCGGAGATGATATCCAGGTGCTCGCCATAGGCTATCACCCCACCATGCGAGCCATAGACCTATCGCTCATCCCGAAAGCGCGCTACCAGATCATGAACGAATACCTGGGAGCCATATCCATGTACGGCATCTGCATGATGCGCGGATCTGCCGCCACCCAGGTCTCCATCGATTATCGCTCGGTGGATGACTGCCTTCGGAAGATGAGGCTCGCGAACGCCCTCGTGCCGCTGCTGGCTCTCATGACTGACAATGCTCCTGTGTTCGAAGCCGCTCCGCGGCCCCATCAGATGATGCGCACTCAGATCTGGGAGCAATGCGACCCAGACCGCTGCGGCACTGTGCCGGGGGTCATGGAAGAAGGGTTCACCTGGGAGGCTTACGCAGAATACATCCTGGACACACCCGCCATGGTGGATCTTTCCACTGGCACTCCCCAGTTATCCCAGAAGACCTTCGGTGCCATCTTCGCTGACCGCGTCATGACCGAAGCGGATGTGGAGCATGCGCTCTCCGTCTTCTTCACCGATGTGCGCCTCAAGCGCTACATAGAGATACGTCCCGCCGATGCCATGGCCGCCGAATACGCCGTTGCCTATGGGGCGCTGATCAAGGGGCTGTTCTATTCAGACGAGTCCCTGGACCGGCTGGATGAGATCTTCCATGGCGTCACAGCTCAGGACATCACCCAGGCAAAGGCCGCATTGATGGCCAACGGTTATGAGGGAAGGATCTACGGATCATCGGCAGCAGCCCTGACCGACCAGCTCATCAGCTTGGCGGCCACCGGATTGCCCGCCCCAGAAACCCATCTACTGAAGCCCCTGGCAGCCCTGGTCGCATCCCGGTGCACGCTGGCGGACTTGCAGATAGAGGCAGCCCACTAGGATCGGGCTGCGCAGTAAAGGCTCTAGGAGATAGGAGGAAGGCCATGAGCAACGAAGGCAAGATAGTCAAGATCCACTACACGGGCTCGCTTGATGACGGTGAAGTATTCGATACTTCCCGCCTCAGTGGGGAGCCCATCGAATTCGAATGCATGGCTGGTACCGTCATCAAGGGTTTCGACGATGCTGTCAAGGATATGGAAGTGGGAGACAAGAAGCACATCCACCTTGAACCGGAGGAAGCCTACGGGCCCATCCGCGAAGAGCTGATCCAGACCGTTCCTGTTTCCAGCGTCCCCAATGCCAAAGACCTGCCTGTGGGCGAGACCGTCTACATGCAAGGTCCCAGCGGCCCCTTCCCGGCAAAGGTGGTCAGTGTGGATGACGACCATGTCGTGTTCGATATGAACCATCCCATGGCGGGCAAGCCTTTGAACTTCGAACTTGAGCTGGTAGAAGTCAGGGAGAAGTAGTCCTTAGTGCCCCCGAGCGCACCCCCATTTACAACCTCATACCAACCTGCAAGCCTGGTACGCTTTGTCCCCGTAAAGGGTATTCGGCCGTGGTGTTCACTCGTGTCAAGGCCTGGGCTTCGCGGCGCATCCCAGGCTGATGTCCTGTCTGTCGTGCTGCATGAAGCCTCTTCGTAGTGCAGGCTTTAGCCTGCCTAGTATAAAGCGGGCTGAAGCCCGCACTACGAATTCAACCTATAGCAAGCGGACCGAAGGCCACGTTACGAATTCTGCCTGATGGATGAGCGAACCGAACCTTGCCCAATGAGGCTACATTGCAAGCCTGCATACTTCACAACGAAAGACAATCCTTGTATCAGCCCCCTTAGAAGTATATGATTCGCGAAAAGGGCGAAGGTGGATGCCATGGATAAGAGACGAAGGCTCAAGGGGTGGAACTACGGTTCTCCGGGCGTGTATTTCGTAACGTTCTGCACCCACAAGAAACATCATCTGCTTGGAGAGGTTGTCGATGGTGATGTTATGCTCTCCAGCGTAGGGAGGCTTTGTCAGACAGAGCTCACTGCTTGTTGTCATGGGCCAGACAGCTTCGTCATCATGCCCAATCACGTCCATATCCTCATTCAGCAAGATCATCCAAACGATGCAAATTCGAATGTGGTCAAGACCGTGCGCGCCATCAAAGCCCACACAACACTCAAAGCTCACAGGTTAGGATTCCAAGGCAAGCTCTGGCAGCCGTCTTTCCATGACCATATCGTACGTGATGAAGCAACGTACAGAAGGATTCGGGAGTACATCATGAATAATCCGGCACAGTGGAGCTTGGATTGCCTTCATTAAGACCAAGCTCATTGTAGTGCCCTAAAGGACGAGCTCCGTTGCGCTATGGGAAGCCTCTTCGTAGTGCAGGCTTTAGCCTGCCTAGTATAAAGCGGGCTGAAGCCCGCACTACGAATTCAACCTGTATGAAGCAGACTGAAGGCCACGCTACGATAGCATGCTAGCGCATGGATGACTCTGACTCCTCTAGCTCTTGCAGCTCTTCTTCAGCAGCTGCTTTGACAGCCTTGCGCTTCTCGAATCTCAAGGGGATGTATTCGCTGAAGATGATACCGCAGAAAATGAGCCCGAAGCCGATGTAGGCCGCGGGGCTCGGCATCTCGCCCAGGAAGAGCACGGCGAAGAGCACCCCGAAGACCGATTCCAGAGACAAGAAGAGAGATGCTTGAGCCGGTTCGGTATGGGCTACTCCCACATTCTGCAGCAATATGGCTAGACAGGAAGCGAATACCGCCAAGTAG
The DNA here is from genome assembly GCA_910588905.1 of uncultured Eggerthellaceae bacterium. Lineage (GTDB taxonomy): Bacteria > Actinomycetota > Coriobacteriia > Coriobacteriales > Eggerthellaceae > MGBC163016. The sequence goes on from CAJURZ010000010.1 coordinate 73,561, forward strand.
ATCAGGTTGCCCCAGGTCTCAGCGCCAAAAGAGGCGAAGTCCGGGACGGGCTCCGTCACCGCCCCGAAAGCGAACCCCATGACACCGGCCACTAAGAACTGCACGATGGTGAGCACGGTGACAGAACATCCCGGAGCCAGCTTTGCGGTCATGATGACATGCAGGCTCAGGAAGAAGGCTGAGAGCAGCGTGACCGCATCTCCGAAGCGCAAGCTGAACCCTGAAGAGCCGCTGTAGGCCACGAAGCCAAGGCCTACCATGCAGAGCAGCGCAGCTGTGATGGTGAACCGCGTAGGGCGCACCTTCGCGATGGCCCAATTCAAGAGCGGGATGATGACCACATAGAAGGTGGTGAGGAAGGCGCTATTGGACGCGCTGGTATCCGTCAGCCCCAGCGTATTCGTCCCATAGGACAAGAAGAGCAGGACCCCGAGCACGGCTCCTGCCATAAGATGCTTCCCATCCAGGCGATGCAGCAGCTTCGGTGCCATGATGACCCCCAGCAAGATGCCTGCGGCCAGGAACCGGAAGCCCACGATCCAAGCGGGGCTCACTTCGCCCACCGCCGCTTTCACTACCACGGTTCCCAACCCCCAGATGGCCGTCGCCAGCACCATGAGCGCTTTGTAGAACCATTGCGGCATATGTGACCCACGCAATCTCATGGGGTGCAGCATAGCATCTTGCCGACAGGCTTCCCAGCTTCCTTATGGCTGTCTTGAAGCTCTTGGGGCTGATCCGAGGTCTTACCAATCCGGGCCGTACGCGTTCGGCCCTACGGGTGATGTTCCGTTTCTTGAGTGCGGGTCGATCACGATCGATCCCTACGAGTGATGTTGCATTCTCTGGATTGCTGCATCGGGCCGATCTAGATCGGCCCCTACACTGATAATAGGAGATGCATTGCAAATGGTGCCGATGCGGTATCTCAGGCCCCTACTGCCGCCCTACAGGTGTCGTATCCGGATGTTGTAGGGGCGGATCATGATCCGTATACGACTATCCAAACCCCATCAGGCCCTACGGCCATCGCTACCACCTTGGCACCAAGGGTGAGCTTCAGATTGATGGTGTTATAAGCTTCCTCGGAATTTCGGTATACCTCGACGTTTTGTTCCATATCCTCTGATACCCCATCATCTTATCCTGCAACGTATTCGTGCGATTAGTAATTCCTGCGCGCAAGAACAGAATTCAAAGCCTGTCCGAAGTTGTAAGCACTCGGGTTCCGATCTATCCAGCTCGCGTCACAGCTGGCACACGAAGCTGCGTGTCCAGTTCGCGCCACGGGTTCGGAAACGAGCGTTTCCGCCCCTTCATCGAAGAGCCTTTGCAGAAGATCCTTCGCAACGTTGACATCCTGGGTCAGGCGCGTTGCATCGTCATATTCTTTGCTGCCCGCAGGATGCTTGTCCGGATGATACTGTTTGAGCGCATGGAAGTACGCTTTCCGCAGATCCGTTGCAGAATAGCGCCCTTGCAGTTCAAGAATATCTTCAGCCTCACGCTTATCCATCGTTCGTCCTCCTGGAATCAGTAATATCCGACCTGGGACTCAGCAAGATTCTCAACACCGAAACAGGGAGACCCGCTGAGGGCCGAGGAGACCATGCGGTGCACCGCGTCATACCACAGGCGCTCTTCATTGGCTTTCCGCATGCTCGACCTCTGCGTGAATCCTCCGATCATGGAAGACACCTCGGCATCCTTGAAAGCGGTGAGATCCAGCAAGTATTTGCGATCCTTCCTCAGCTTGCTCGACGAAGCGCTGCCATTCGAAACTTCGGAGTCATATCTCTCACGACGCAGTTGGCGGCTTTCTCCCATCCTCCATACTGTTATACGCCTTGATGAGTCAACGGAAGATCCCATCCTTCCGCCACGCTGCATGCGCAGACAATATGCGTACCATTTCGTGCTCTTATCCGGAAAACCTATGTAGATACCGACATCAGTCCCATGATCGAGCTTGATGAAGTCGATGTAGAGATCGTCCGCGTTCTGATTCGAAGGAAATTCCCCGCATCGAACCATGCGATCCTTTTCTGCCAACAGCAGATCCAAAACAGCATCTATGGGATCGTTGAAAGTTTGCGAAAGCCGGTACTCGCCGATGTAGTCGAGGCTCCATATCCGAGCGAGCTCATTGGCGACGCTTCGACCGAGATACTCTTGCGCCCTCGAACCGAGGGGCGGTCTTGCTACAGACTGCCCCGCGATCGAAGTCTCATCGCGCAAAAACGAATCCAGTCGATCCAGAAGCGTCATGGTCAACGCAGCCTATGAGCTCACTGAACCAAAGTGGTGCCCGATTGCACGAGCGTTGGAAGCAGCTTGGGCGTGTTGACAGCGCTGATGGTCGTCAGATTTGGACATCCTCTTACCTCCAAGGAGTTGAGCTCAACGAGTCCATCAACGTTCAATGAAGACAACGGATCGTCGATCAAAGTGACCTTCTGCAAGGCAGTATTGGCCGTCAGATCCAATGCACTGATGCCCACGGTGGACAGATTCAAACCGGTCAGATTTGCGCAACCTTCCAAACCGTCTACCGCGGCAAGCTTGTCAAGCCCGCCGACGAACAATGATGTCACGCTACCGCTCGAGGGCAAAACGACGGATGAAATGCCGTTGCCGTTGGACGTGTATCCCGAGGTGCGCTCATTGTACTTTCCGCCAAGCACAGAGAGCGATCTCAATTGGGTGAAGCCGCTCAAGTCCATTGAACCAGAAGCGCCGGGTTCGACATAGAAGCTCAAGGACTTGAGATCTTTATTCTTGAGGAGAAGATCTATGGTTCTATTTCCTTTATAGCTGAACATGACACCGCCGGACAGAGCCTCTCCCAACTCATCCGGTGAGAGTATTTCATCCCCATTCTCGTCATATGACGAAGCAATGGATTCCAAAGTTATGGACATTCCATTGGATGTGACATCGGCGAAGTACTCGGACGTAATAGGGATGGCGCCTTTTTCCAATGCCTCTTGACGAGCCTTTTCCTTCTCCTGTTCTTCGGCGGCCTTTCGCTCTTCTTCTGCCTTCGCCTCGGCTTCGGCCTTTTCCTGAGCCGCGATAGCTGCAGCCCGCTCCTGTTCAGCTGCGAATTCCGATGCGGCATTGAAAACAGCGATGCCCGCAACGATGAGCACGATCACCGCAACGATGACTCCGACGATCAGCAGCTTTGCTTTCGTTGCGCCCTTGGCTGCCTTCGCGATGAGCGCCTTGAGCTCCTCCAGTTCCTTCTTGAGCTGCCCGATGCGCTTCTCAAGGGCATCGAGGGCGCTCTTCATGCGTTCGGTCTCTTCAGGGTGGTCATTGATGTCGTTCGCTTCATCGATGTCGTGCTGGGCTTCCATCAGCTGCATATTGCTCGCTTCGATGGATTCGCGCGCAGCGGCTATCTCCCTTTCAAGAGGCTCAACGATCGAACGGATGGGGGCCTGCTGTTCCGCTTGTTCAGCAGCGATCTTGTTGAAGTCGGATTGAGCGCTGTTCAGCAGGTTCTTCTTCGCGCTTGATTCTGTCACGGCCTGATTGAGCTCGTTCTCGAAATTGCGGACATCCTGTTCTGCGGAAGACCGCATGGATGTTGCGCTGGTTTTCGCCGATTGAGCAGATGACAGATTCATGTTCGCTACCGAAAGCTCCGATTGGAGCACGGATGTGTTGATCGACTCGCCTTTGCTCGAAAGTTCCGAGACGGCGCTGTTGAGGCTGATTATCTTTTGCTGAGCCGCCGCTTCCCGCTTGGTAGCATCTTCGATCTGCTTGAGCGTTTGCGAAAGGGCCGTGCGGGCACCCTCCAAAGACCGATTGACGGACTCGACTTTGGCTTCTGCCTGCGCATACTCCGCTTCCGCGCTCTCGAGCCTTTCCTTGTACGGCTGAAGCTCGCGTTCGTGCCTTTTCACGATCTGATCAAGCTGCTTCTTCTGCGGAGCGAGCTCCTTTTCGAATTGAGCGATGTTCGCTTGTTGAGCAGCTATGTTCGCCTGCGCATCTTGCACTGCCTGATTTCGCGTGGCGATGATCGCACTGTAATTCGAAGCGATGGCGCTGCGCTTTTCATAGGCTTCTTTATCATCAGCATACTGCGTCTCGGCATCGTGTATCTCTGATTCCAGAGCAGCAGCTTGCTTTTTCAAGCCACCGACTTCTTTCAAGCCTTGGAAGCTGTCTTTGATGTTCTTCTTCGCCTTGTCTCCTTTTGAGCCGCCATCAGGCTTCTCGCTTGTTTCAAGGGTTTCACCTTTAGAACCCTCTGGCTGGGTGCCGAGCTCAGCATTCGTATCCAAAGCTGTTTCAGATTCAGAGTCTTGACCATCAGTTTTATTCTCTACATTGGAAGTATCTTCCGGAGTACGCATATGCTCAGACCTCTCTTTACAAACCCATCAACAAGCTAAAAAAGGGTACCCCCCCCCCCGGG